>NZ_JBICVV010000031.1:0-70240 GCF_043199295.1 Streptomyces sp. NPDC048612
CCCCGCCGGGGGTGCGGGCCCCCCGGCGGTCCCGGGTGCCCCCCGCGCGGCGGGGGCGCCCCCCCCCCCCCGCCCCCGCCCCCCCCCCGGGGGGGGGGGGGCCGCCCCCCCGGGGGGGGGGGGGCCCCCCCCCCCGCCGCGGTGACGGAAGTTCTCAAGCGGCCCTGAAGCCCTCCCGGCACTTCGTGAAGGCAGCCCGGCAGCGGCCCTGTGCGGTCGGCACCGGGCGCACAGTGCGGATGACACCGCCCGTCAGGACGTGAGCGACGCCGCCGGAGCCTCGGCGGTGGCCGCCTGCCTCCGCCCCGCCCGGCCCCCGCCGGAGGGGCGTCGCCGTATGCGGTCCGCCACCCACAGCGCCACCACGGCCAGCGCCAGCCCCGCCCCCAGGACGCACACCCCGCTCCAGCCGGCCAGGCCCCAGACCGCAGAGGTCAGCGCCGAGCCCACCGCGCCGCCGACGAAGTAGCTGGTCATGTAGGCGGAGTTGAGGCGGTTACGGGCCTCGGGGCGGATCGCATAGACCTGGTGCTGGTTGCTGACGTGGATCGCCTGCGCGGACAGGTCCAGCACGATCACCCCGGCCAGCAGGGCCGCCAGTGACCAGGCGCCGCCCGCGCCGCCGAGGGCCAGCAAGCCCCACGACCCCAGCAGCAGGAAGCCCGCCGCGCCGGTGACCCGGTGCGCCAGGCCGCGGTCCGCCAGCCGGCCGCCCGCCGAGGCGGCCAGCGAACCGGCCGCGCCCACCAGCCCCAGCAGCCCGATGGCCGACTCCTGCCAGCCGTAGGACGGCCCGGACATCAGGAACGCCAGCGCCGTCCACAGCACGCTGAAGCCCGCGAAGGTCAGCGCCCCCAGCGCGCCGCGCCACCGCAGCACCGGCTCCTGGCCGAACAGCGCCACCGTGGACCGCAGCAGCGCCGGATAGCGCAGCCCGGCCGGGGTGCGCAGGGCCGGCAGCCGGAGCCGCAGCAGCAGCGCCATCAGCAGCATCAGCGCCGCGTTGACCCAGTAGACGGTGCGCCAGCCGCCGAGTTCGGCGAGCAGCCCGGCGGCCGTACGGGCCAGCAGGATGCCGAGCAGCAGCCCGGTCATGACGGTGCCCACGGTGCGGCCGCGCTCGGCGGGCGGTGCGAGGGTCGCCGCGTACGGCACCACGACCTGGGCGGCGACCGAGGTGAGGCCGGTCAGCGCGGTGCCGGTGAGCAGCAGGGCGGCGTTGGGCGCGCTCGCCGTCACGGTGAGGAAGAGCGCGGTCGCCGCGGTCAGGGTGACGGCCAGCCGGCGCCGCTCCAGCAGGTCGCCGAGCGGCACGAGGAGCAGCAGCCCGAGCCCGTAGCCGACCTGGGCGACGGTCACCACCAGCGCGGCGGTGGCCGCCGGCAGGTGCAGATCGCGCCCGATGACGTCCAGCAGCGGCTGGGCGAAGTAGTTGCCGGCGACGGAGAGTCCGGCGGCGACCGACATCAGCAGGAGGGTGCCGCGGCCCAGGCCGGGCCCGGCCCCCGGTGCGTCCCGGGCGGGCTCCGCCGTGTGCTCGGTTTCCATCACTGACCTCCCCTTGTGCACCCGCGGCCACCGCGGCGGCGGGCACGTCCCAGCCTGCGGCCCGAAGATTAATGAGTCCAACACATCGTTTTCATCGCATCCATCGTGAATCGTGATCGATGTCGGCTACGGGACAGCCCTTAGGGTGCGGGCCATGGAGCTGCAGCAGATGCGGTACGTGGTGGCGGTGGCGGAGACCGGCGGGTTCACCCGGGCCGCCGAGCGCTGCCATGTGGTGCAGTCCGCGCTCAGCCATCAGGTCGCCCGGCTGGAGAAGGAGCTGGGGGCCCGGCTCTTCGACCGGACCAGCCGCAGCGTCCGGCTGACCGCGGCCGGCGAGGCCTTCGTCCCGGTCGCGCGGCAGGCGCTGGAGGCGGCCGAGCGGGCCCGCGCCGAGGTCGCGGCGGCGACCGGGGAGGTGCGCGGGCGGCTCGCGGTCGGCGCGATCTCCACCGTCGCGGCCGTGGATCTCGCCCGTGAGCTGGGCGCCTTCCGCACCCGGTGCCCGCAGGTGCGGATCAGTCTGCAGACCGAGATGAGCGACCAGCTCATCGAGCGGGTGCGGCAGGGGGCGCTGGACGTCGCGTTCGTCGGGCTGGCGCCCGCGGCACGGACCGTCGGTGTGCGGGAGAAGGAACTGGCGCGCGGTGAGCTGGTCGGCGTCGTCCCGTCGGGGCATCCGCTGGCGGAGCGGGAGTGGACCACGCTGGCGCGGATGGCGCGGGAGACCTTCGTCGACTTCACGGCGGGGTCCGCGGCCCGCCGGCAGCGCGATGACGCGTTCCGGGCGGCGGGGCTGACCTCGGAGGTGGCGTTCGAGGTGACCACGGTCGAGTTCCTGGCGAAGCTGGTGCGGGCGGGGCTGGGCGTCGGCATGGTGCCGGAGGCCATCGCCTCCGAGCTGGCCGGGCTGCACATCGTGCGGGTGCGGCCGGCGCCGGCGAGGACCGAGCGGGTGGTGTGGAGCGGCCTCGGCCCCTCGCCCGCGGCGGCGGCGTTCCTGGCCGGTCTGGGCGTGGACACGGCGTAGCGGAGGGCCCGGCCGGTACGCGGGCGCGCCGTTGTGCGCCCAGCGGTTACGGTCGGAAGGTGCACGCCGAGCCCCACACCACCGCCCCCGAAGCCCCCGCGGGCTGCCCCGCCGCCGGGCCCGCCCCCGCCCTGTTCACCTGGGAGTTCGCCTCCGACCCGTACCCCGCGTACGCCTGGCTGCGCGAGCATGCGCCGGTGCACCGGACCGAGCTGCCCAGCGGCGTCGAGGCCTGGCTGGTGACGCGCTACACGGAGGCGCGGCAGGCGCTGGCCGACGCCCGGCTGTCCAAGAACCCGGCCCATCACAGCGAGGCCGCGCACGGCAAGGGCAAGGTCGGCATCCCGGGGGAGCGCAGCGCCAACCTGATGACGCACCTCCTCAACATCGACCCGCCGGACCACACCCGGCTGCGCCGGCTGGTCTCGAAGGCGTTCACCCCGCGCCGGGTCGCCGCCTTCGCCCCGCGGGTCCAGGAGCTGACCGACCGGCTGATCGACGGCTTCGCCGAGCGCGGGGAGGCCGATCTGATCCACGAGTTCGCGTTCCCGCTGCCGATCTACGCGATCTGCGACCTGCTGGGGGTGCCGCGCGAGGACCAGGACGACTTCCGTGACTGGGCGGGCATGATGATCCGGCACGGCGGCGGCCCGCGCGGCGGCGTCGCCCGCTCCGTGAAGAAGATGCGCGGCTATCTCGCCGAGCTGATCCACCGCAAGCGCGCGACTCTGAGCGAGACCGCCGAGCCGGACGAGGATCTGATCTCCGCCCTGATCAGGGCCTCCGACCACGGGGAGCACCTGACCGAGAACGAGGTCGCCGCGATGGCCTTTATCTTGTTGTTCGCCGGTTTTGAGACGACCGTGAACTTGATCGGTAACGGCCTCTACGCCCTGCTGCGCCACCCCGCCCAGCGGGAACTGCTCCAGAAGTCGATCGCGGCGGGCGACACCGACCTGCTCACCACCGGCATCGAGGAACTGCTCCGCTACGACGGCCCCGTGGAGCTGGCGACCTGGCGGTTCGCGACCGAGGAGCTGACGCTCGCCGGACAGCGGATCGCCAAGGGGGACCCGGTCCTGGTGGTGCTGGCCGCCGCCGACCGTGACCCGGCCCGCTTCGACGAGCCGGACGTGCTCGATCTGACCCGGCGTGACAACCAGCACCTGGGCTACGGGCACGGCATCCACTACTGCCTGGGGGCGCCGCTGGCCCGGCTCGAAGGACAGAGCGCGCTGGCGACCCTGCTGACCCGGCTCCCGGACATCCGGCTTGCGGTGGAACCTGATGATGTGCGCTGGCGGGGCGGGCTCATCATGCGCGGACTCCGTTCACTTCCGGTGGAGTTCTCCCCGGAGCGGCCCTGACCAGCGGCGAAGTCGGATGTGACGCAGAGTCAACTGCGTGACCATTACGTGATCCGTGCTACACCGACTTGTGACTCCCCAGGACCCCGGCTACCTTTCGACCCGACGATCGACAGGTTTCACTCGATCGGTCGAAGCGGTGAGGTGGGGGACCGGTGTAACGGTGCCGCTCGCGTGCGTCGGCCGGCCGGAGACCCCGTCGAGCAGCTCGAAGAGCTCGTCGAGACAACTCAACCGCCGCGCGAAAGGCATCCGCATGCGTTCCGGGAACGGCCGACACCGTCGACCCCGCCAGGCACCGGCCATCTTTGTCACGGCGGGAGTGACCGGCGCGGGCCTCGCCCTGCCACTGTTCGCCGCGAGCGGCGCACAGGCCGCCGACACCGCGACCTGGGACAAGGTCGCCCAGTGCGAGAGCGGCGGAGTGTGGAGCGCGGCGTCGGGCAACGGCTACTACGGCGGCCTGCAGCTCACCCAGGAGATGTGGGACAACTACGGCGGCACGGCCTACGCCTCGCGCCCCGACCTTGCCAGCCGCTCCCAGCAGATCGCGGTCGCCGAGTCGATCCTCGACCACAAGGGGCCGGACGCCTGGCCGAGCTGTGCGGTGAACGCCGGGCTGACCGATGACGGCCGCGCGCCGGAGGTCGACCCCGGCAGCACCAGCACCCCGGAGCCCGACCCGTCGGACTCCGCGGGCTCCCTCGACCCCTGGGACACCGGTTCGTCCCACGACCACGACGGCACGGACACGTCCGGACGGCACGACGAGCCGGGCGACGCACCGGGCGACAAGGCCGGCGACGAGCCGGGCGGCCGGCCGTCCGACGCCACGCCCTCGCCCGATGCCTCGGACTCCGGCGAGCCCGGCGACGCGTCCACGAGCCCGGAACCGTCCGGCGACCGGGACGGCGACCAGGGCAGTGACCAGGACAGCGGCCAAGGTGACGACGACCCGTCGCAGTCCGCCGACCCGTCCGACGGCCCCGCGGCGGACCCGTCCGAGGACGCCGACCACTCCGGGGGCGGCAGCCGTACGGACGGCACCGGCACCCCGCGTGAGGTGCCCGGCAAGGGCAAGCACCGCGGTGGGGCGGACGGCGAGGACGCCGGGGACGGCGACGCCGGGCGGTCCGCCGGCCGGCACGCCTCACGCGGCGGCGACGCGCACCGTACGGGCCCGGCGGCCGACGGGGACTACACGGTGCGCCCGGGTGACAGCCTGTCAGCCATCGCCGCGGCCCACCGGCTGTCCGGCGGCTGGTCCGCGCTCTACGACCGCAACGAGGGCGTCATCGGCTCCGACGCGGACCTGATCCAGCCCGGCCAGCGGCTCGATCTCGGGCGGAACGCAGGGTAGTTCGCCTCCCTTCGCCCTCTTTTGGGAAAGTGAGACAAGGGTCTCGTTGACTCCGGAGGGGTCCGGTGTGCCCAACCCCGGCATACCGGGCCCCACCTGCGAAAATGCATCCAAGCCCCGATCAAAAACGGTCAACTTGGTCCAGATGGTGGGGTTTGAACCCCAAGGGGATTACTGCTTAACGTCAGGACCGCTCGCCAAAGCGGGCCCTTCGATCACACGCCGAGTCCTGCCGGTGGTCGAAGGCACTTGACGCGCAAGCGCCGAAGGCAGGAGCGGGGGACCCAGGATTTGTGCCGGCCCCGCCCGTGAAAACGGGTCAACCGGCTTGGGGTGAAGCCAGGTGCGTTCCGCGCACCCGGCCGGGCGACTCATCAGTCCGAACCCGACAGCTCACCTCGTAGGCGTCGGTGAGGAAACGAACGAACCATGCTGATCTTCAAGGGCAAGCACCGTCGTCCCTCCAAGGCCGTCCGCGTCGCCACCCTCGCCGGTGTCGCCGGTGCCGCCGTGGCCGTCCCGATGATGGGCGCCACCTCCGCCTCCGCCGCCTCCGTCGCCACCTGGGACAAGGTCGCCCAGTGCGAGTCCGGCGGCAACTGGTCGATCAACACCGGTAACGGCTACTACGGTGGCCTGCAGTTCTCCAACTCCAGCTGGGCCGCCGCCGGTGGCACCAAATTCGCGCCGCGCGCCGACCTCGCCAGCAAGTCCCAGCAGATAGCCGCCGCCGAGAAGCTCCTCGCCATCCAGGGTCCGGGTGCCTGGTCCTGCGCCGGTGCGGGCAACCTGACCGCCGGTGGCCCCGCCGCCGACGTCGACACCTCCGCGCAGACCGAGTCCGCGCCGAAGCAGGAGTCGGCCAAGCCCGAGCCCAAGAAGGCCCCGTCCGAGGACCGTGCCTCGCGGTCCGCCGAGCGCAAGTCCACCGGCCAGGGCAACTACACCGTCAAGGCGGGCGACACCCTCGCCAAGATCGCCAAGGCCCACGGCGCCGACTGGAAGTCCGTCTACAAGGCGAACAAGTCGGTCATCGGCGGCAACCCGAACCTGATCATCCCCGGCCAGCAGCTCACCGTCTGAGCCACCCGCCCAGCGGACTCCGGGGTTCGAGCGGCGGGCCCCCTTCCTCCGTGAGACCAGCCCCGCCACGGCGCGCACTTCCCCCCGACGCGCCGTGGCGGGGCTTCTCGTGTCCCGGCCCCGCGCCCGGAGTGCCCGCCGCGGCACCCCGCCGACCGGCGCCGTCCCACGGCATTCCCCGTTCCGCGAACAATGTGCCGAAAGGTCCCGTGAACTGGGACTTCGGTAAGCATTCCGGGGTCTTCCGTCCCACGGAGCGGGCCAAGCACCGACGGACACCTCCGGGGCCGTTAGGCTCATGCGCAGAACGCCAGACACCCACGAAGGAGACAACGTGCCGTCGATCGACGTCGTCGTAGCCCGCGAAATTCTCGACTCGCGAGGTAATCCCACGGTCGAGGTCGAGGTCGGCCTCGACGACGGCAGCACCGGCCGTGCCGCCGTGCCGTCCGGCGCCTCCACCGGCGCCTTCGAGGCCATCGAGCTCCGCGACGGCGACCCGAACCGCTACCTGGGCAAGGGCGTGGAGAAGGCCGTCCTGGCCGTCATCGAGCAGATCGGCCCGGAGCTCGTCGGCTACGACGCGACCGAGCAGCGGCTGATCGACCAGGCCATGTTCGACCTGGACGCCACCGACAACAAGGGCTCGCTCGGCGCCAACGCCATCCTCGGCGTCTCCCTCGCCGTCGCGCACGCCGCCTCCGAGGCCAGCGACCTCCCGCTGTTCCGCTACCTCGGCGGCCCGAACGCGCACGTCCTGCCCGTCCCGATGATGAACATCCTCAACGGTGGGTCGCACGCCGACTCCAACGTGGACATCCAGGAGTTCATGATCGCCCCGATCGGCGCGGAGTCCTTCTCCGAGGCGCTGCGCTGGGGCGCCGAGGTCTACCACACCCTCAAGAAGGTCCTGAAGGAGCGCGGGCTGTCCACCGGCCTCGGCGACGAGGGCGGCTTCGCCCCGAACCTGGGCTCCAACCGCGAGGCCCTCGACCTCATCCTGGAGGCCGTCAAGCAGGCCGGTTACGCCCCCGGCCAGGACATCGCGCTCGCCCTGGACGTCGCCGCCTCCGAGTTCTACAAGGACGGCTCGTACGAGTTCGAGGGCAAGACCCGCTCGGCCGCCGAGATGACCGAGTACTACGAGGAGCTGGTCGCGGCCTACCCGCTGGTCTCCATCGAGGACCCGCTGTTCGAGGACGACTGGGCCGGCTGGAAGGTCATCACCGACAAGCTCGGCGCCAAGGTCCAGCTGGTCGGCGACGACCTGTTCGTCACCAACCCCGAGCGCCTGGCCCGCGGCATCGAGGAGGGCTCCGCCAACGCCCTCCTGGTCAAGGTCAACCAGATCGGCTCGCTGACCGAGACCCTGGACGCCGTCGAGCTCGCCCAGCGCAACGGCTTCAAGTGCATGATGTCGCACCGCTCCGGTGAGACCGAGGACGTCACCATCGCCGACCTCGCCGTCGCCACCAACTGCGGCCAGATCAAGACCGGCGCCCCGGCCCGCTCCGAGCGCGTCGCCAAGTACAACCAGCTGCTGCGCATCGAGGAGATCCTCGACGACGCCGCGGTCTACGCCGGCCGCTCCGCCTTCCCCCGCTTCCGCCACGGCAGCTGACGAAGGCGGCCCGCTGCCAGGCCGGACAGGGCAGCAGGGGCCGAACGGGCGAGGCACTCGCCCCGCGCCCCGTACGTCCCCGGCGACGGTCCCGTACCGTTGCCGGGGACGTACCTGCTTGAAGCAGTCAGGCGTCCGTCAGTGAAGGGGAGGCGACGTGCCCGCGGACCGGTTCTCGACCGCGACCCGACTCAAGGCGCTCGGCGAGCAGGCCGCCGCCCGCGTCTACCGCGCCCGCCCGCCCCGCCGCAACCGCCTCACCGGCCGTGCCGCCCTGCTGGCCCTGGTGATGTGTTCCCTGGTCGTCGCCCTCGCGTACCCCATGAGGCAGTACGTCTCCCAGCGGTCGGACATCGCCGAGCAGCGCCGCAAGGCGCAGGACGCCGGGACTGCCCTGGAGCGGCTGCGCGAGCAGAAGGCCCGCTGGCAGGACCCGGAGTACGTACGCCAGCAGGCCCGCCGGCACCTCCACTACGTCAAACCGGGCGAGTCCGGCTACATCGTCCCGGACGGCTCCGGCACCGGCTCCGCACCGAAGGGGGCGCGGGCGGCGCAGCGCCCCTGGTACGAGAATCTGTGGGACGCCGTCGACACGGCCGACAAGCGCTAGGACGAGCCGCGTCCGCCGGACCGGCCGGCGCCCGTACCGCCGGCCGCCGGCAGCCCGTACTGTCGACAGCGGACGGCCCGCACCGCCCCCTCCACACCACTCACCTCACCGAAAGCGCACATGGACACGCCCCCGCCCCAGACCGAGCCCACCGAGCCCACCGCCGCGGACATCGCGGCCTTCAAGGAGCAGCTCGGCCGCCCGCCCCGCGGGCTGCGCGCCATCGCGCACCGCTGCCCCTGCGGCCAGCCGGACGTCGTCGAGACGGCGCCGCGCCTGGAGGACGGCACGCCCTTCCCCACGCTCTACTACCTCACCTGCCCGCGCGCGGCCTCCGCGATCGGCACGCTGGAGGCCAACGGCGTGATGAAGGAGATGACCGAACGGCTCGCGGCCGACCCCGAGCTGGCTGCCGCCTACCGCGCGGCCCACGAGGACTACATCCGGCGGCGGGACGCCATCGAGGTGCTGCAGGGCTTCCCGAGCGCGGGCGGCATGCCCGACCGGGTCAAGTGCCTGCACGTCCTCGTCGGCCATTCGCTGGCGGCCGGGCCGGGCGTCAACCCGCTCGGTGACGAGGCCCTCGCGATGCTGCCGGAGTGGTGGAAGAAGGGCCCGTGCGTGACCTCGTGCCAGGACACCACCCCAGCCCAGGACGCCCCCGAAGGAGACGCCACGTGAAGCGGGTCGCCGCCATCGACTGCGGTACGAACTCCATCCGGCTGCTGGTCGCGGACGCCGACCCGGCGACCGGCGAGCTGAAGGACCTCGACCGCCGGATGCAGATCGTCCGGCTGGGCCAGGGCGTGGACCGCACCGGGCGGCTGGCACCCGAGGCGCTGGAGCGCACCTTCGCGGCCTGCCGGGAGTACGCCGCGGTGATCAAGGGCCTCGGCGCCGAGGCCGTCCGCTTCGTGGCGACCTCCGCCTCCCGCGACGCGGAGAACCGCGACGACTTCGTCCGCGGCGTGGTCGACATCCTGGGCGTGGAGCCCGAGGTGATCACCGGTGACCAGGAGGCCGAGTTCTCCTTCAACGGCGCCACCAAGGAGCTCACCGGCCGCGCCGACCACGAGCGGCCGTTCCTGGTGGTGGACATCGGCGGCGGCTCCACCGAGTTCGTCCTCGGCTCCGCCCACCCGTCGCCCACCACCGCCCTCCCTGGAGACGCTGCGCGTCGTACCTCTTATCGCGCCGCCCGCTCGGTCGACGTCGGCTGCGTACGGATGACCGAGCGCCATCTGGTGCACGGCGGAGAGATCAGCGACCCGCCCACCGAGGGCCAGATCGCCGCCATCAAGGCCGATGTCTCGGCGGCCCTGGACCGGGCCGAGGAGACCGTCCCGCTGCGCGAGGCGGCCACCCTGGTCGGCCTGGCCGGCTCGGTGACCACGGTCGCCGCGATCGCACTGGGCCTGGACCAGTACGACTCCGAGGCCATTCACCACTCCCGGATTCCCCTGGCGACGGTCCGCGAGGTCACCGGCCGGCTGCTGTCCTCCACCCACGCCGAGCGCGCGGCCATCCCGGTCATGCACCCCGGCCGGGTCGACGTGATCGCCGCGGGCGCGCTCGTGCTGCTGTCGATCATGGAGCGCAGCGGCGCCCAGGAGGTCGTCGTCAGCGAGCACGACATCCTGGACGGCATCGCCTGGCACGCGGCACTCGACGACGAGTGACCCTCCCGGCGCGGCCACCGGAGCCTTCGGGCTCCGGTGGCCTGTTTCTCAGATGTTGCGGTAGACGTCGCGCCGGTCGCCGACCTTGACGACGAGGATGATGAGTTCGCCGTCCTCGACCTGGTAGGCGACCCGGTAGTTGCCGACCCGGAGCCGATAGAGCCCCGAGGGGCCGGTGAGCTTCTTGATGTCGGCGTCCTCGCGGTACGGATCGTCGCCAAGCGCGGTCAGTGCGGCGAGGATGCGCATGGCGGCAGGCCGGTCGATGGCTCGAAGCTGCCGCTGAGCAGCTGCGGTGAACCGGAAGGCGTACTTCACGCCGCGTCTTCGGTGCGCTCGGTAAACAGGTCCGCCAGCAGCTCGGCCATCGTCACGGTCGGGCCTTCCTCGGCCAGGACCGCTTCCGCCTCCCGGGCCAGCAGTACATCGGCGGCCTCTTCCAGCGCATCGAAGTCCGCGATCGGAACCACGGCCGCAACTGGCACGCCGTTGCGAGTGATCACCGTAGGTGTGCCCTGCTCGGCACGGTTGATGTGGTCCGCGAGATGCGCGCGGGCCTCGCGTACTGTCACGGTGCTTTCCGTCATGCAGCCAGTGTACGCGTCAGCGTGTACACGCGGGAAGGGGCGTGCGGGACGAGTGGCGCTTCGCGGGCAACCCTGGACGGCATCGCCTGGAGCCTCGCCGGCTGAGACGGCGGGGGCGACGGGCGGCAGGGGTCGGCAACGGCCTCTGCCGCCCGGCTTTTTGGGTGGGCGGGGCGCGCGTCTGAGCGGCTTTCAGGGGGCTCGGGAGGGCTCCGCGGAGGGTTCAGAGGAGAAAGTTCGTGAAATCCTTCACATGAAAAAGCCTCGCGTTGGACGAACAATCTGATCGTCCGACCCTCATTCGAAGGTTCCGGGCCCCCTCGACCCGGAGAATGCGCGGTTCCGAGTGCGGCGGCGGCACGCCCGCGGAAGCGGCGGTCCGACTGCCCGGCGGGCGGTCACGATGGAACAACGCCTGATCAACGCGGGTCTCCAACGCCTCGCGGCATAGGGTGGTTCCGCATTGGACTATGGCGTCGGTCACGAAGCTGGCGGAGTGTAGCAGATGCCCCTGGCGTGCTTGTGAAGGGGCTCACGAGCGACCCCCCATGTGGGGGTGGATACTCGATTGCATGAGCACCACGGAGCGTCCCAGGATCCTCGTTGTAGGCGGTGGGTACGTAGGCCTGTACGCGGCACGCCGCATCCTCAAGCAGATGCGGTACGGCGAGGCGACCGTCACGGTCGTCGACCCGCGCTCGTACATGACGTACCAGCCCTTCCTCCCCGAAGCTGCTGCCGGCAGCATCTCCCCCCGCCACGTCGTGGTTCCGCTGCGGCGCGTGCTGCCCAAGGCGGAGGTCCTCACCGGCCGGGTCACCACCATCGACCAGGACCGCAAGGTCGCCACGATCGCCCCGCTGGTCGGCGAGGCGTACGAGCTGCCCTTCGACTACCTGGTCATCGCCATGGGCGCGGTGTCCCGTACCTTCCCGATCCCCGGCCTGGCCGAGAGCGGCATCGGTATGAAGGGCGTGGAAGAGGCCATCGGCCTGCGCAACCACGTGCTGGAGCAGCTGGACAAGGCCGACTCCACGACCGACGAGGACGTCCGCCGCAAGGCGCTCACCTTCGTCTTCATCGGCGGCGGCTTCGCGGGTGCGGAGACCATCGGCGAGGTCGAGGACATGGCCCGCGACGCCGCGAAGTACTACAACAACGTGAAGCGCGAGGACATGCGCTTCCTGCTGGTCGACGTCGCCGACAAGATCCTCCCCGAGGTGGGCCCGAAGCTCGGCGCCTACGGCAAGGAGCACCTTGAGGGCCGCGGTGTCGAGGTCTACCTCAAGACCGGCATGGACTCCTGCGTCGACGGCCACGTGAAGCTCAACAACGGCCTTGAGGTCGACTCCAACACCATCGTGTGGACCGCGGGCGTCAAGCCGAACCCGGCGCTGGCCCGCTTCGGTCTGCCGCTCGGCCCGCGCGGCCACGTCGACACCGGCACCACCCTCCAGGTGCAGGGCACCGACTACATCTGGGCCGCCGGCGACAACGCCCAGGTCCCGGACATGGTCGGCCGCAAGAACGGCAACGAGAACGCCTGGTGCCCGCCGAACGCGCAGCACGCCCTGCGGCAGGCCAAGGTCCTCGGTGACAACGTGCTCTCCGGCATGCGGGGCTTCCCGCAGAAGGAGTACAGCCACGCCAACAAGGGTGCGGTCGCCGGTCTGGGCCTGCACAAGGGCGTCGCGATGATCGTCATGGGCAAGGTGAAGATCAAGCTCAAGGGCCGTCTCGCCTGGTACATGCACCGCGCGTACCACGGCATGGCGATGCCGACGTTCAACCGGAAGATCCGGGTCTTCGCCGACTGGACGCTGGCGATGTTCCTCAAGCGCGAGGTGGTCTCGCTCGGTGCCATGGAGAACCCCCGCGAGGAGTTCTACGAGGCCGCCAAGCCGGCGCCGGCCCCGCCGACCGCCGCCGAGGCCGGGGACAAGCCCAAGGCCAAGGCTTCCTGAATCACCGGTCGGCTACTCCGACCAGCCCGAAGGGCGTCCGCCATCCGTGGGGCGGGCGCCCTTTGGCGTGTCCGGAGGTGTGTCCACTCTGGCGCAAAGCGGGCGGTGTGCGGTTCTCTAGCGTGTGAACGGGACTAACTGGGCGCCCCATTGGCGTTTACGTGGTGGGTGAATCTTCTTCGCCCGACTCGTCAACACGGAGGTGTGCGACATGGCCGATGCCGCTGGACGGCTCACCAAGCTCGCCGAGGAGGTGCTGGGAGCCCCGCTCCCGGTACGCATCCGCGCCTGGGACCGCAGCGAGTCGGGACCGCCGGGAGCCCCCACCCTCGTCATCCGCCACCGCCGGGCCCTGCGTCGGCTGCTGTTCAAGCCGGGCGAACTGGGCCTGGCCCGCGCCTGGGTGGCCGGCGACCTCGACATCGACGGCGATCTCTACGAAGCGCTCGACCGGCTCGCCGGACTGATCTGGGAGCGCCCCGACGCTCCCGGGCCGCGGCGCGCCGCCGTACTCCGCGCCCTGGCCCGCCCGGAGCTGCGCGCCGCCGCCCGGGAGCTGCTGTCGCTGGCCGGCGCCCCGGTCCCGCCGACGCCGCCCGCGGAGGAACTCCGCCGCCGCCGCGGACCGCTGCACACCCTGCGGCGCGACAAGGAGGCCATCAGCCACCACTACGACGTCGGCAACGACTTCTACGCCCTGGTGCTGGGCCCGTCCATGGTCTACTCCTGCGCGTACTGGGGCACCGGCGAGGGCACCGCCGCCACCCTGGAGGACGCCCAGCGCGACAAGCTCGACCTGATCTGCCGCAAGCTCGGCCTCCGCGAGGAGCAGCGGCTGCTCGACGTCGGCTGCGGCTGGGGCTCGATGGTGCTGCACGCGGCCCGCGAGTACGGCGTACGGGCGGTCGGCATCACCCTCTCCGAGGAGCAGGCCACCTTCGCCCGGAAGCGGATCGCGGAGGCCGGGCTCGCCGACCGCATCGAGATCCGGGTGCAGGACTACCGCGAGATCCACGACGAGCCGTTCGACGCGATCTCCTCGATCGGCATGGCCGAGCACGTCGGCCGCACCCAGTACGCGGAGTACGCGGCGGCTCTGTACGCCCGTCTGCGGCCCGGCGGGCGGCTGCTCAACCACCAGATCGCCCGGCGGCCGGTCGCGGACGAGGAGGCGTACCACGTCGACGAGTTCATCGACCGGTACGTGTTCCCGGACGGGGAGCTGGCGCCGGTCGGCGGGACCGTCGGCCAGCTGGAGGAGGCCGGGTTCGAGGTACGGGACGTGGAGGCGCTCCGGGAGCACTACGCGCTGACGCTGCGGAGCTGGGTCACCAATCTGGAGCAGCACTGGAACGAGGCGGCGCGGCTCACCTCCCCGGGCCGGGCCCGGGTGTGGCGGCTCTACATGGCCGCGTCGGCACTGTCCTTCGAACGGAACCGGATGGGGGTCAACCAGGTACTGGCGGTCCGGACCCCGGAGACCGGCGACTCGGGGATGCCACTGCGGACGCGCGGGTGGGGCGGCTGACGCTGACGAGCCCCCCCACCCCACCCACACACCCTCCCCCGCCCCCACCGGCCCTCCCCCCGAAGGGGGGAGGGCCGGTGGCGGGGGGTGGGGGCGGGGGGCGGAAATGCGGCCGTGGGAAGCGCCGTCGCGGGCGGGGCGTCGAGTGGGCAGGTGGGGACCAGCCGTCGCGGAGAGGGCGGCCGCGGCAATCCCTTCGCGGAGCGGGGCAGTGTGTCCGCGGCCCCGGGCGGAGGCCCCGGCCGGCCCCGCCCGGGACCTCCGCCCGGCCTCCGCCCCCTATTCGGCCTTGATGGCGGCCAGCATGTTCATCCTGGCCGCGCGGTGGGCCGGCCAGAGGGCGGCCAGGACGCCGACGGCGGCGGCGAGGGTGAGGAAGAGGGCCAGTCGGCCCCAGGGGAGCACCAGTTCGTAGCTCGGCAGCACCTTGGCGAGCAGTTCACCGGCGGCCCAGCCGAAGAAGACGCCCAGGCTGACGCCGAGCACCCCGCCGAAGAGCGAGATCACCAGTGACTCCAGCCGCACCATGCGCTTGATGCCGCGCCGGTCCAGGCCGATGGCGCGCAGCATGCCGATCTCCTGGGACCGTTCGAAGACCGACATGGCCAGGGTGTTGACGACGCCGAGCACCGCGACGATCACGGCCATGGCCAGCAGGCCGTAGAGCATGTTCAGCATCAGGTTGAACATCTTGGCGATGCCGGCGGAGATGTCCTGCTTGTCGGCGACGGTGATCGCCGGGCTGTTGCCGAGTGCCTTGGCGAGCGCGTCCTTGTGCGCGTCGGTGGCGCCGCCGTCCATCTTGACCAGCACCTGCGTGTCGGTGGCGGACTTCTGGTGGGGTGCCAGGGTGGCGTTGTCGAGGATGATGCCGCGGAACATGTCGTTGCCCTGGTAGACGCCCGCGACGGTCAGTGTCGTCTTCTTGCCGTCGAGGAACGTCACCGGGACCGAGGAGCCGGTCCGCCAGCCGTTGTACTCGGCGGTGTCCTGGTCCACGACGACCTGGTTGCCCCGCAGGCTGCCGAGTGAGCCGTCGGTGAAGGGGAGCTGGGTGAGGGTGCCGAAACTCCGGCCGTCGACGCCGGTCAGCTGCTCCGTGCCGCGGTCCGTCCGGGCGGCGTCCTCGCGCATCGGGCTGCTTGCCACGACCCCGTCGGTGTCCTTGAGGGTCTTCGCCACCTCGGGGGAGAGCGGAAGGTGGCTGTCCATGGAGACGACGTAGTCGGCCTTCAGGGACTCGCTGGCGAGTTTGTCGATGCCCTTCTGCACGCTGCCCGCGATCACCGTCATGCCGGTGATCAGGGTCAGCCCGACCATCAGCGCGGAGGCCGTGGCGGCGGTGCGGCGCGGGTTGCGGACGGCGTTCTGCCGGGCGAGGGTGCCCGCGGTGCCGAACAGGCGCAGTACGGGGGAGGCCAGGGCGATCAGCGGGCGGGACAGCAGCGGCGTCAGGATGAACACGCCGATCACCAGCAGGACCGCCCCGACGGCCATCACGGCCTTGCCGTCCTTCATGCCGGTGGCGACCAGTACCGCGGCGGTGCCGGCGCCGGCGAAGAGCGCCCCGAGGGTGTTGCGGACCACCAGCGACTTGGTGGTGGGGACCGCGTGCACGCTGTTCATCGCGGCGACCGGCGGGATCTTCGCGGCGCGCCGGCCCGGCAGCCAGGCGGCCAGCACGGTGATGACGATGCCCACGCCCAGCGCGGTCAGGACGGCGGTGGGTGAGACCACCAGGGGGCCGTCGGGCACCGCCTCGGCGGTGGTGCTCATCAGCGCGCGCAGTCCGGCGCCGATGCCGATTCCGGCCAGCAGGCCCGTCACGCCGGCTATCGCGCCGACCACGAACGCCTCGATCAGCACCGAGCGGGTGACCTGGCGGCGGCTGGCGCCGACGGCCCGCAGCAGTGCCAGTTCGCGGGTGCGCTGGGCGACCAGCATGGTGAAGGTGTTGGCGATGAGGAAGAGGCCGACGAAGAGCGAGATTCCGGCGAAGACCAGCAGCCCGGTCTTCATACCCTCCATCTGCTGCTCGACCATCTTGGCCTGGCCGTCGGCGAGCTGCTTGCCGGTCATGGATTCGGCGCTGCCCGGGGGCAGGGCCTTCCCGATGGCCTGCCGGAGGGCGGTCTGGGAGGTGCCCGACGCGGCGGTGACCTGGATCTCGCTGAATCCGGGCTGGTGGAAGAGCTTCTGGGCGCTCTTGGTGTCGAACAGCGCGAGGGTGCCGCCGGCCGCGACCTTGGCGTCGTCGGTGGTGAAGATGCCGGTCAGCTTCTGCTCACGGACCGGTCCGTCGACGGAGATCCGTACGGTGTCGCCGACCCGGTAGCCGGCCCGGTCGGCGGTCCGCGCGTCCAGCGCGAACTGGTCCGCACGCGTGGGGGCGGTGCCGTCGCGCAGCGGGTAGCGGCTGTCCTTGCCGTCCTTGCCGGGGAAGTAGTTGCTGCCGCGGGTCGAGAAGCCGGAGCCGATCAGCTTGTCGTGCTTGTCGGCGATGGCGGTGTAGCCGTCGACGAGGCCGATGGTGGTGGCGGCGCCGGGCACCTTGGCCACCGTGTCGAGCAGCGGGCGGTCGAGTTGCGGGGACGTGCCCGCGGCGTCGGACGAGGCGTCGCCCGACGGCGCGTGGAGGGTGACGTCGACGTTCTCGAAGCTCTTCTGGGAGCTGTTGCGGAAGGCGTCGGAGAGGGTCGAGGTGAAGACCAGGGTGCCGGAGACGAAGGCGACGCCGAGCATGACGGCGAGGACGGTCATCAGCAGCCGGGCCTTGTGCGCAAGCACGTTGCGCAGGGCGGTACGGAACATGAGGGGTCCTGGAGGAGAGGTCCGGGTACGGGTGGCGGCTGCCGAAGGTCAGCTCGTACGGCCCTGGGAGCCGGGTCCGGAGGAGTGGGCGGTGCTCCCGGAGAGCCGCCGCATGCGCTCCAGCACCGTGTCGGCGGTCGGGCCGGGCATGTCGTCGACGATCCGGCCGTCGGCGAGGAAGACCACCCGGTCCGCGTAGGAGGCCGCGACCGGGTCGTGGGTCACCATCACCACGGTCTGGCCGAGTTCGCGCACGGAGTTGCGCAGGAAGCCGAGGACCTCGGCGCCGGAGCGGGAGTCGAGGTTTCCGGTGGGCTCGTCGGCGAAGATGATCTCGGGCTGGGAGGCGAGGGCGCGGGCGACCGCGACCCGCTGCTGCTGGCCGCCGGAGAGCTGGCTGGGGCGGTGCTTGAGCCGGTTGGCCAGGCCGACGGTCTCGACGACGCGGTCCAGCCAGGCGCGGTCGGGCTTGCGGCCTGCTATGTCCATGGGCAGCGTGATGTTCTCCAGGGCCGTCAGGGTCGGCAGCAGGTTGAAGGCCTGGAAGATGAACCCGATGCGGTCGCGCCGGAGTTGGGTGAGCTTCTTGTCCTTGAGTCCGTTCAGCTCGACGTCGCCGATCCGGGCGGAGCCGCCGGAGATCGAGTCCAGCCCGGCCATGCAGTGCATCAGCGTCGACTTGCCGGACCCCGAGGGACCCATGATCGCGGTGAACTCGGCCTGCCGGAAGTCGACGGAGACCGCGTCCAGGGCGACCACCTGGGTCTCGCCCTGTCCGTAGACCTTGGTGAGGTCCGTGGCGCGGGCTGCCGCCACGGTGGCGCGGGTGGCGGTGGCGACGCCGGAGTGGTGGGTGGTCACGGGAGGGGCTCCTGTCGTACGGGGACCGTCTGATCCGCTGCGGCCGCGCGGGTTCGGGCTGCCGACGGGAAGCGGACGTTTCCATCGTGAGCCAGCGGGCGGGCCCGTACGTCAACCCCTGTGGTCGCTTTCGACCACCCCTGGGATGTATCGGAGGTCCGGCTGTCATCCCTGCGGAGGAGGCGGCTCCAGATGCCGTTGCCGTGCCCGCGGCGGCCGGAGGGGCGGTCCGGCGGCGCTGACGGGCGAGCTGACGAGACGTCGACTTTCCGTCAATTCGGGCATGAAAATGCGCCGGGGGGCTTCCCGGCGGAGGCGGGCTTCAGGCATGTGCCGAAGGCCTGTACCGGCCGCTGATGCTCACTCAGTTGCCAATAAAATAAGACAACCTCGGGAAGAGCGGCCGATCTGCGTGGTGCGCTGCGGGCTACGCTCGTGCTGCCCTCTTTGAGGTGGCATGGGGGACCCCAGGCCCGGATGGTGGAATGCAGACACGGCGAGCTTAAACCTCGCTGGCCTACGGGCCGTGCCGGTTCAAGTCCGGCTCCGGGCACTCCGCAACGCAGCGGAGCTTAACTGAATTTTCAACGAGAAGGGCCGCCCGGGGGAAAGCCGACGGCCCTTCCATCATTGTGCGTTGCCGGCTCAGCGCTCCACGAGCGCGAACAGGCTCTCCCAGCGGCCGGCAATCTCCTCCGTGGAGAACCGCTGGATGTTCTCCCGGGCCGCTTCGCCCATGGTGTCCCGAAGCTCCTTGTCGGACATCAGAGCGCCGAGATGCCGGGCGAATTCGGTGACATTGCCCGGCGGGGCGAGGAATCCGTCCACGCCGTCCGTGATGATCTCGTGGACGCCCGGAGCCACGTCGAAGGCCACACAGGGCACCGCCGTCGCCATCGCCTCCATGGGCGCCAGGGGGAAGCCCTCCCCGCGCGAACTGAGCGCGAAGACCGCGCCCTCCCGCAGCGCCCCGGGCACATCGGAGGTCCGGCCCATCCAGGCGACCGAGGCGGCGATGCCCAGCTCCGCGGCCTGTTTGCGCAGTGCCTCCTCTTCCTCGCCGGAGCCGTAGACCCGCAGCGTCCAGTCGGGGTGCTGCGGGGCGACCCGGGCCCAGGCCTCCAACAGCAGGTCCACGCCCTTCTCTTCGTGCAGCCTGCCGATGCTGACCACGGCCTTGCCGGAGCGGTCCGAGGGCACCTCGGGGAAGAAGGGCAGCGGGTTGGGCATGAAGCCGACGTTGTCCATCCGCTGCCGAATCCAGCGGTCCGCGTCCTCCCGGGTGAGCGTCAGCATCCGGTCGACGTCCTGGTAAAACCGCTTGACCCGGGCGAAGCGGGAGGACTTGCGGCAGGTGTCGAAGGACTCATGGCTCATCCCGATCACCGTCAGGCCCGCCGTGTCGGCCAGCGCGACCCACTCCATGGCCCAGACTTGTGTGACGATCACCACCCCGCCCGGCTTCGCCGCACGGAACAGTGCGCTGAGCTTGGCGGCCTGTTCCCGCATCCCGGCTTCCCGGGCCGCCCGGCGGCGCTGCTCGACGACGTTGAGCCGGTCCCTGATCCCGCGGACGGGGGTCACGCTCGGCGGGTGCTCGGCGTACAGCGTGGTGGTCCGGAACGGCAGGTCGGCGGCGAGTTCCTGGACCCGCCCCTCGGGCGGCGGCACCACCCCGACCAGGTGCACCCGGTGGCCCCGCTCGCTGAACAGCCGCGCCATCTGGTGCGACCAACTGGTGATGCCGCCCAGCTCGTTGACGCTGTTGGACACGAAGAGGATGTCCCGCGGCTCGGCTGCGTTCGACTTGGTCATCAACGGCTCCACTGCGCGAAAAACTGATCGACGATGCTCCGGGCGGCATCCCCCCGGTCGTATTCGCCGAACTTGGCGACGAATTCCCTGCGGCGCTGGGCGTATTCCAGGGTCTGTGACTCGAAGGACTTGATCGCCTCGTGGAAATCGTCCTCGGTGCGGACCACCGGGCCCGGCGCGTGCTCCAGCAGATCGAAGTAGGTGCCGCGGCCCTCGTGCACATACGCGTCGTAGTCGTAGGTGAAGAACACCTGCGGACGGTCGAGCAGCGCATAGTCGAACATCACCGACGAATAGTCGGTGATCAGCCCGTCGGCCAGCTCCAGCAGGGGCGTCACATCGTGGCGCGCCGATACGTCGATGACCCGGCCCTGCACGGTCGGCGGCAGCACCACGTGATTGAGGTAGTGCGAACGGACCAGGAGGACATAGCGGTCGCCGAACTGATCGGCGAAACGCTCCACGTCAAAGGGCAATTCGAAGCGCCCGTGCCGGCCGCCCGCCTTGCGGAACGTCGGTGCGTAAAGCAGCGCCGTCCGGTCCTCCGGAATGCCCAACTCCGCCGCCAGCGGCCCCCGTTCACGCACTCCCCGCTCGGCTTCCCGCTGCCGGGCGCGGACCAGCGCGTCATTGCGCGGGTACCCCACCCGCAGCAGCGTCCGCTCCTTGAGCCGGAATGCCCTGGCCAGGGTGTGCACATCGTGCTCGGAGCGGATCAGGAAGCGGTCGAAGCGGTCCAGCGAACGCTGCTGCTCGTCCTGCTGCCGGCGGGTCTGCGCCTTCAGCGCCGGCTGGTCGAAGCCCATGTTCTTCAGCGCCGAGCCGTGCCAGGTCTGGAGGTAGGTGGTCTCCGGGCGCTTGGTGAGCTTGAGCGGGTAGCTCTGGTTGTCCACCCAGAACTCGGCCTGCGCCAGCGCCTTCAGATACGGCAGCGACCAGCGCCGTACGAGCGTGACGCCCTTCGGGAAGTCCTTCGGGGACCCGCTGTAGGACCAGATCGCCTCGAACTCCAGGCCCTGCCGCTTCATCTCCTCGTAGATCGCGCGCGGGCTGTCGCTGTACTGCTTGCCCAGGTGGCTCTCGAAGACCACCGTGCGCTTCTTGACCGGCAGCCGGCAGAACACCTCGTGGTAGGCGCGGAGTTTGTTGTCGCCGGAGGTGACCTTCTTCCGCAGCGCCTTCGCCTTGCGGTAGCCGGTCTTGGCCAGCGTGCCCGGGGTGCCGCGCACCCCGCGGGTGATCAGCTCCTGTACGCGCTCGGCGCCGCGGCCCTCGCTGACCAGGCGGAACGCCAGATGCCCCTTGGCCGAGACATGCGGCTGGAGGTGGTCGGCGACCATCCGCGTCAGCCGCGGCCGCACCGGCAGCGGCCCGGACAGCCCGGTGTCGGCGACGGTGAGCCGGGTCGTGGTGCGCACCCCGTCCACGTCCAGGCGGAGCCGGACGTCCCAGATGGTGTCGACGATCCCGAGCGGGCGCAGCTTGGCGGCGAGGTCCGCGTCGGCCTCCCAGGTGAGGGTCTCGCCCTCGTGGCGCAGCTCCCGTACCGGGAAGTGGAAGGACTGCAGGCTGCGCCGCCGGGCGCTGAACTCCAGGTCGCCCCTGAGCCGGGCGCCGGGGGGGACGACGCCGAGCGGGTTGGTGATCCGGCCGGCCAGGGAGACGGCCTTGCCGGACGTGCTGAAGCGGGTGAGCTGGTTGCGCAGGAACAGCTGGTTGACCGGCTTCTCGTGGTAGCCGATATCGGTCACGTCCAGGATCTCGCGCCCGAACGCGTCATCGAAATGGCCGCCGCACCAGTAGATCCGGCCGTTGTGCTCGGTGAGCGGTGCGGAGACCTTGTCGCGGTTGATGAGGGTGTCGACCGCCGGGATGAGGTTGTCCCAGTCACCCTGCTGGAGCAGATAGGCACAGATGGCCTGGATCGGCTGCACCCGTTCGTAGGCCTCGGGGGCGATGCTCGCGAGGTATTCCCGGGAGAGCTCGGAGAATTCCCGGCGGTAGGCGTCGTCGCGGAACGGCAGGTCCCGCAGATGCAGCACCAGATCGTGCTTGAGGAATTTCACGTCCTTGGCGAGCTTCAGCTCTTCCAGTCCGCGTTCGGCCAGCAATGCGTCGATGCGCCGGTGAATCTCCAGCCGGTGCGCGTAGTTCGTCATTTCGTGGCGCCGGTTCGTCACCGACTTCACGGCGGCCCGTTCGTATACGTGCCAGAAATAGACCTGATTGGGGATCAGGGTGATGCGCCGCGCCGCGAGGTAGGCGTCGGCGATAAACATCAGGTCCTCGTAGAACATCCCCTTGGGGAATCGGAGATTGTTCTCGATGAGGAAGTCACGGCGATAGCATTTGTTGGTGGACAGGGTGTCCCAGACGAACAGGTCCGGCAATTCCGTGACGGACTCCAGCGTGCGGGTCGTGGAATACAGCCAGGCGTACCACTCGTCGCGCTTCTGGTTGCGGGTGTCCTTGTGCAGCCGGACGCACAGCCCGGAAACGATATCCGAACCGGATTCCTCGGCGGCCTCCAGCATATTGCGGCACGCATTGATTTCCAGGACGTCGTCGCTGTCCAGGAACATGACATAGCGGCCCTCGGTGTGCTGGATTCCCGCATTGCGCGGCTCGCCTCCCGCACCGCTGTTCTCCGGCAGCTGGAAGGCTCTGACCCGCCCGGGGTGGTCGGCCGCCAGTCGCTGCGCCACTTCGAAAGAACGGTCGGTGCTGCAGTCGTCGACGATCACCACCTCGACGTCCCGGAGCGTTTGGTCCAGCACGGACTGAACCGCGGTCGGCAACCGGTCGGCGTCGTTGTAGACGATGACGACTACTGAGACGTCAGGCACAGGCACCTCAACCCTCTTTCGCTGCTGTTTCCCGCCAGAATAGCCCTATCTGTACCTTCGGATGACAACCGATCGCACCCATAGCATTACAGATAGTGAGCTCCGGGGGCAGTGAGAAGGGGCATTCCGGGATCGGATCTTGACCCTGCGTCAGCCCGGCAGATCCACCCACCGGGGCGAGCTCCGGCCGGCAGGGAAGACGGCCCCTCCCGTGAATCGGTTGCCTGTCGCGCCCGGAGACGTCCGTTGCGATCAGACCTTTATCGGATTCCGTTCGCCGGCAGTGGGAAGGCGCCCGGACGGAGCAGAAGGGAAATCCCTGTTCGAGCGCCGGCGGTACGGCAACGGAGGAGGACAAGAGGTCGGCGAGAAGGTGAACGGGCACCGGGTGGAGACCGAATAGGGGGAATGCCCGGCGCCGGGCAGTGGGGCGCTGTGCCGGCGGTCCGGCGAGCGGCGCGGTCCGCATCCCGCCCGGGCACGTCTCCGGCGGCCCGTACGTCCTCCTCATGGTGGAGGTGCCGTCACCGGTTCAGGGAAAGATCCTGCTCAAGAACTAGCGACGTGCCTTTGCCAAGCCATTACGCTTGCCGTCAAGGCCGCGCAGGGCGGCCATGGAGGAGTGAGATGAGGAGCAGCAACCCGGTCTTCTCGCGACGGGGGTTCAGCCGCGACACCGGCTACGCGGGCTTCAACGCGCCGCCGCAGGCCGGGGGCCCCGCCGCGAACCCGTACGCAGGAGCGAACCCCTACGCGCAGGGTGGCAACCCCTACGCCCAGGGCCAGCAGCCCGTCACCCAGGCACCGCCGCAGTACACGCCGCAGACCCGCCCGATGACGATGGACGATGTCGTCACGCGCACGGGCATGACGCTCGGCACGGTCATCGCGGGCGCCACCGTCGGCTGGCTGTTCCTGACCCAGAGCCTCGGCTTCGCCATCGGGGCCGGTCTGGTCGCGATGGTGCTGGCGCTCGTCCAGTCCTTCAAGCGGAAGCCGTCGCCCGCCCTCATCCTCGGGTACGCGGCGCTGGAGGGCCTGTTCCTCGGTGCGCTGAGCGGCTTCCTCGACGGCCTGCCGAACATGCACGGCGCCCCGATGCAGGCGGTGCTGGGCACGATGGCGGTGTTCGTCGCCATGCTGGTCGCCTACAAGACGCGGATCGTGCGGGTCACCGCCCGCTTCACCCGCTTCGTGATGATCGCGGCGCTGGGCTTCGTCCTGCTGTCGCTGGTCAACGTGCTGTTCATGGTGTTCGCCGGCGGCGAGGGCCTCGGCTTCCGCAGCGGCCCCCTGGGCATCGTCTTCGGCATCGTCGGTGTGGTCCTCGGCGCGCTCTTCCTGGCGCTGGACTTCAAGCAGGTCGAGGACGGCATCGCCTACGGCGCTCCGCGTGAGGAGTCCTGGCTGGCGGCGTTCGGTCTGACGCTGACCCTGGTGTGGATCTACATGGAGATGCTGCGGCTGATCTCGATCCTCAGGGGCGACTGACGCCCCGTGACGCCCGGCGCACCGCGCCCGGCACTCACGCCGAAGGGCCCGCAGGCGAACTGCCTGCGGGCCCTTCGGCGTGAGTGCCGGGTGATGCGTGTCCCGAGCGGGGCCGGCCCTCTGACCGGCGCCGTGGATCAGAACTTGCGCGCAGCGCGCCTGAGGTCGTGTTCATGGACGATTGCTTTGGCGTGGCCGTAGGCGAGGTTGTGCTCGCCGCGCAGCCAGCTGACCTTTTCATCGAAACGGAAGAGAGCGGGGCCTTCGTCGACGGCGCGCAGCCAGTCGGCGATTTCCCGGCCGGTGCACTGCGGGATACGAGAGAGCATGTTCCGGTGGGTCTCTTCGGAGAAGAGCTGAGACATCGGCGCCTCCGGACGCGGTCGATGCTGGTTCTTCCGCCCACCGTGCCTGAGCGTTCGGGCGTTGGCAACCACCCGGGAGTGGCGCATAGGCTCACGGCGTGCTTGACGTGACCCCCTTGCAGACCGCCGTGGACGCCCTCGCCGACCGCCTCCGCGCGCTGCCGCAGAGCAGGCTCGACCAGGGCGCGGCGGCCGAAGCGCTCGCCCTGGCGCGGCGGTTGGCGACCCGGGCGCAGCTGCTGGAGCGGCCGGGCGAGTCCCCGTACGAGCTACCGGACGCCGGGATGTTCGCGGTCGGCGACCAGCTGGCGGTGGCCGGACACGATCTGGTCGAGGCGCTGCGGGCCGCGGCGGCACGGTTGGCCGACGGGACGGGGGACTCTGACGCGAAAGCGGCCCCCGCCGGCGAACTGGCGGAGGCCGTACGGGACGTCCGGGCGGTGGCGGACCGCTGCTGAGGTCCGCCGCGCCGGGTCAGAGCGAGGCGATGACGCGGTCCGCGAGGATGTAGACGCTCTCCTCGCGGGACTCGCCCCAGGAGAAGGTCAGCGCGTACGCCCCGGAGATACCGGAGCCACCCAGGAGGACGGGGGTGCGCCCGGCGTGCAGGGCGGCGGCCACCCGCTCCGCGGTCTCGCGCTGCCCGGGAGTCAGGCAGAGCGTGGTGCCGTCGGCGAAGACGTAGACGTCCAGGGTGCCCAGCGGGCCGGGGCGGACGTCGGCGAGCGGGGTGGCGTCCTGCGCCAGCTCCTCCAGGCGCGCCACGGTGCGCTCATGATCACTGATCACCGGGGAGGGCGAGAAGTCCGGGTGCGAGGGGTGGCGCCGGCGCGCGGCGGCCAGCTCGGCGGACTCGGCCTCTTCGACCGGCTCCAACTCAGGCGCGTCCAAGGCGTCCAGCGCCTCCAGGGACTCCATCGCCTCCAGGGCGTCCGGGCCCAGCAGCGGCTCCAGGCCGGCCGGGTCCGCCTGGCGGGGCAGGAACGGCTGGGTGTCGAGCCGGTCGTACTCCGGGCGGTCGGACGGGTCGCGCTGGTCGGCGCGGGGGTCCAGCAGGCTCTCGTCGCCGAGCCCGACCAGCCCGCCGAGCAGGGACGGGGCGTCGGCGGCGTCCCGGGCCTCCTGGGCGGCCCAGAAGGCGCGGGCCTCGGCGAGTTCGCGCTCCCGCTCCTCGGCCAGCGCGTCCGCGACGGCGGCGCGTATGTCCGCGAGCGGGGTCTCGGCGGCCGGTACGGCGCGCGCGGCGGGAATGGCCGCGGCGGCCGGGGACACGGCGGCGGCGCCGGCCGCGGTGTCCTGACGGACGGCGAGGAGGTCGGCGTGCAGCTCGGCGATCTGCCGGCGCAGGGCGCGGGCGGTGCGCAGGGCGGCGGCGCCCAGCGCCACGGCGGTGGCCGCGGCCAGCAGCAGGACGAGGGTGGTGACGTTCATGCCGAAACCTCTCTCCGTTCCGTCCCGCATGCGCGAGACGCGCACCTCGTGATGCGCTCGGGGTGCTCGCTCATGCGTCCTCCCCACTTCGCTCGGCGGCCCTGTTCCCACGGACCGCGCATCGGTACCCGGACTTCCCCGGCCGTCGGACGGGGCCCCCTAGTTGATGCGCTCGCCCGGGATCACGCCTGGTAGTGGCTCGGTCACCGGCGTACTCCCGTTAGCAGAATGTTCTCCGACTTCCTACATCAGGCTGCCGGGGGTCGGCGACCGCACCTTGCGCCCTATGCCCCGAAATGGCGGGGAGTCGGGGCTCTGTGAGAGGTGGCGCCACCGCGCTGACCTGCAAGAACGCCTCTCCCCCAGGGCGTTGGTCACAATCCTGGGGGAGATTGGGTCGCGATCTCGTTACCGAGTGGCGCAGGTCACGCCGTGTCGCCGCCCGTGTTCACGCGAGTGCGAAGGGTGTGCGCGGGGCGGGAGTTGGTCCGTTTTGCCGCGCACGGCGGTGGGTGAGGCCGGGAGGCCGGCCCCTGCCCTCCGCTGCGGCTCAGCTCAGCCGCGCGCTCATGGTCGCGCTGAGCTTCGCCTCCGCTGCGGGCGGATGCCGGGCACTCGTTCCTCGCACCCGGCCTCCACCCTCCGCTGCGGCTCAGCTCAGCCGCTCGATCACCATCGCCATGCCCTGGCCGCCGCCGACGCACATCGTCTCCAGGCCGAACTGCTTGTCGTGCCACTGGAGGGAGTTGATGAGCGTGCCGGTGATACGGGCGCCGGTCATGCCGAAGGGGTGGCCGACGGCGATGGCGCCGCCGTTGACGTTCAGACGGTCCAGGTCGATGCCCAAGTCCCGGTAGGACGGGATCACCTGGGCGGCGAACGCCTCGTTGATCTCGACCAGGTCGATGTCGGAGACCGAGAGGCCGGCCCGCTGCAGGGCCTGCTTGCTGGCCTCGACCGGGCCGTAGCCCATGATCTCGGGGGAGAGGCCGGAGACGCCGGTGGAGACGACCCGGGCCAGCGGGGTCAGGCCCAGCTCGCGCGCCTTGGTGTCGGACATGACGACCAGCGCCGCGGCGCCGTCGTTCAGCGGGCAGCAGTTGCCGGCGGTGACCAGGCCGTCGGGGCGGAAGACCGGCTTGAGGCCGGAGACGCCCTCGACGGTGACGCCGGCGCGCGGGCCGTCGTCCTGGGAGACGACCGTGCCGTCGGGCAGCGTGACCGGGGTGATCTCCCGCTCCCAGAAACCGTCGTTGATCGCCTTCTCGGCGAGGTTCTGGGACCGCACGCCGAACTCGTCCATGTCCTGGCGGGTGACGCCCTTGAGGCGGGCGAGGTTCTCCGCGGTCTGGCCCATGGAGATGTAGGCGTCCGGGATCAGGCCGTCCTCGCGCGGGTCCTGCCAGCCGGCGCCCGCCTCCTCGGCGCGCGCCGCGGTACGGGCCTCGGCGTCGGCGAAGAGCGGGTTATGGGTGTCCGGCAGGCCGTCGGAGCTGCCCTTGACGCTGCGCGAGACGGTCTCGACACCGGCCGAGATGAAGACGTCGCCCTCGCCCGCCTTGATGGCGTGCAGCGCCATACGGGTCGTCTGGAGCGAGGAGGAACAGTAACGGGTGATGGTGCACCCCGGGAGGTGGTCCATCCCCATCTGGACGGCCACGATGCGGCCGAGGTTGTGGCCCTGCTCGCCGCCGGGGAGACCGCAGCCGAGCATCAGGTCGTCGATGTCCCGGGGGTCCAGCTCGGGGACCTTGGCCAGCGCGGCCTGGATGATCGACGCGGTCAGGTCGTCCGGGCGGACGTCCTTGAGCGAGCCCTTGAAGGCGCGGCCGATCGGGGAGCGGGCGGCTGAGACGATCACGGCTTCGGGCATCACACGGCTCCAAGTGCGCGGGAAATGGGCGGACTGTGTGGGAAGTTACCTGCACGTACAGCTGAGGTCACGGGGTGGGTGCTGTGATGCGGGCCTCTTTTCTAAGCGGGCGCTTATAGGAACGGGGCGGGGCCGCCGGGTATTCCCGTACGACCCCGCCCCGTTCCGCCGTGCACCGCTCACCGCCGGGCCGGCGGCCGCCCGCTCATGGGGTGACGGACGACGGGCCGGTGCGCTCCGCGGCCGGCAGCTGACGGCGCCTGCGGTGCTTGAGCAGCGCCCAGGGGGCGCGGGAGGCGGTGACCTCCGTGCCGCCCTCGGAAGCCGCCTCGGCGGCCGCCTGCTCGACCGGCAGGATGCCCTCGCCACGGGCCGGCTCCGGCCGCTCCTCCTCCGGCCACAGGCCGAGCGAGGCGCACAGCGTCGGCAGCACCGCCATCGCGGCGGTGGCGTAGCCCTCGGCCGACGGGTGGTAGTTGTCCGGCCCGAACAGCTCGCGCGGGTGCGCCTCGAACTCGGGGCCCAGCAGATCGCCGAGCGAGACCGTACGGCCGCCGCTCTCGATCACCCCGATCGTCTGGGCGGCGGCCAGCTGCCGGGAGAGCCGCCGGGCCACCCAGCGCAGCGGCTGGTAGACCGGCTCGACGCTGCCCAGATCAGGGCAGGTGCCGACGATCACCTCGCAGCCCGCGGCGCGCAGCCGGCGCACCGCCCCGGAAAGATGGCGGACGGACTGCGCGGGCGGCATCCGGTGGGTGACATCGTTGGCGCCGATCATGATGACGCAGACGTCCGGGACCTCGGCGCCCGCCGTCAGCAGCAGCTCCACCTGGCGCTCCAGGTCGTCGGACTGCGCGCCGGGCAGCGCCACGTTGCGGAAGTCGACGGGCAGCTCGGAGAGCGCGGCCAGGCCGGAGGCGAGCAGGGCGCCCGGCGTCTGGGAGGCGCGGTGCACACCCTGGCCCGCTGCGGTGGAGTCGCCGAGGAAGCCCAGGCGCAGCGGCGGGCGGTCGGTGCGGTGGCCGAAGGCGGCGCCGTAGCGGCCGTCGGCGCACGGCGGGATGTCGCTGGAGCCGCCGACCGTACGGCGGGCCAGCCGGACCTCGGTCAGCAGTACCCCGACGGTGGCGACGCCGAGCAGCCCGACCCCGCCGCCGCCGAACGCGGCGGCGGTGGCGATCCGGCGGGCCACGCGCGCCCTGGACATCGTCATCGGCATGGGCCGGGCACCTCCCCGTGCAGTGCGGGCGCGCCACGGCCCCGGGGGCCGGACGCGCGCTTGAAACGGCAAGAACTCCTACAACAGGGTGTTGCCCGTTCCTGCACGGAACGCAACGCACCCTTCCTCTAACGGACCCGGGCAATAGGCTGGCCGCACGGGCGCAGGAGAGCGTGCCCCCGACCGCGGAGACCACCGTGCAGTTTTACGATTCGATGATTGAGCTCGTCGGCAACACCCCGCTCGTGCGGCTCAACAACGTGACCAAGGGCATCCAGGCCACCGTCCTGGCGAAGGTCGAGTACTTCAACCCGGGCGGGTCGGTCAAGGACCGGATCGCCGTGCGGATGATCGAGGCCGCCGAGCAGTCGGGTGAGCTGCAGCCCGGCGGCACCATCGTCGAGCCCACCTCCGGCAACACCGGTGTGGGCCTGGCGATCGTCGCGCAGCAGAAGGGTTACAAGTGCATCTTCGTCTGCCCCGACAAGGTGTCGACGGACAAGATCAATGTGCTGCGGGCCTACGGCGCCGAGGTGGTGGTCTGCCCCACCGCCGTCGACCCGGAGCACCCGGACTCGTACTACAACGTCTCGGACCGGCTGGTGCGTGAGACGCCCGGTGCCTGGAAGCCGGACCAGTACAGCAACCAGAACAACCCGCGCTCCCACTACGAGAGCACCGGCCCCGAGCTGTGGGAGCAGACGGGCGGGCGGATCACCCACTTCGTGGCGGGCGTCGGCACCGGTGGCACGATCAGCGGCACCGGCCGCTATCTGAAGGACGCCAGCGACGGCAGGGTCAAGGTCATCGGCGCCGACCCGGAGGGCTCCGTCTACAGCGGCGGCTCCGGGCGCCCGTATCTGATCGAGGGCGTCGGTGAGGACTTCTGGCCGACGGCCTACGACCGTACGGTCGCGGACGGGATCGTGGCGGTCTCGGACAAGGACGCCTTCCAGATGACCCGGCGGCTGGCCAAGGAGGAGGGCCTGCTGGTCGGCGGCTCCTGCGGGATGGCCGTCGTGGGCGCGCTGGAGGTCGCCGCGAAGCTCGGCCCGGACGACGTGGTGGTCGTGCTGCTGCCGGACAGCGGCCGGGGCTACCTCTCCAAGATCTTCAACGACGAGTGGATGGCCGACTACGGCTTCCTGGAGGAGGGCGGTCCCGCCGCCCGCGTCGGCGACGTGCTCCAGCACAAGGAGGGCGCGCTGCCCTCGCTGGTGCACATGCACCCGGAGGAGACCGTCGGCGAGGCGATCGAGGTGCTGCGCGAGTACGGCGTCTCGCAGATGCCGATCGTCAAGCCGGGTGCCGGGCACCCCGACGTGATGGCCGCCGAGGTCGTCGGCTCGGTCGTCGAGCGCGAGCTGCTGGACGCGCTGTTCACCCAGCGCGCCTCGCTGACCGACCCGCTGGAGAAGCACATGTGCCCGCCGCTGCCGCAGGTCGGCTCGGGCGAGCCGGTCGCCGACCTGATGGCGGTCCTGGAGAGCGCGGACGCCGCGATCGTCCTCGTCGAGGGCAAGCCGAAGGGCGTGGTGAGCCGGCAGGACCTGCTGGCCTATCTGGCGCGCGAGGCCGGCAAGTAGCAGCGGTTCCCGGCGGCCGTCCTCCGGGGCGGCCGCCGCGCCGTGCCCGTCACGGCGTCAACTGGCCGACGGGAAAAGGACGTCGGTGCACGGGCGTCGGGAAACGGGCCGTCACCGGAAGGTGTACGCGGGCGTCATGTGCGCGCAGCACACGCTTAACACGCGTCGGGCACAGTCGTGGGTACGGCGACAAGGACCTCCGGAGCGGCTCCCGGACCTCCCTCATCGCCGCCCGGACGCGACCGGCCCTGACCCGGCGCGTCCCTCGCGGGGACCGCCGTCGTCCCGCCCCTGGCCCCCCGGCCGGGGTGCGGCGGTCCCCGCGACACCTTCCCCGGCCCGCTCCTGGCGGAGCCTCAGTCCACCGCGCCGTCGCCGCGCTCCGTCCGCGGACGCGGCGCCTGCCGGGTGCGTGAGCCGTGCACGGCGTTGACGCCGACGATGCCGGCCCAGGTCACCAGCAGGCCCGCCAGGCCGGCGTACGCCGCCGCGACCGTGGACAGCGGGATGGCCAGCAACAGGGAGAAGGCGGCGAAGCCGAACCGCTCCCAGAACTCCCTGCCGCCGCCCGCCCGGCGGGGTGGCAGGGTGCCGCGCGCCACCTGTATCTGCTGCTCGGCCAGCTGCCGCCGCACCCGCCGGTCGACGCCCGCCTCCAGCTTCTCCAGGAAGGACTCCAGCAGCTCCGTCTCGTACTCCGGCCCCAGCTCCTTGCGCGTCTGGAGGGTCGCGTCGAGTTCCTTGCGCAGTTCGGGGTCGTGTGTCGCCATGCTGCAGAGCGTACGGACGGTGAGCGGGCGGCGCGCTGGGGTTAACCCCCCGATCCGGCGGGGGTGCGCTCCCCTTCGAGCGTGCCGGGCCCGGCCGTGCGGGCGGTGTCGTGACGGGCGGCGAACCAGTAGAGGACGGCCGGTACCGCGAGCCCGACCAGCCAGGAGATGTCGGCGCCGCCGAGCGGTGCCACCAGTGGGCCGGTGTAGAAGTGCGTGGCCAGGAACGGCAGCTGGGCCAGCACCCCGAGGACGTAGACCGTCAGCGCCCGGGCGTTCCAGGCCCCGTAGCGGCCGGCCGGGTCGCTGAGCGCCGGGATGTCGTAACGCTCCTTGGAGATCAGGTAGTAGTCGACGAGGTTGATCGCCGACCAGGGTGTGAAGAACGTCAGCAGGAAGAGCAGGAAGTCCTTGAAGGACGTCAGGAACGAGTCCTTGCCCAGGAGCGCGACGGCGGTGCCGGCCACCATGATCCCGGCGATGTAGGCGGCGCGTCCGCGCGGGGAGAGGGTGCGCTGCCCGCGGAAGCCGCTGACGCTGGTGACCAGCGACATGAAGCCGCCGTAGGTGTTGAGGACGTTGATGGTGAGCTTGCCGAGCGCGATCACGAAGTAGAGGAACGAGGCGATCAGCCCCGCGCCGCCCAGGCCGACGACATAGCCGACCTCGTGTCCCACGAACGCCGCCGGTGCCGCGGCGGCCGCCAGCGCGCCGAACGTCATCGACCACTGCGAGCCGAGCACCGAACCGGCCAGCGTCCACCAGAACGTGGCGCGCGCCGAGGTGTGCCGCGGGAGGTAGCGCGAGTAGTCGGCGACGTACGGGCCGAACGCCAGTTGCCAGGACGCCGAGAGGGAGACGGCGAGCAGGAAGACCGGCAGCCCGAAGCGGTGGTCGGCCAGGAGCGTGCCGAGGTCGGCGCGTTGCAGCAGCCGGATGCCGAGGTAGACGAAGGCCAGCGCGCAGACCAGGCCGGCGATCTTGCCGAGGGTGTGGATGAGGCGGTAGCCGACGGTCGCGGCGACGGCGGTGACCGCGGCGAAGAGCACGATCCCCGGCGTCTCCCCGAGGTGGGTCAGCTCGCCGACCGCCTGCCCGGCCAGCACGCTGCCGCTGGCGAAGAACCCGATGTACATCACGATGACCAGCGCCAGCGGGACCACCGCACCGCGCACCCCGAACTGCGCCCGGGAGGTGATCATCTGCGGCAGCCCCAGCCGGGGCCCCTGCGCGGAGTGCAGCGCCATCACGGCGCCGCCCAGGAGGTTGCCGAGCAGCAGCCCGATCACCGCCCAGAAGGCGTTCGCCCCGAAGACGACGGCCAGGGCGCCGGTGACGACGGCGGTGATCTGGAGGTTCGCGCCCAGCCAGAGGGTGAACTGACTGACCGCGCTGCCGTGCCGTTCGTCGTCGGGGACGACATCGATGGAGCGCCGTTCGACCACACCTGCCATGAATCCGCCTCGGTCGCCGCCTGTATGGATTCATGCAGGATCGATGGCAGTGAATGGAAGGTCAATAGGTAGGGCCGATGACCACGGTTAATTACTGGTAACGGCCACCTCGGGCAGCGGTCGCCTGAGGCGGTGACCGCCTCAGGTGGCGGCCGTCGCGTCCAGCGGCCGCAGCTCCTCGGCGTACGAGACCGAGAGCCGCCGCATCAGCCCGTCCTCGGTGATGTCGTACTGCCCCAGCCGCCACAACGGCGGCGAATAGGCGTGCACCGACACCGCGTCGTCGGTCGCCCCGGTCAGCCGGTGGATGTGGTCCGGGCCGAAGCAGAACGAGGAGCCCGCGCCGACCGCGGTGGCCGGGTGCGCGCCGCCGATCCGGGGGTTGGACTCGGTCAGGACGCCCTGGACGACGCGCACCGCCCCCGAGGAGAGGTCGTGGTCGTGCCAGCCGGTGTCGTTCTGCCGGGTCCAGCACAGCAGCCAGACATCGACGAACTCATCGCGGTAGAGGGACGCGTAGTGCCGCTCGGTGTCGGAGAAGGCGACCTGCTCGCGCCACAGGTCCGGGCGCGCGGCGAGCGTGTCGACCAGGGTCCGCAGCTCGCGCTTGTCGAGGGTGCGCTCGGGCAGTGCGGAGAACGGCTGCTCGCCGTCGGGGACCTCACGGGCGGCGGCCTGGGAGGTGGTGTCCGTCATGGGCGGGCTCCATTCGTCGGGCCCAGGAGGCGGGCCGGATTGGTGTGGCGCAGGGCGTGGACGGCGGCGTCCGAGCCGAGGCCGGGGAGGGCGGGATCAAGAGACGCGGCAAGCGGCGCTTCCCGTGGAGAGTGGTGGCGGGCGACGGGTCGGGCATAGGGGCGGTCGCTGCCGCTGACCACCACATCGATGCCGACGGCCCGGACGAGGGCGTCCACCGCACGGGCCCCGTAGGACGACGTCTCGTAGAAGACCCGGCAGTCCACCCTGCCGCGGTCCCGGCCGCCGCCGCGCGCGACCAGCCGCTCACCGTGCAGCGGCGCCAGGCCGGCCAGCGCGGCGAAGCAGACCCGCAGCTCCGGGTGGCGCGACCGACCGAAGGCCCGGAAGGCGAACCAGGAGGCGTGCAGCTGCTGGACGTAGGGAACCAGGGCGGGCCACCAGGCGGGGGTGGGGGCGGTGCCGGCGGTGGGGGCCGGCGTGTCGGTGGGTGGTGCCGCGCCGGGGTGGACGAACAGTGGCTTGTCCTGCTCGGCGACGACGTCCAGCAGGGGTGCGCAGCGGGCCCAGCCCGCGGCGTCGAGGAGGGCGGTGGCGGGGAGCTGGAGGCCCACACAGCCGCGCGCCAGCGCACCCCGCAGTGCCGCGGTGTCCGGCTCGGCGCCGGAGAGGCAGGCCGAGGCCCAGACGCCGAAGGGGGCGGGCAGCTCCAGCGCGCCGTCATGGAAGGCGGCGAGCAGCGGGGCGGCCTCCGCGGGCGGCAGATATTCGATGCCGAGCGGGCTGGAGAGCGACACCAGGGCGCGGTCCAGGCCGTCGGCGCGGGCGAGCCGGGTGCGGGCCGCGGCGTCGTGGTCGGCGGGGTCGACGGCGTACGGCGGCTCGCCGGGCAGGTGCAGCGTCCAGCCGTCGAGCCGGGGCGGCGCGGCGCGGGACCGCAGCAGGGCCACGAACCCGGGCGGCCAGAGGTGCTGGTGGACGTCGGTGTGCACGGGCCTCCCTCCGGGGCGGCGCGGTCGGGGGAACGGCACTCGCGGCCGGGCCCGCCGCGCTGAACCGCTTCACTTAAACGGTTCACTGATGCGCTTAAGTGAAACGGTTAACAGCCGCCGCTGTCAAGGACGCACCGGCCCCGCCGGGCCGTGCGCGCCACCGGGCGCGACCGCATCGTGGCCGGGCGCGGTGCCCTCCTTGGGTAGGCTTCCGGGCATGGCCAGGCCCAATAAGCGCACCACCCTCCGCGAGGTGGCCGAGGCCACCGGACTCTCCACCGCCGCCGTCTCCTACGCGCTGCGCGGCAAACACGTCTCCAAGGAGACCGAGGAGCGGGTGCGCAGGGCCGCCGCCGAGCTCGGCTACGAGGCCGACCCGATCGCCCGCGCGCTGGCCAGCGGCCGTACGAGCACGGTCGGGGTGCTCGCCGGGGACCTGCAGGACCTGTGGCAGCAGCACCTGATGGCGGCCATAGGACGTGAGCTGCTGGCGGGGGACCGCTACGCACTGATCCTCGACGCGGGCGGCGACCCCCTACGCGAACTGGCCCTCGCCAAGCAGCTGCGGGACCAGCGGGTGGACGGTCTGCTGGTCTCGCCCGTCGATCCGTCCGCCGAGGGCTGGTCGGTCATCGCCGACGCCGTGCCGGTGGTCTCCATCGGCGACGCGCTGAGCCGGGCCCGTACGGCGGGTGAGGTGCTCTTCGACAACCGGGCGGGCATCGACGCGGTCCTCGACTACCTCCGCGGACTGGGCCACCGCCGGGTCACCGTGCTGACTCCGACCGGCCCCTCCACCCCCGACCGCCCCGCCGACGTCTATGTCCGCGAGGCCGCCGGCCGCCTCGGCATCGAGGCCGAAGTCCTGCCCTGCCCGCAGGAGTTGGACGCGGCGACCGCGATGGCCCGCCGCGTCCTGGCCAACAGCCCGGACGGCCGCCGCCCGGCCGGCGCGCTCGCCCCGCCCACCGCCGTCTTCTGCTTCTCCGACTCCATCGCCTACGGCGTCTACGCGGCCGCCGCCGAGGCCTCCCTCACCGTCGGCCGCGACCTCTCCGTCGTCGGCTTCGACGACCACCCCGTCTCCCGGGTCCTCACCCCGCCCCTGACCACCGTCGACTGGGGCCTGACCGACATCGCCAAGGAGGCTGCCCGCCTCGCGGTCGCCGCCATCGAGGGCCGCCGCGTCCGCCGCAAACGCATCCTGTGCGCCCCCCGCCTCTCGGAACGGGGCTCGGCGGCGGCGCCCGTGCGGGGATGAGGCCGCGGGCGGCCGTCGCCGAACGCCGCGCAGTGGACACGTAACCGGGGCACCGGACCCGGGGGCCGGCCCGTCCGCGTGGGCCGCGCCGGGCCCGCCGTCCCCGTCCGGGCTCCGGCTGCACGGTGCCGTGGTGAGGAGCAGACTGGTGCCGGGCGCTCCGGTACGGTCGGGGCGTGTGTACCGGTGGTCGGCCGACGGGCGGATGGGCGGGTCCTCGATGAAACGGTCCTCGACGGACGAGGCCGCGGCGGCGGGTGAGGCCGCCGGGCGGCGTGGTGGCGCGGCGGCGGACGGGGGCGCGCCGCAGGGGGAGCCGGCGGACCGGCTGGAGGCGCACCGTACCGAACTGACCGGCTACTGCTACCGGATGCTGGGGTCGGCGTTCGAGGCCGAGGACGCCGTGCAGGAGACCATGGTGCGGGCCTGGCGGAGCTACGACCGGTTCGAGGGGCGCTCCTCGCTGCGGTCCTGGCTCTACCGGATCGCCACGAACGTCTGCCTGGACCTGCTCAAGGGCAGTCAGCGCCGGGCCCGGCCGATGGACCTCGCCTCCCCGTCGAGCGTGGACGCCCCGATCGGCACGGGGCTGCCGGAGGCGACCTGGATCGGGCCCGTCCCGGACCAGCGGGTGCTGGCGTCCGCCGGGGACCCGGCGGAGACCGCCGTCGCCCGGGAGTCGGTCCGGCTGGCCTTCATCTCCGCGCTGCAGCGGCTGGCGCCCCGGCAGCGCGCGGTGCTGATCCTGCGGGAGGTGCTGAGCTGGTCGGCGAGCGAGGTCGCCGAGCTGCTGGGAAGCTCGGTCGCCTCGGTCAACAGCGCGCTCCAGCGCGCCCGCGCCACCCTCGCCGCGTCCGGTGACGGCGCCGCCGACGCCCCGCGGCAGCCGCTGGACGAGGCCCAGGAGGCGCTGCTGCGGCGCTATGTCGACGCCTTCGAACGGTTCGACATGGACGCGCTCACGGCCGTGTTGCACGAGGACTCCACGCTGTCCATGCCGCCGTACGCACTGTGGCTGCACGGCCGCGGCGACATCCTGAAGTGGCTGCTCGGGCCGGGCGGCGGCTGCGAGGGCTCGCGTCTGGTGCCGGTCCGGGCGAACGGCCGGGCGGCGTTCGGGCAGTACCGCGCGGACGGCACGCCCTGGGCGATCCAGGTCATCGAGGCGGCGGACGGCCGGGTCACCGCGCTCCAGTGCTTCCTGGACACCGAGCGGCTGTTCCCGCTCTTCGGACTGCCGCCCCGCTACGACGGCACCGGGGTCAGCTCAGCTTCTGCTTCCTGAGCCAGGCCTCGGCCACCCGGTCCGGGTCGCGCTTCTCCTTGTCGACGAGGCGGTTGAGTTCGGTGAGCTGCGGGGTGGTGAGGGTGTTGCCGAGGCGGGCGAGCGCCTTGCGGACCCTGGAGTCGGCCTTGCGGGCGGCGATCAGCGGGACGATGTGCTGGGCCGGGATCAGCTGCTTGGGGTCGGCGAGCAGGACCCAGCCGTTCGCCGCGGTGTCGACGTCGGTGGTGAAGACGTTGGCGACGTCGATGTCGCCCTTCTTCAGGGCGCCCTTGACCAGCGGACCGGAGGAGTCCAGCGCCTTGAACTCCTTGAACTCCACGCCGTACTTCTCCTTGAGGCCGACCAGCCCGACCACCCGCTTCTTCATCTCGGCGGCGGCGCCGAAGACCAGCTCGCCGTCGGCCTTGCGCAGGTCGTCGAGCGTCTTCAGCCCGTAGCGGTCGGCGGTCTCCCGGGTCACGGCGAAGCTGTCGCGGTCCTCGGCGGCGGCGTACGGGAGGACTTCGAGGCCGTTGGGCAGCACGGTGGCCAGCGCGTTCTGCATCGCGCCCGCCTCGGTCTCGGTGGCGTGCTTGTCCAGGTAGAGCAGCAGGCTGCCCTGGTACTCGGGGAGCAGATCGATATCGCCGGACCGCAGGGCGGGGACCACGATCTCGCGGGAGCCGAGGTTGGGCTTGACGGTGGTCTTCACCCCGGCGGCGTTCAGCACGCCCGCGTAGAGGTAACCGAGGATCTGGTTCTCGGTGAAGTTGGCGGTGCCGATGGTCAGTCCGCCGCTGCTGCTGCCGCTGTCACCGCCCACGCCGTTGCCCTTGAGGGAGGTGATGCCGGAGGAGCAGGCGGCCAGCAGCGGGGCCGAGGCGCCGGCGAGGAGCGTGGTCAGGACGGTACGGCGGTTCATGGGCGGGACTCCTCGGGACGGAGGGACGGGGCGGCGGTGCCCGGCGGGCGGCGCGGTGCTCAGCGGGCGGCGGCCGGGCGGCCGCGGAACAGCAGCCGGGTCAGACCGCTCAGCGCCAGGTCGGCGGCGACGGCGAGCACGGCGACCAGCGCCGCGCCCCCGAGGACCTGCACCAGGTCGCGCTGCGCCAGGCCGTCGAAGACGTAGCGGCCCAGCCCGCCGAAGCTGACGTAGGCGGCGATGGTGGCGGTGGCGACGACCTGCACGGTTGCCAGCCGGATGCCGGTCATGATCAGCGGGAGCGCGAGCGGGAGTTCGACCTGCCAGAGGACCTGGCGGCCGCGCAGCCCCACGCCCTTGGCGGCGTCCCTGACCTCGGGGTCGACGGCGGCCATGCCCGCGTACGTGTTGGTGATGATCACCGGCACGGCGAGCGCGACCAGGGACACGTACACCGGCCAGACGCTCAGCCCGCCCGCCAGGAACACCAGGGTGACCAGGCCGACGGTGGGCAGCGCCCGGCCGAACGAGGCGAGGTTGACGGCGAGGAACGCGCCCCGGCCGGTGTGCCCGATGAGCAGGCCGACCGGCAGGGCGATCACGGCCGCTGCGAGGGTGGCCAGCACCGAGTACTCCAGGTGCTCCATGACGCGGACGGCGATGCCCTCGGGGCCGGACCACTGGGCCGGACTGGTCAGCCAGGCGGCGAGGTTCTTCAGGAGTTCGAGCATCGGCGCGTCACGCTGCCTTCCGCCACAGAGAGGTGCGCTGCCGGGAGGTGCCGCGCCGCCAGGGGGTGCACAGCCACTGGACGGTCACCAGCAGCGCGTCGGCGACCAGGGCGAGCAGCAGGGTCAGGGCCACACCGGCGACGACCGGGGTGGGGTAGTTGCGCTGGAAGCCGTCGGTGAAGAGCTGGCCGAGGCCGCCGTAGCCGATGTAACTGGCCACGCTGACCAGGGAGATGGACATCACGGTGGCGACCCGTACGCCCGCCATGATCACGGGGAGGGCGAGCGGCAGCTCGACGGTGAGCAGGGTGCGCAGCGGCCGGGTCCCCATCGCCTCGGCGGCCTCGCGGGCCTTGGCCGGGACCGCGTCCAGCCCCTCGACGGTGTTCCGCACCAGCACGACCAGGGTGTACGCGGTCAGGCCGGTGATCGCGGTGGTGCGGGTGAGGCCGGTGACCGGCAGCAGCAGGACGAAGAAGGCCAGGGAGGGGATGGTGTAGAGGATGTTGGAGGCGCCGAGCACGAAGCCGCGCAGCGGCCGTACGCGGTGCGCCAGGACCGCCAGCGGCAGCGCGATCAGCAGGCCGAGGAGGACCGCGGGGACGGCGGTGGCGAGGTGGTCGGCGGTGAGCCGGGCCAGCTCGTCGGCGTGGTCGGGGAACCAGCCCCATTCGATGGTCATGCGGAGCGCTCCGGGGCGGCGTCGGCCTCGGGGGACGCGCCGCCGCCGGTGTCCCCGGAGGCGGGCGGCTCGGGCGCGGGCTCCTGGGGGGACTGCGCGGCGGACTTCTTGGCGGCCGCCGCCCGGCCCGCCTCCGTGTGGCTGCGGCCCGCCCGGTCGTGGATGGCGTCGCGCGAGGTGAGGCCGGTCAGCACGCCGTCGGCGGAGATCCGGGCGACCGCGGCGGCGGGGGAGGAGACCGCCTCGTTGAGCGCGGAGAGCAGCGAGTCGGTGTCGCGCAGCGGCCGGACGGCCTCCAGGGGGGCCTCGCCTGCCGTGCCGCCGGAGGGCAGCGCGTCGGTGTCCAGCCAGCCCAGCGGCTTGCCGCGCGGGGAGGTCACCAGGCGCCAGCGGTTGCCGTCGCGGGATATCGCGCCGACCGGCTCGTCCGCGCGTATCTCCCGGCCGGGCGCGGAGGGGACGTCCGCGAGGGTGGTGAGGGAGAGCAGCTTCAGCCCGCGCTCGGCGCCCAGGAAGTCCGCGACGAAGTCATCGGCCGGGCGGGCCAGCAGTTCGGCGGGCTCGGCGCACTGGACCAGCCGGCCGCCGGTGCGGAAGACCGCGATCCGGTCGCCCAGCCGGACCGCCTCGTCGATGTCGTGGGTGACGAAGACGACGGTCTTGCGCAGCTCCTCCTGGAGCCGCAGCAGCTCGTTCTGCAGCTGGGTGCGGACGACCGGGTCGACCGCACCGAACGGCTCGTCCATCAGGAGCACGGGCGGGTCGGCGGCGAGCGCACGGGCCACGCCGACCCGCTGCTGCTGGCCGCCGGAGAGCTGGTGCGGGTAGCGCTTGCCGGCGTCGGCGGGCAGGCCGACCCGCTCCAGCAGCTCGGCGGCGCGGGCGCGGGCCTTGCGCCGTCCCCAGCCCAGCAGCAGCGGGACGGTCGCGATGTTGTCCAGGACCGTACGGTGAGGGAAGAGGCCGGACTGCTGGATGACGTAGCCGATGCCGCGGCGCAGCTCGGCGGCGTCCGCCCGCCGGATGTCACGGCCGCCGACGCTGACCGTGCCGGACGTCGGCTCGACCATGCGGTTGACCATCCGCAGGGTAGTCGTCTTCCCGCAGCCCGACGAGCCGACGAGGACGGTGACACCGCCCTCGGGGAGGTCCAGGGACAGCTCGTCCACGGCGGTGGTGCCGTTCGGGTATCGCTTGCTGACTGCGTCGAACTTGATCATCCGCTGCCCCTTGCCCGGCCTGCATATGGTCATGCAGAGTCTTAGGCGCGTGAATAGAAGTCAATAGGTGGTGGGGGATCGCCCGGTACCCCGCCCGTTGCTTCGGGTCACCGTACGGAACGAGGTGTCGGACTTCCGGCCACAAAGCGCGTTAAATGAGGGAGTTGAGCCCCTTGGTTTCTCACATGCTGGACAACGGCCGACGCGTGACACTGGACGGCAGCGCCCTGCGCACCACCGATGTCGCCGCCCTCGCCGACCGCACCGCACACCCCGCGCCACCCGACCCCAAGGCCTACGCCCGCGCCGAGCAGTCCTGGGAAACCGCCCGCCGTCTCGCCGCCACCGGCCGGGTCTACGGGCGCAGCACCGGCGTCGGCGCCAACCGCACGGAGGACGTCGGGGCCGCCGGCGCCGACCACGGACTGCGGCTGCTGCGCAGTCACGCCGGTGCCATCGGCGACCCGCTGCCCGGCCGCGAGGTGCGGGCCATGCTCGCGGTACGCGCCAACCAGCTGCTGGCGGGCGGCGCGGGCCTGAACCCCGCCGTCATCACCGCGCTCCTCGACGCCCTGGACAGCGGCGCCCACCCCGTCGTCAACGAACACGGCGCCGTCGGCACCGGCGACCTGGCCGCGCTCGCCCAGACCGGCCTCGCCCTGGCCGGCGAACACCCCTGGCACTGTGCGCCCGGCGGCCGGGCCCCCGCCCCCCTCGCCCTCGACAACAACGACGCCCTTGCCCTGATCAGCAGCAACGCCCTCACCTTCGGCCAGTCCGCGCTCGCCCTCGACGAGCTGCGCCGGCTGCTGGCCGCCTCGCTCCCGGTCGCCGCGCTCTCCCTGCTCGCGGTCGGCGGCTCCGCCGAACCCTTCGCCGAACCGGTCGTGCTCGCCCGCCCGCACCCCGGCTCAGCGGCCGCCGCCACCCGGCTGCGCACCCTCTCCGGCATCCCGCCCCGCCCCACCCCGCCCCTCGGCCGCATCCAGGACCCGTACGGCTTCCGCTGCCTCCCGCAGATCCACGGCCCGGCGCTGGACGCCGCCGACACCCTGGACCGGGTGCTGACCGTCGAGGTGAACGCCGCCGCCGAGAACCCGCTCATCAGCATCGAGGACCAGGCCGCCTACCACCACGGCAACTTCTACGCCGCCCACGCCGCGCTCGCCCTGGACACCTTCCGGCTGGCCGTGCTCCAGACCGCCCGGCTGTCCACCGCCCGGCTCGCCGCGCTCTCCGAGCCCGACCTCACCCGGCTGCGGCCGTTCCTCGGCGACGCGGCGCCCGCCAGCTCCGGCGTGATGATCCTGGAGTACGCGGCCGGCGCGGCGCTCGGCGAGATGCGCGCGGTCTCCCACCCGGCCTCGCTCGGCCACGCCGTGCTCTCCCGCGGCGTCGAGGAACAGGCCAGCTTCGCCTCCCTCGGCGCCCGCCAGGCCCTGCGCGCCTGCACCTACTACCGCCAGATCCTCGCCTGCGAACTCGTCGCCGCCATACGCGCCCTGCGCCTGCGATCCCTCGAACCGGACCCGGGCCTCCCGTTGGCCACGGCTTACCACCTTGCCGCCGAGGTCCTTGATCCGCGCATGGAGGACCGCCCGCTGACCGATGACGTGGGGGTGGCGATGGGGGTGCTGGAGAGGCTGGCGGGGGTGTGAGGGGGAGTTCGGTGGGGCTACTCGTGCCCCGGGTGTTTGTGTACGGCGGCGGGGGCGCGGTGCTCGGCGTTCCGGTGGGGGCGTATGGCGGTGGGGGTGGCCGGTGTCCGGTGGGGCTGCCGGTGGCCGGGGTGGTGCCGTGCGGCCGGATCGTGTCGCGTACGCGGACCGGAGCGGGCCAGGAATTCCGTACAGTCGGTCGACACAGGACAAGGCCCCGACCGGGCCGGGAAGCAGAGGCGATGAGCGGGGACGGGGACAACGGCGGCGGTATCGGCGGCGCGGCCGGTGACGGGCCGCGGGACGAGGCCGGGACGACGCGGAGCGCACGGGGCTCGCGGGGCGCCGTGGGCCCGGACTCCGGGACGGGTGCCGGGACAGGGGCTGCGACGGGTGCGGGTGCGGTTGCCGGGGCGGAGTCCGGTGTGGATTCCGGGTCTGGCTCCGGGGTGGGCTCCGGTGGGGAAACCGGCACCGCCGCCCGGCTCCAGAAGCTGTTCGAGGGCCACCGGCTGACCCCCACCCAGCGCCGGATCGCCCACTGCATGGTGCGCCGGGCCGCCGACGCGCCCTTCCTCTCCAGCGTCGAACTGGCCGAACTGGCCGGTGTCAGCCAGCCGTCCGTCACCCGCTTCGCCGTCGCCCTCGGCTTCGACGGCTACCCGGCGCTCCGCCGTCATCTCCGCGAGGTCGCCCCCGCGGACAAGCCCGCCGACGCCGGCTCCGCCAACGAGTACCAGCAGGCCGTGCAGGCCGAGATCGACAACCTCCGCCATCTCGCCGCCGCCCTCGCCGACCCGTCGCCGGTGATCGAGGCCGGCCGCCTCTTCGCCGCCTCCCGCCCGCTCCCCGTCCTCGGCCTGCGCGCCGCCACCGCCCAGGCCGCCGGCTTCAGCTACTTCGCCCGCAAGGTGCACCCCGACGTCCGGCTGCTGGACGAGGGCGGCACCCTGCTCACCGACCGCATCGACGCCGCCGTACGCGCCGGGGCGAGCGCCCTGCTCTGCTTCGCGCTGCCCCGCCACCCCCGCGAGGTCGTCGACGCGCTGGAGTACGCCCGCACGGCCGGCCTGACCGTCGTCACCGTCGCCGACAGCGCCTTCGCCCCCGTCGCCCACCACACCGACCTCCTCCTCCCGGCACCCGTCGGCACCGGCCTGGCCTTCGACACGGCCTGCGCGCCCATGCTGCTGGGCCGCGTCCTCCTGGAGGCGATGTGCGACGCACTGCCGGACGCCCAGGCCCGCCTGGAGGAATTCGACGCGAGGGCGGCGGCACGGGGGCTGTTCGTGGAGTGAGCCGGGGCGGTTCCTGGGCTCTGCGGGGTGTGGGCGGAAGCTGCCCGTGCCGGGAGCCGTGATGTCCGTGGTGTCGGCCGCGTTGCTTGTGGCGTGACGGGCCGGGCGGCGTCACTCGTTCCGGTGGCGCCCGCACGTCATAGCGCCCTCCGCCTGCCCTCCCCACACCTTCCCCGCTCCCTCCTCGCCTCGGCAGGTCGCTGTGCTCCCCGCCGTCTCAGGGAATCCTCATCGGGGCTGGTTACGATCCGCCGCCGGTACAGGTGCGCCCGTCGCCGGGGGCCGTCAGCTCCGGGACCTCCCGGACGGCTGCCGGGCGGGCAGGGCGTAGCGGTCTCGGGGCGAGGAGGTCTGTCGTGGGGCGTGGGGTGTATGCGCTGGCGCGGGTGGCGGTGATGCTACGGGCACCGGCCGGCTGGCTGTGGTGGCCGGGGCTGTTGGCCGCGGGGGTCGGGGCGCTGGTGCCGGGGCTGACCGGCCGGACGGCCGGAGCCGCGGTCGGGGCGGTGCTGTTCGTGGGCGCGGCGCTCGTGGCGTTCATCGCCCGGCGCGGCCGGTACACGGCGCTGGCGAGCGGCGCGGCACGGGCCGGGAAGGCCGTCATCCTCCAGGACCGGGCGGTCACCCTCCGGGTCTGGCGACGGGCGCACCGCCGGCGCCTGCTGCTCGCCTTCCTGGCGGCGGTCGCCTCGTCGGCCGTGCTGCCGACGGCCGGCGGTCTGCTGATGGCGGGCGCCGCGCTCGGACTGTGGGGCAAGGCCCGGTGGCTGGGCCGCTGGGAACGCCGTAACGAGGCCCTCCTGTGGGTCCGCCCCGAGGCCGCCCGCCATGGCGGCCCGGCGGGCACGGAGGTCCATGGCTACGTACTGACGGGACCCGCGGCGGGGGACGCGCGGCCGGGCGGGGCGCGGGCGGGGCACGCACGGGCTGGAGGTCCGCGGGCCGGTGGCGCGCGGGCCGGGGGCTGAGGGGCGGTGGCGGTGACCGTGGGACCGGCCGAGGCTGTGCGGCCTCGTCGGTCCCGTTCGGCTACGCCCGGCCGAGGCCGCGGAGGGACTCCGTGTGGGCGGCGCCGCTTTCCGCGGTGAGGTCCTCCAGGGTCTGCGGGGTGCGGATGGTCGCGAAGCGGATCGTGCCGTCCGCGTCCGGTGCGTAGCCGTAAATCCCGGGGCGGGGGAGGGAGTTGTAGGCGAAGTGCGTGGAGAAGTAGTACGCGCCGGTGTCCAGGAGGGCGGCGTGATCGCCGGACTCCAGGAGGGGCAGCGGACGGTTCTCGGCGACCAGGTCCCCCGCGAAGCAGCACGGCCCCGCGATGTCCTGGGCGACCGGATCACCCGTCTTGGGGCGCCCCTCGGCGTCGTAGGCGCCCACGCGGATCGGCCAGGCCCCGGGGACGAAGACGGTACGGGTGGCGACCTGGGCCCCGGCGTGGGTGACCGCGATCGGCCGGCCGCCGGCCGACTTCGCGTACTCGACGCGGGCGAGGACCGTGCCGTGCTTGGCCAGCAGTGAGCGGCCGAACTCGGTGACCAGGCCGTAGCGTCCGGACAGCAGGCCGGGGACGGCGGCGTGGAGCCGCGCCGCGTACTCGCGGTAGGTCGGGGTCTGGGTGTCCGACGAGAAGTTCACCGGCAGGCCGCCGCCGATGTCGAGGGTGTCGATCTGGCGTCGCCCGGCCCGCTCGTTGATCTCCTCGGCCAGGAGGAACAGGGCCTCCACGCCCGAGGTCATCAGCTCCAGCGGCATGCCCTGGGAGCCGACGTGGGCGTGCAGCCGGGTCAGCCACGGACGGTCGAGGACGGCCCGTATCACCCACTCGCGGGCGCCCTCGTCGCGCAGCCCGACACCGAACTTGGAGGTGTCGGTGGCGGTGCTCATCGCCCCGATGCTGCCGCCGCCGATCTGCGGGTTGACCCGCAGGCCGATGGGCGCGGTGCTCGGCGCGGAGGACATCAGCGCGTCGATCCGCGCCAGTTCCTCGGGGTTGTCGGCGTTGACGGCGATCCCGAGGGCCAGCGCCTCGCGCAGCTCGGCGTGGGTCTTGGCGGGCGAGTCCAGCACGGTCCGGGCGACCGGCACCCCGGCGGCACGGGCCAGCGCCAGCTCGCCGGGGCTGGCCACCTCGCAGCCGAGCCCCTCCTCCGCGAGCAGCCGCAGGACGGGGACGAGCGAGGCGGCCTTCACCGCGAAGGCGTGCAGGACCGGGGTGTCCGGTGCGGTGAACTCCTCGAACGCGGCACGGAGTTCACGTGCCGAGCGGCGGATTCCGGCGATGTCCAGCAGCCCGGCAACGGGCTCGCCGGGCCCCACCAGGCCCTGTGCGATGGCGGTCTCTACGGCACGGTCTCGGTCCGTGAAGCTCATGGGACAACTCCATCATTGGGTGGGGGTGTCACGCCAATGGACATCGAATGCGCTGGTCAGGCCGCCGCTGACCCACGTCCCCGGCCCGCCCGGCCCCGGATGCCGCCACCCTCAGGGCGTCGAACCACCCCGGATGCCTCGGGCCCGCCCCCGCTGCCTCGGGCTCGCCCCCGCTGCCTCGGTCCCGCCCCCGATGCCTCCGGCCCCGGGGGCGGGCCGGAGGCATCTGCTGGGGTGGGGACGATCCGGGCGCTGCTCGGGACGCCCTCCCTCTCAGGTCGCCGAGCCTCCGCTCAGCCCCGCCTTGCCCTGGCGTTCGGTGAGGCGGGAGCCCGACTCGCGGCGGGCGGCGCGGCGCAGGAGCGGCACGGCGAGGAGGAAGCCGAGGACGGCCCAGGCGGTGAGTATCAGGGCCACCGTCGGCAGCTCCCAGGAACCGGCTGGTTCCGCGGCCCGTGCGGCGTCCGGCAGCAGGGAGGAGCGCAGACCCTGGGCCAGCCACTTGAGCGGGAAGACGGAGGCGATCTTCTGAACCATCTCGGGCAGCGTGGAGAGCGGGAACATCGCCCCCGAGGTCATCAGCAGCGCCATCACCGGCAGCATGATCAGCGCAATCGCCTCACGCGGGTTGGGCAGCACGGCGCCGAGCGCCGCTCCCAGGGGTACGACGGCGAGCAGCCCGAGAGCACTGACCCACAGCAGCGTCAGCCAGCCTTCCGGCCCGTGGGGCAGCGGCCCGTCCGCCACCAGGGCGGCGGCTCCCAGCAGGAGGACCAGCGTCCCGAGTGCCATCGCGACCACCATCACCGACTTGGCGACGAGATAGGCCGGGATGCCGCCGGGGGTGGCGCGCAGCCGCAGCAGGGCGCCCTCCTCGCGCTCGGTCACCATGATCTGCGGGAGGTTGACCAGACCGATCTGGACCAGCAGATAGGCGGCGAAGCCCGAGAGCGTCAGATGGGACATCGGGATGTCGGTGCCGGGCACCTTGGAGTCCACATAACCGGCGATCACCAGCGCGACGACCACATTGACCAGATGGCCGCTCAACTCCTTGGGATTACGCAGGAGATGCCGCAGCTCGATCCCGCCCCGCAGCACACCGGCGCGCCAGGTGCGGCGGCGGGTGCGGGGTGCGGAGGCGCCGGGCGCCGTCCCGCCGGTGTGGGACGGGCCGGTGGCGCCCGCCGCGTGTGTGGTGTGCGTGGTGCCGGTCCGCTCGACCGTGCCCGTCGCCGCTGTCGTGTCAGTCACTTCGGTCCCCCTCATGCGGCTCGCTTCCTTCCGTCCGGGGCCCCGGCCTCTTGGGCGCCCGGGATTCCGGCCTCGGCTCCGTCCTTGGCGTGCTGGTGGACCATGTGCAGATAGGTGTCCTCCAGCGTCGGGCGGCGCACCTCCAGACCGGCGACCGGTCCACCCGTCTCCTGATGGAGTTCCCAGACCAGCTGGGACGGGTCCGAGGAGCGTTCACGACGGGCGGTGCCGTCGGCCGCCGTCCAGCGGACCTCCGCCTGCGCGGCGGCCCTCCGGGACAGTTCCGACGGGGTGCCGCAGACCCGGATTCGGCCGTTGACCAGCATCGCTATCCGGTCGGCCAGCCGCTCGGCCTCGAACAGGTCGTGAGTGGTGAGCAGGACGGTGACGCCCTCGTCACGGGCGAGCCGTTCGACCAGGTCGTGGAAGTGGCGCCGGGCCTCGGGGTCGAAACCGGTGGTCGGCTCGTCCAGGAAGAGGAGTTCGGGGCGGCCCACGATGGCGAGTGCGACGTCCAGACGGCGGCGCTGGCCACCGGACAGCTGGCCCACCTGCCGGCCGGCCTGCTCGGTGAGGCCCACCACGGAGAGCAGCTCGTCCGGGTCGCGCGGATGCGGGTGGTAGGTGGCGAAGTGCCTCAGCAGCTCGGCGACCTGCCAGCGGCGGTGGTCGCGCCAGGACTGCAGGACCAGTCCGATCCGGCCGCGCCAGGCGTCCCCGCCGTGCGCCGGGTCCGTGCCCAGGACGCTGACCTCGCCGGCCGACCGCTGGCGGAAGCCCTCCAGGATCTCGACCGTGGTGGTCTTCCCCGCACCGTTGGGGCCGAGCAGCGCGAAGATCTCGCCCCGGCGGATGTCCAGATCGATGCCGTGCAGGATGTGGGAGCTGCCGTACGACATCTGCAGGCCGCTCGTACGGATCACGGACTGGCCGGGTGCGGTCGGGCCCGTGGGGGCCCCGGCCGTCGTGGCCGGGCCTACGGGCGGGTGTTCGGTTGTCGTCATCGGCCCGCCTTTGCGTGTGGTTGCTGGTGTGGTGTGCCGGTCGGTGTCGCCGCTGCGGACTCCGGAGCCGGGGTGGGCCCCGCGCCCTCGACGATGGCGCGGAGGGCGGCCACATGGCCCTCGAAGGCGGTCCGGCCGCGGCTCGTCAGCCGCACCTTGGTGCGGCGTTTGCGGCCGCCGCCCTCCTTGTGGATCTCCAGATATCCGGCCTCTTCCAGCGTGTGCAGCTGCTTGGAGAGCGCCGAGTCGCTGAGCGAGAGGCTGTCGCGGATGAAGGGGAAGTCGGCCCATTCCGTGGCGGCGAGCAGTGCCACCACGGACAGCCGGGTGGAGGGGTGGATCAGTTCGTCGAAACCACTCGGGGTACTCATCGGGATGCCTTTGCGTAGATCGTTCTTTCGCCCCGGTCGCGGAGTGTGCTGACCGCCCAGCGGTTCGCCGGTCCGACGAAGAGCAGGAAGGTGCCCGCCGAGAGGGTGGCCTGGATCAGGCTGCCGAACGGCAGCGCCAGCCACTCGACCAGTCGGCCGGAGAGCAGGATGGCCACGAGGGTCACCGCCATGCCGGCGAAGAAGGTCGCGAACGAACGCCAGCTGTGGCGCGAGCGGTGCAGCCGCATCCGCGTCCGGCGGTTGAACACCACGCCCAGGGTGCCCAGTACGGCGACGTAGGCGGTCAGTGCCAGCCAGAACGCCCAGCGGGGAATATCCAGTCCGGAAACGGCCAGGAACACCCACATGAGTGCCGCGGTGGCCTGCGTCGCCCCGGTGTCGCCCTGGGCGGTTCTCTCGATCTCGTCGTAGACCCGCTCCTGCGGGACCCGGATGCGCTGTAGATCCTGCCAGGCCTGTTCGGCATCCACGGTCGTGGACATGGCCATCGCCTCCCCAAGGCGGTCGAGCTGTACCCCGTTTACTTGCCTGATAGGAAAGTTAGCGCAGACTTTCCCGGCAGGCAAGTCGAAACCGCGGCCGGTTGGCCGGTTCGTGCGGCTCGCCGTGAGCGGCGCGCCGCGTCCTGTTGACTAGCGCTATTCAGTAACCCCAAGATGTGAATAGCTCAATCCATTCGACGTCAGGGAGGCACGGCCCATGTCGGGACCGCGACCCGTGCGGGCACCGCGCGGTACGGAGCTGAGTGCTCGGGGATGGCAGCAGGAAGCCGCGCTGCGCATGCTGCAGAACAACCTCGATCCGGAGGTGGCCGAACACCCGGACCAGCTCGTCGTCTACGGCGGCACGGGCAAGGCCGCGCGTGACTGGCGCTCCTTCGACGCGATGGTGCGCACGCTCACCACGCTCAAGCAGGACGAGACGATGCTCGTCCAGTCCGGCCGCCCGGTCGGCGTGATGCAGACCCACGAATGGGCGCCGCGGGTGCTCATCGCCAACTCCAACCTCGTCGGCGACTGGGCCAACTGGGAGGAGTTCCGCCGCCTGGAGGCCCTCGGCCTCACCATGTACGGGCAGATGACCGCCGGTTCGTGGATCTACATCGGCACCCAGGGCATCCTCCAGGGCACCTACGAGACCTTCGCCGCCGTCGCGGCGAAGAAGTTCGGCGGCACCCTCGCCGGGACGATCACCCTCACCGCCGGCCTCGGCGGCATGGGCGGCGCCCAGCCGCTCGCCGTCACCATGAACGACGGCGTCGCGATCTGCATCGACGTCGACCCGCGCGCCATCGAGCGCCGGATCGAGCACCGCTACCTGGACGTCAAGGCCGACAGCCTCAAGCACGCCCTCGAACTCGCCGTCGAGGCCCGCGACCGGCGCAAGCCGCTCTCCATCGGGCTGCTCGGCAATGCCGCGGAGCTGCTGCCGCAGATGCTCGCCGAGGGCGCGCCGATCGACATCGTCACCGACCAGACCAGCGCCCACGACCCGCTGGCCTACCTGCCCGTCGGCATCGACTTCGACGACATGGCCGCCTACGCCGCCGAGAAGCCCGCCGACTTCACCCAGCGGGCCCGCGAGTCCATGGCCCGGCACGTCGAGGCCATGGTCGGCTTCATGGACGCCGGTGCCGAGGTCTTCGACTACGGCAACTCGATCCGCGGCGAGGCCCAACTCGCCGGATACGAGCGGGCCTTTGCCTTCCCCGGCTTCGTCCCCGCCTACATCCGGCCACTGTTCGCCGAGGGCAAGGGGCCGTTCCGCTGGGCCGCGCTGTCCGGCGACGCCCGGGACATCGCCGCGACCGACAAGGCGATCCTGGACCTCTTCCCCGAGAACGAGTCGCTGGCCCGCTGGATCAAACTGGCCGGCGAACGGGTCCACTTCCAGGGCCTGCCCGCCCGCATCTGCTGGCTCGGCTACGGCGAGCGCGACAAGGCCGGTGAGCGCTTCAACGAGATGGTCGCCGACGGCACCCTGCGCGCCCCGCTGGCCATCGGCCGCGACCACCTCGACTGCGGCTCCGTCGCCTCGCCCTACCGCGAGACCGAGGCCATGAAGGACGGCTCGGACGCGATCGCCGACTGGCCGCTGCTCAACGCAATGGTCAACGTCGCCTCCGGAGCCTCCTGGGTCTCCCTGCACCACGGCGGCGGCGTCGGCATGGGCCGCTCGATCCACGCCGGCCAGGTCACCGTCGCCGACGGCACCCCGCTGGCCGGCGAGAAGATCCGCCGGGTCCTCACCAACGACCCTGGCATGGGCGTCATCCGGCACGTCGACGCGGGCTACGAGCGCGCCGACGAGGTGGCCGCCGAGCGCGGCGTCCGCATCCCGATGCGCGAAGGCGGGGACGCGTGACCGCCTCGTTCCACGAGATGTGGCAGGAGCTGCGGCCGCTGGGCCGCGACTCCTCCTCCGGGGGCTACCGCCGCTACGCCTGGACCGGCGCCGACGCCGACTGCCGCGCGTGGTTCCGGGCCCAGGCCGAGGCCCGCGGGCTCGCCTACGAGCTGGACCGCAACGGCAACCAGTGGGCCTGGCTCGGCGCCACCGGCTACCGGGACGTGGCCCCCGGCGACGCCGTCGTCACCGGCTCCCACCTGGACTCCGTACCGGACGGCGGCGCCTTCGACGGCCCGCTGGGCGTCGTCTCCTCCTTCGCCGCGCTCGACGAACTCCGCCGGAGGGGAGCGGAGTTCGGCAAGCCCCTGGCGATCGTCAACTTCGGCGACGAGGAAGGCGCCCGCTTCGGCCTGGCCTGCGTCGGCTCCCGGCTCGCCGCCGGGGCGCTGACCACCGAGGCCGCGCACCGGCTGCGCGACGGCGACGGCATCACCCTCCCGCAGGCCATGGAGCGCGCCGGATACGACCCGGAAGCCATCGGCCCGGACCCCGAACGGCTCGCCCGGATCGGCGCGTTCGTCGAACTCCACGTCGAGCAGGGCCGCGCCCTGGACCTTTCCGACGACCCGGTCGGCATCGCCTCCGCGATCTGGCCGCACGGCCGCTGGCGGTTCGACTTCCACGGCGAGGCCAACCACGCCGGCACCACCCGCCTGGAGGACCGCCGCGACCCGATGCTCAGCTACGCCGCGACCGTGCTCGCCGCCCGCGAGCAGGCCCGGCTGGCCGGGGCCCTGGCCACCTTCGGGAAGATCAGCGTGGAGCCGAACGGCGTCAACGCCATCCCCTCGCTGGTCCGCGGCTGGCTGGACTCCCGCGCCGCCGACCAGGACACCCTCGACACCGTGATCACCGGGATCGAGCGGGCCGCCGCCGAGCGCGCCGCCCGCGACGGGGTGGACCTGACCGTCGTCCGTGAATCCTTCACGCCCGTCGTGGAGTTCCAGCACGCCCTGCGGGACGAGCTGAGCGCGATCCTCGGCAAGACGGCGGAGCGGCCCGTGCCGGTCCTGGGCACCGGTGCCGGGCACGACGCCGGTATTTTGTCCGGCACCGTCCCCACCGCGATGCTGTTCGTCCGCAACCCCACCGGGGTCTCCCACTCACCCGCCGAAGCGGCGGAGGAGGACGACTGCGTCGCCGGGGTCACCGCACTCGCCGACGTACTGGAGGGGCTGGCGTGCCGCTGACGACGCAGGCAACACCGACGACGTACTGGCTCGAACACGCCTGGCTCGGCACCCACGTCGAGCCGGGCGTGGCCGTGGACACCGCGGACGGGCGGATCACCGCCGTCCGCACCGGGGCGGACACCCCGCCGCCCGGCGCCACCGCGCTGCGCGGCCTGACCCTCCCCGGTCTCGCCAACGCCCACTCGCACGCCTTCCACCGCGCCTTGCGCGGCGCCGTCCAGGTCGGCACCGGCACCTTCTGGACCTGGCGCGAGGTCATGTACAGCGTCGCCGACCGGCTCACCCCCGACACCTACTTCGCCCTCGCCCGCGCCGCCTACGCCGAGATGGCGCTGGCCGGCATCACCTGCGTCGGCGAGTTCCACTACCTGCACCACGCGCCGGGCGGCACCCGCTACAGCGACCCCAACGCCATGGGCGAGGCGCTGCTCGCCGCCGCCGACGAGGCCGGTATCCGCATCACCCTCCTCGACACCGCCTATCTCTCGGCCGGTTTCGGCGCCCCGCCCAACCACCACCAGCTGCGGTTCTCCGACGGCACCGCCGACGACTGGGCCCAGCGCGCCGAGGGACTCAAGGAGCGCGCACACGCCCGCATCGGCGCCGCCGTCCACTCCGTACGCGCGGTCCCCGCCGGGCAGCTCGGCACCGTCGCGGACTGGGCCCGCGCACGGCAGGCCCCCCTGCACGTCCACCTCTCGGAGCAGACCGCCGAGAACGACGCCTGCCGCGAGGCCCACGGCGTCACCCCCACGCGGCTGCTGGCCGACCACGGAGTGCTGGGCCCGCGCACCACCGCCGTGCACGCCACCCACCTCACCGACGAGGACATCACGCTGCTCGGCGGCTCCCACACGGGCGTGTGCATGTGCCCCACCACCGAACGCGACCTCGCCGACGGCATCGGCCCCGCCGCCCGGCTCCAGGGCAGCGGCAGCCCGCTCTCCCTCGGCAGCGACAGCCACGCCGTCATCGACCTGCTCGAAGAGGCCCGCGCCATGGAGCTCGACGAACGGCTGCGCACCCGCACCCGCGGGCACTGGACGGCCGCCGCCCTGCTGCGCGCCGCGACCGCCGACGGTCACGCCGCCCTGGGCTGGGACGACGCCGGCACCCTGGAGGCCGGTGCGCTCGCCGACCTCACCACGATCGCACTGGACTCCGTACGCACCGCCGGACCACTGCCCCGGCTGGCCGCCGAAACGGCCGTATTCGCCGCCTCCGCGGCGGACGTACGCCACACCATCGTCGGCGGCCGGCAGATCGTCCGGGACGGTGTGCACACCCTCGTCCCCGACGTACCCACCGCCCTCGCCGCATCCATCGCCGCCGTACGCGGCTGAAGGAGAACAACCCCGCGATGACGACGACCTCCGCGCCCACCACCGCCATCACCCACATCGCCCAGCTCGTCACCAACGACCCCTCCCTCGGCGAAGGCCCCCTCGGTCTGATCCAGGACGCGGCGGTCGTCATCGACGGCGACCGCATCGCCTGGGTCGGTCCCTCCAGCAAAGCACCCGCCACCGACAACGCCGTCGACGCCGGCGGCCGGGCAGCCATCCCCGGCTTTGTCGACTCCCACTCCCACCTGGTCTTCGCCGGTGACCGTACCGCGGAGTTCAACGCCCGGATGTCCGGCCGCCCTTACTCCGCCGGCGGCATCCGCACCACCGTCGCCGCCACCCGCGCCGCCACCGACGAGGCCCTGCACGCGAACATCGCCCGCTACCTCGCCGAGGCACTCCGCCAGGGCACCACCACCCAGGAGACCAAGTCCGGCTACGGCCTCACCGTCGAGGACGAGGCCCGCGCCCTGCGCATCGCCGCCGAGCACACCGACGAGGTCACCTTCCTCGGCGCGCACATCGTCTCGCCCGACTACGCCGACGACCCGGCCGGCTACGTCGACCTCGTCACCGGCCCGATGCTGGACGCCTGCGCCCCGCACGCCCGCTGGGTCGACGTCTTCTGCGAGAAGGGCGCCTTCGACGGCGACCAGGCCCGCGCCGTCCTCACCGCGGGGCAGGCCAGGGGCCTGGTGCCGCGGGTGCACGCCAACCAGCTCGGCCACGGCCCCGGCGTCCAGCTCGCCGTCGAACTCGGCGCCGCCTCCGCCGACCACTGCACCCACCTCACCCCGGCCGACATCGACGCCCTCGCGCAGTCCGACACCGTCGCCACGCTGCTCCCGGGCGCCGAGTTCTCCACCCGCGCCCAGTGGCCCGACGCCCGCCCGCTGCTGGACGCCGGTGCCACCGTCGCGCTGTCCACGGACTGCAACCCCGGCTCGTCCTTCACGAGTTCGATGCCGTTCTGCATCGCGCTGGCCGTCCGCGACATGGGCATGACCCCCGACGAGGCCGTGTGGGCGGCGACCGCGGGCGGCGCCCGCGCCCTGCGCCGCACCGACGTCGGCCGGATCGCCCCCGGCGCCCGCGCCGACCTCGCCCTCCTGGACGCCCCCTCCCACGTCCACCTCGCCTACCGGCCGGGCGTCCCGCTCGTATCGGCCGTGTGGCACAAGGGAGTTCTCGTCTGACAGCGGGCTGCGGGGCGGCCTGGCCGCCCCGCCCCGCACAAGCGGAGGAGGGCCTGTCCCGGGTGATCCCGGGGCAGGCCCTCCTCCGCGCGGGCGAACCGCCGGCCGTGGTGGGCCGGCAGGTACCGCGGGGTGCTCACTCCTCGATCATCAGGCCCTTGCGGAGCCGGCCGAGGGTGCGGGAGAGCAGACGGGAGACGTGCATCTGGGAGATGCCCAGCTCCTCGCCGATCTCGGACTGCGTCAGGTTGGCGACGAACCGCAGCGAGAGGATCTTGCGGTCGCGCGGCGGGAGTTCGGCGATCAGCGGCTTGAGGGACTCCACGTACTCGATGCCCTCGAGACCGTGGTCCTCGTAGCCGATGCGGTCCGCCAGCGCGCCCTCGTTGTCGTCCTCCTCGGGCTGGGCGTCCAGCGAGCTCGCGGTGTACGCGTTGCTCGCGGCCATGCCCTCGACGACCTCGTCACGGCTGATGTCGAGCCGCGCGGCGAGTTCCTGCACCGTGGGGGCGCGGTCCAGCTTCTGCGCGAGTTCGTCACCCGCCTTGGCGAGGTCCAGCCGCAGCTCCTGCAGCCGCCGCGGTACCCGCACCGACCAGCTGGTGTCACGGAAGAAACGCTTGATCTCGCCGACGATGGTCGGCATCGCGAACGTCGGGAACTCCACACCACGGCTGAGTTCGAAGCGGTCGATCGCCTTGATCAGGCCGATCGTGCCGACCTGGACGATGTCCTCCATGGGCTCGCTGCGCGAGCGGAACCGGGAGGCCGCGAACTTCACCAGCGCGAGGTTGAGCTCGACCAGGGTGTTGCGGACGTACGCGAATTCGTGGGTGCCTTCCTCAAGCGTTTCGAGGCGCTCGAAGAGGGTCTTGGACAGAGCCCTCGCGTCCACCGGGCCCACCTCGTCGAACGGCGGGATCTCGGGCAGATCGTCGATCTCAGTCAGAGCCGCCAGATCTGATTCGGCGGGCGAGGACTGGGCAGGGATCTGTCCGGTCGGGTCGGACGGGGGTGTCGACGATGCGGGCTGCAGCGTGTCGTCAGTGCGCAATTCGTCGAGCCGGGGTGACATGGTCTCCTCCATCGTTCTCGGCATATGGCTGCCGATGCCTCTACGCGAAGCTGCGGTGTGCGGCGCCTCCAAAGCCGGCCGTTTCGGATGTGTGCTTCTACGCCTACCTGGGTTTGGCTGAAGATGGCAAGTGCGTGGTGTCCGTATATTGAGCAATATGCGGATTGTTCCGCTACCGAGAGGCATCGCGAAGGCGTAGGGTTCGACGAGCGCAGTCGTAAGCAAACAGTCGTCTAGACAGCAAGAGGGGTGCGCGCGCATGGACCGCGGGACGGTCGGCAGTGCAAGCCGGGGCCGGCTTCACGTCGAGATCCGCCATCACGGCGCCAGCGCGGTGGTGACGGTCTCCGGTGAGCTGGATCACCACACGGCTGATCTGTTGCGTGAATCACTGGAGGGGTGTGTGGACGACGGTTACGCACGCCTGGTGGTGGACTGCTCACCCCTTGAGTTCATGGACTCCACCGGACTCAATGTGCTGCTCGGCGCGCGCCTGAAGGCGGAGGCCGAGGGGGGCGGGGTCCACCTGGCGGGGATGCAGCCGGTGGTGGCCCGGGTCTTCGAGATCACGGGCGCGGAGGCGGTCTTCACCGTGCACGACTCGCTCGACGCCGCGCTGGCCGACTGACGTGCCGGCGGTGTCCGGAAGGTTGCATTCCGGGCACGTAGTGCGCGTCACAGCGTCTGTGCCCAAGAAGTGGGTGTTCTCACCGTCCGGTCGGGCAGGAGACATCTGAATCCGTTGAATCAGTCAGTATCTGTTTTCCGTGAACAGGCGAATCGGTGAGGTGAAGCGCTGATGAGCACCACCCGGCCGTACCCGCCGGGCGATCTCGGCCCGGAGCCGGGCGGCGCCGGTGCTTCCGCCGCCCCGGCTGCCGCCGTCCCTGCGGGCCAGATCCGCCGGCTGCGCCTGGCGGGCACCCGCGGGGCCGTGGCCCGCGGCCGTGACTTCACCCGGCAGGCCCTCCACGACTGGGGCTGGCTGCCGGCGGCCGGCGCGGACCGGCGTGCCGCGGCGGAGGATGTGCTGCTCGTCGTCTCGGAGCTGGTCACCAACGCCTGTCTGCACGCCGAGGGACCGGAGGAGCTGCGGCTGCGCTGTACCGCCAAAGTGCTCCGCCTGGAGGTCAGCGACCTCGGCGCGGGCTCACCGGCGCCGCGCAGCCCGCACCGTCCGGGCCGCCCCGGCGGTCACGGCATGTTCATCGTGCAGCGGCTGTGCCTGGACTGGGGCGTGGTGCGCAACCCCGACGGCACCGGCAAAACCGTGTGGGCGGAGCTCGCCGCGCCGTTCTGACGGGCGGGCGGCTCCGTAGTGGAAGAGAAGAGTGGCGCGGGCCTGTGGGCCCGCGCTTCGTCGTGTGCGGAACCCGCCGTGCGGCGCCTTCGGGGCGCCCGGTGGGAGGCCGGAATTCCCCGCTGTCCCGGGCCCGGTGCGATCGGGGCTGCGCTGTGCCTTCCCTCGGCACGGTCCCCGGCGTACCTTGAGCGGCCAATCTGATGTGCCGTCAGGTACCGCCGGCGGTGCGCTCCCGGGAGAAGGGGAACCGTGGTGGCCCGCTTCTACGAACAGCACGGCAGCCGCCCGCGCCGGACGGCCGGCCTCGCCGCGGCCGTGGCGATGGCGGCGGGGTCCGCGGTGATGCTCACCGCGCCGGCCGCCCACGCCGAGGTCGTCGACGTCAACTACCAGTGCAAAACGCCGATCGGCAACAAGGGCGCGGTCTCGCCCATCGATATCAGGAGCACCCCGAGCGGCGGCGCGTACAAGCTCGTCATGTCCTTCCAGAAGGGTGTCTCCTCCAGCCCGGTCGAGCTGGGCAAGGGCGCGATGAAGCCGACCGCGCTCATCCAGCTGGGCGGTGCGGAGAGCGGTACCGTGCCGGTCTCCGGGCCGCCGAACGACCAGTCCATTCCGGCCAACACCCCGATCAAGATCAGTGACTTGAGCGGCACGTACACACCCAAGGGCAGCGGCAAGGTCACCTTCACCGCGTCCACCCTCACCATCAAGGCGCTGGGTACCACCACCACCTGCACCCCCAGCAACCATCCGAAGCCCTCGCTGACCCTCGACGCCAAGGGCTCCGGCGGCACGGGCGGGGCCTCGGGCGGCACCGGCGGCACGGCCACCGGCGGGGCCTCCGGCGGCGGGCAGCTGCCGCAGACCGGACCCGCGGACTCCGCCGTCGCGCTGGGCACCCTCGGCGGCACGGTGCTGCTGGCCGGGGCGGCCGGTGCGCTCTGGCTGACCCGCCGTCACCAGCGGGTGTGACCCGCCGCGTGGGAGGCCAGGACCCGCGCGCCGCCCCGCCGTTCGCCGTACGCCCCGCCGCCCCGGCCGGCCCGGGGAGGCACCCCCTCGCACCAGGAGCCGCCGATGCCGTTCCGTCCCCGCACAGCGGTCAGCGGTGCGATCCTCGCGACCGCCGCCGTGCTGCTGTGCCCCGCCGCGGCCGTGGCCCGGCCGGCCGCCGCACCGGCGCCACCGGGCTGGTCCGCCGCGCCCGCGCCCGGTGCGGGCGCCAGGCCGAGCGACCGGGACCGCCCGTACTTCTACCTGGCGGGCGCGCCGGGCACCGTCATGAACGACCGGCTGTCGCTGCGCAATCCCACCGGCCGGGCCGTCACCGTGCGGCTGCGCGGCACCGGAGCCCGGATCGCGTTCGCCGACGGGGAGGTGCGGGTTCCGCCGCGCACCCGGGCGGCCGTCCCCTTCACGGTGACGGTGGCGCGCGATGCGCCCCCCGGTGACCGCCCCGCCGCGCTGATCGCCACCTCGCGCGGCACGGGGGACGGCGCGGCCGGGCGGCACACCGTGCCGGTGCATCTGCGGGTGACCGGGCCGGCGCTGGCCGCGCTGACCGTCGAGAACCTGTCGGTGCGCGACCGGGGCGAGGCCGCGGTCATCCGGTACACGCTGGTCAACCGCGGCAACACGGTGCTGACCCCGCGGCTCGCGGTGCGTGCCGACGGGCTCTTCGGCCCGGTGCTGCGGCGGGCCGTCCGCACCCTGCCGGGCCGGCTGGCCCCCGGGCAGAGCGCCGATCTGACGGAGACCTGGGCCGGGCCGCCCGCCCTGGACGCGGTGGAGGTACGGCTCACGGCGACGGCGGACGGTGGCGCCCACGGGTCCGCCACCGCCTCGTACACCGCGCTCCCCTGGGGCGCCGTCGCCGGACCGGCCGTCCTCCTGGCGGCGGGAGCGGGCGGCCTGGTGGTCGTCCGCCGGCGACGCCGTGCCCAGGGGCCGGAGGGGGAACGGGGTGAACCCGTGGCGTCCGCGGCCGGCGGCGGGCGGCCGTCCGAGGGGGAAAGGGCGGGCCCGGCAGCGGAGTTGGCCGGCAGCGGAGCGGGAGCGCGCTCGTGAACGGCGGGACGGGCCGGCCGGCGGTCCCCGGCGGGGCGGGGGCCGGTGCGCTCCCGGAGGTGCGCGGTGCGCGGTGGGCGGTACGACGGAGGCGCTGGCGGGCCGTGGCCGTGCTCGTGCTGTGCCTGGGGCTCGCGCCCGCGCTGCCGCCGGCCGCGGCCGCGCAGGCCGCTCCGCACGCCACGGACTCGGCCCCGTATGCCGCGACCGCCGCCGGCGAACCCGGCGTGCGGCTCTCCGCCAAGGAGGCGGGCAAGGGCGGGACCGTCACCGTGACCGGCAGCGGCTGGCGGCCCAGGGCGCTGCTCACGCTGCTGATCTGCGGACAGAACATGATCGGCGGCACCAACTCCTGTGCCAACGGCGACGGGCGGGCCGTCACCACCGACCGTCATGGCGCGTTCCGCCGGGCGCTGCCGGTCGCCGAGCCGCCCAAGCCCTGCCCCTGTGTGGTGCATGTGGCCACCGTGACCGGTGCGGCGGCCGACGCGGAGGCGCCGTTCAAGGTGGCGGGCCACCCGGTGGCGCCGCTGCCCGAGGAGCGCGGCGGCGGCCGGCTGGCGGTCCTCGCGCAGCCCCGGCTGACGGGCAGCAGCGGCCTGCTGACCTGGTTCGGCGCCCCGCCGCAGCGCGAGCTTCGGGTCACGGTCGGCAATCTCGGCTCGGCGCCCGCCACGGACCCGGTCTTCCGGCTGGGTACCTCCCACGGGGTCTTCGCGCCCGTATGGGAGGAACAGCAGTGGCGGGGAACCGTCCCCGCCGGGAAGAAGGCCGAGGTCAGGCTGCCGGTCGAACTGCCGGCCGGCGCCCACGGGGACTATCTCGTCTCCCTCAAATACGGCGGCAAGGTCCTGGTCGAGCAGCCCTGGGGGGTCGGCAGGCCCTGGGGCGTGACGCTCTTCTGGGTGCTGCTCTGCGTGGTGGTCCCGACGGCGGTGTTCCGCATCGGGATGGCCCTCGTGGACCGGGTCCGCCCGCACCGGCCGGGCCGGCGCCGCGGGCGCTCCGCGGGCCGGACGCCCCCGGGCACCCACGCCGCCCGCCGGCCGCACCGCGCGGCCGGCACCGGAGAACGCATCGGAAGCCGGACCTCGGGTGAGCGCGCCACGGACGGCTCCGGTACGCCGGGCGACTCCGCCGCGCTGCCGTGGTTCACCCCGGACACCGCACCGTCCACCACCACATCAACCGAACGACCGACGTCGAAAGGTTCTGCGTGATGAGGCAACGGAGGAGAGTCGCGGTGGCCTCGACGGCCGCGCTGATGCTCGCGGGTGCGGGCATCATGACCACGGCAGGGACCGCCCAGGCAGCGGAGGTGTCGTACAAGACGGAGTGTCTGCCGCCGCCGATATCCGGGCTGCCGCCGATCCAGGGCACCACCAAGGTGGCGGTCAGCGCACCGGGGACGGCGAAGGTCGGCGAGGAGGTCGAGGTGGTCTGGAAGACCCTTGAGGGGGCCTCCAAGAACCCCGACATCCTCGACCTGGGCGAGAACACCGTCCAGCCGACCGGCACGATCAAGGTGGCCGGTGCGCAGACCGGCGATCTGGCGATGCAGGGGCCGCGGGAGAACCCGCCGATCCCCAAGGGCGGCGCGATGAAGCTGTCCGACATGAAGGCCAAGCTCAAGCTGGAGAAGCCGGGTGAGGTCACCCTGACGCCCGGTTTCTACAACATCAACGTCAACCAGCCGATCTCCACGGACACCAAGTGCTCGCCCAAGGAGACGGTGCAGCCCGCGGTCACCATCAAGGTGACCGACGGCGGGGGCGGTACCGGCGGCACGACCGGCGGCGGCACGTCCGGCACGACCGGCGGCGGCACGGCGGGGACGACGGGCACCACCGGCGGCGGCAGCTCCGCCGGTACGGCCTCCGGCGGCGGCACCGACGGCGGCACGACCTCCGGCTCGTCCGGCTCCGCGGCCTCCGGCGGCGCGGCGTCCGGCGGTTCCACGTCCGGCGGTTCCGGTGGTGACCCCGACGGCACCGCGTACAAGGGCAAGCAGGTCGACGTCCCGTACGCCTGCAAGACGCCGATCGGGGACAAGAAGGCGACCTCGCCGGTCCAGATCGACGCGGTGAAGAAGGGCGGCAGTTACGACCTGACGGTGAAGTTCGCCAAGTCCGTCATGGACAGCCCGGCGGACATCCCCAAGGGCGCGGTCACGCCCTCGATGGCCGTCAAGGTCGGCGGCGCCGACAAGGGGTCGGTGAAGGTCGAGGGGCCGGCGAACGCCGGGCCCATCAAGTCGGGCCAGCCGATCGAGATCCCGGACCTGAAGGGCACCTACAAGCCGGGTGCCACCGGCAAGGCCACGCTCACCCCGGGCGTGCTCACCGTCAACGCCCTCGGGACGACCACCACCTGCACCCCGGAGAAGGACCCGGGTGTCTCGCTCGCCCTGGACACCTCGGCGCAGCAGGGCGGTACGTCCGGCGGCGCGGCGGGCGGTGCCTCCGGCGCGGCGGCTTCCGGCGGTAGCGCGGCGGGCCCGGCCAGTGTCTCGGGCGGCAGCGGCGGCGGTCTCGCCGAGACCGGTGCGAACGACCACGGGGCGCTGACCGCGCTCGGTCTCGTCTCCGGCACCGTCATCCTGCTGGGCGGCGCGGTGTTCACGTTCCTGCCGCGGCGCCGGGCGGGGGTCCGCTGACGCGGCACGGCCACGGCACACACGAAGGGGGCGTCGCACCGCCGGTGCGACGCCCCCTTCCGTCAGCCGGGGCGGGACGGCGTCAGTTGACGCCGCCCATCATCTCCTTGACCCGCTTGCGGGACGTCCAGATGCCGATGCCGGCGGCGACCGCGATGGCGGCCTCGACGGTGACCGAGAGCGAGGTGTTCAGGTCGACGTTCAGCTGCGGCGACGTCAGCAGACCCGCCACCGAGTCGCCCGCGGTGACCGCGAGGAACCAGACACCCATCATCTGGGAGCCGTACTTGGCGGGCGCCATCTTCGTGGTCACCGACAGGCCGACCGGGGAGAGGCACAGCTCACCGACGGTCTGGATGAAGTAGACCGCCACCAGCCACATCGGGCTGACCTTGCCGCCGTTGGCCGCGGTGTCGATCAGCGGGATGAGGAAGACGGCGAACGAGATACCGATCAGCGCGAGGCTGGAGGCGAACTTGACGGCGGTGCTCGGCTCCTTGCCGCGCTTGTTCAGCCACAGCCACGCCGAGGCGACCAGCGGGGCGAACGCCATGATGAAGATCGGGTTCAGCGACTGGTACCAGGACGTCGGGAAGTGGAAGCCCAGCAGGGTGTTCGTCGTGGAGTTCTCGCCGAAGATCGACAGGGTCGACCCGTTCTGGTCGTAGATCATCCAGAAGATGGCGGCGACCACGAAGAACCAGATGTAGCCGGAGAGCTTGGACTGCTCCAGATCCGTGAGTTCCTTGTCGCGCTTCATCCGGGCCAGCACCGCGACCGGGATGACCAGACCGGCGATGGTGATCGGCATCAGCGCCCAGTCGGCGAAGTTCCCGGTCGCCGCGAGCGCGGTGTAGAAGACGGTCGCGACGATCAGCCAGAGCAGGCCCTTGCGCAGCGTGGACTTCTTCTCCTCGGGCGTCGCGGGCTGCGCGACAACGTTGCTCTCCGCGCTCAGGGTGCGGGTGCCGAGCAGGAACTGGATGAGGCCGAGGGCCATGCCGACGGCGGCGAGGGTGAAGCCAAGGTGCCAGTTGACGCTCTCGCCGACCGTGCCGATGGACAGCGGGGCCAGGAAGGCACCGAGGTTGATGCCGATGTAGAAGAGCGTGAAGCCGCCGTCGCGGCGCGGGTCTTCGGGGCCGTCGTAGAGGTGGCCGACCATCGTGGAGATGTTGGCCTTCAGCAGACCGGAGCCGAGCGCGACCAGCACGAGACCGGCGAAGAAGCTCGCCGAGGTGGGCAGCGCGAGCGTGACATGGCCGGCGATCACGACACCGGAGCCGACGACGACCGTCTTGCGCGGTCCCCAGAAGCGGTCGGCGATCCAGCCGCCCGGCAGGGTGAGCAGATAGACCATCGCCATGTACACGGAGTAGATCGCCGTGGCCGTGGTGGCCTGCATATGCATGCCGCCGGGCGCGATCAGGTACAGCGGGAGGAGGGCTTTCATGCCGTAGAAGCTGAAGCGCTCCCACATCTCGGTCATGAAGAGAGTGGCCAGGCCGCGGGGGTGGCCGAAGAAGGTCTTGCCGCCGTCCGCAGGGTTCCCCTGCTGGGCAGCGTCCTTCGTCAGGCTGGACGCCATGGATGCTTCCTTGCTGCTACGGGACGCGTTCGCAGAACCGATACGCGCCCGGGTGGGGGGAGGACCGGCACCGGCGTAGTCCCGCCCGCCTCCCCGTCCGGGAGGTGCGGCACCCGCGAGGGCCCGACTGGACGGTCGTACCCCGGATTCCACGCCCCGAAGTGCAAGCGCGCCGGACCCGGTCGGCAGGTCGATCACGGTCCGTCAGGGCCGTTGGTCACGGCCCCGGACACAACGAGGGCCCGATGACGCCAGTTGAGAGTCAGGGGCCCGGGATTGTGCGACAGACGTTCAACCACCATACGACCGCTTCCCCCGCCCGAGGCAGGGGTGAGACAACGGTCACACCGCCGCCGGGAACCATCGGCGCCTGCCGTTCGATCGCGCGCTCTCGCGCGCGCCGGAGGCTTCCGCAGCTCAGCGCGGCTGCGGTGCAGGAACGGTCCGCCGTCGGCCATCCGCGCTGGTCCGCCCCCTCGGCACCGATACATCGGACTACCATCGGGCCATGACCCGTGTACTGCTCGCCGAGGATGACGCGTCCATCTCGGAGCCGCTCGCCCGCGCACTGCGCCGCGAGGGTTACGAAGTCGAGGTGCGCGAGGACGGCCCGACCGCGCTCGACGCCGGTCTCCAGGGGAACATCGACCTCGTCGTCCTCGACCTGGGGCTGCCCGGGATGGACGGCCTGGAGGTCGCCCGCCGGCTGCGCAACGAGGGACACTCCTTCCCCATCCTGGTGCTGACCGCCCGCGCGGACGAGGTGGACACCGTGGTGGGCCTGGACGCCGGCGCCGACGACTACGTCACCAAGCCCTTCCGCCTCGCCGAACTCCTCGCCCGGGTACGGGCCCTGCTGCGCCGCGGCTCCACCGCCGAGCCCCAGCAGCCGCCGGCCACCCACGGGGTGCGGATCGACGTCGAGTCGCACCGCGCCTGGATGGGCGAGGAGGAACTCCAGCTCACGGCCAAGGAGTTCGACCTGCTGCGGGTCCTGGTGCGGGACGCCGGCCGGGTCGTCACCCGCGACCAGCTGATGCGCGAGGTCTGGGACACCACCTGGTGGTCCTCCACCAAGACCCTCGACATGCACATCTCCTGGCTCCGCAAGAAGCTCGGGGACGACGCCGCCAACCCCCGCTACATCGCCACCGTCCGCGGTGTCGGCTTCCGATTCGAAAAAAGCTGAGAAGAGCCACGAGCCCGTGCGCCGCCGTCTGATCAACTCCACGCTCGCCGTGGTGCTCGTCGTGATCGCCGTCTTCGGCGTCTCCCTTGTCATCGTCGAGACCCGCACCATCGAGGCCGGCGCGCAGGAGAGCGTGGCCTCCGAGGCCGTCCGGCTCGTCGGGATAGTGGAGAGCCGGCTGGGCAGCGGCGAGAAGATCACCCCGGACGTCCTCTCCGAGCAGATCACCGCCAAGCGCTACGCGCGGATCACGGTGCCCGGCAAGGCGCCGATCGAGATCGGGAAGCGGCCCTCGGGCGAGGTCATCGAGTCCCGGGTGCACGGCGACCGCGGCGAGTCCGTCACGGTCCAGGACTCCCGCTCCATGGTCAGCGCGGAGATCGGCCGGACGCTGCTGGTCATCCTGGCCGTGGCGCTGCTGGCGATCATCGCCGCGGTGATCCTCGCCGTCCGCCAAGGCCGCCGGCTGACCGCGCCGCTCACCGACCTCGCGGAGACCGCCGAGCGGCTCGGCTCCGGCGACCCCCGCCCGCGCCACCGCCGCTACGGCGTCCAGGAGCTGGACCGGGTCGCCGATGTGCTGGACGCCAGCGCCGAGCGGATCGCGCGGATGCTGACCGCCGAGCGCCGGCTGGCCGCGGACGCCTCCCACCAGCTGCGGACGCCGCTGACCGCGCTGTCCATGCGGCTGGAGGAGATCACCCTCACCGACGACCCGGACACCGTGAAGGAAGAGGCCACCATCGCGCTGGCGCAGGTGGAGCGGCTGACGGACGTCGTCCAGCGGCTGCTGACCAACTCACGGGACCCGCGCAGCGGCTCCGCGGTCGCCTTCGACCTGGACGAGGTCGTCAAGCAGCAGATCGAGGAGTGGCGGCCGGCCTACCGCAGCGCGGGACGGGCCATCGTGCGCTCCGGCAAGAAGAGCCTGCGGGCCGTCGGCACCCCCGGCGCGGTCGCCCAGGTGCTGGCCACCCTGATCGAGAACTCCCTGATGCACGGCGACGGGACGGTCGCGCTGCGCACCCGGGTCACCGGCAACCAGGCGGTCGTCGAGGTCACCGACGCCGGACCCGGAGTGCCGGTGGACCTCGGCTCACGGGTCTTCGAACGGACCGTCTCCGGCCGCAACTCCACCGGTCTGGGCCTGGCCGTCGCCCGGGACCTGGCGGAGGCGGACGGCGGACGGCTGGAGCTGCTCCAGCAGCACCCCCCGGTCTTCGCGCTGTTCCTGGCCCGGGAGGCGGAGCCCGCCGAGGAGTGAGCGGCGCCCCCGGGCTACTTCCGGGAGGTGCTGCGCGGCCGGCGGGAGCCGTCGGCGAGGAAGGACTCGGCAGTCTCTATCGCCTCCCGCGCGGGCAGCGTGCGGAAGACCCAGGTGCGGTAGGACCAGAAGCGGAAGAGCGTGGCGAGGCCGATGCCGAGGAACTTGAAGACGTTGTTCTGGAGCGGGGTGTCCCAGTGGAAGCCGTACGTCGCGACGTAGAGCAGACCGTTCTCGATCACCAGGCCGACCGCGCTGAACAGCAGGAAGAGCGTCAGTTCCCTGGTGCGGCCCCGCTTGTCGCGGTCGCGGTAGGTGAAGTAGCGGTAGCCGAGGTAGTTGGTGCCGGTCGCCACGACCGTCGCGATGATGCTGGCCCGGACCACGGGCACCTCGGTCAGCTGCCGTACGAGGTTGAACACCGCGAAGTTGACCACGACCCCCGCGCCGCCGACCGCGCCGAACTTGACCACTTCACGAGTGAGCGCCTCCAGCCGCGACCGCAGTGCGCTCGGTTCACTCATGGTGGTCGTTCAGCTCCCCGTCGTGGGCGGTGTCCGCGGTCCCGTCAACCCCGGTCCGCTCCTCATGCTAACCACGCGCCGATGCGGGCGCCTGCCATGTGACGAGTCGCCGCGCAACCCCCGGCGGGCCGTCCGGGTCAGCCGACGGTGACACGGAAGTTGAGGCTCCGGGCGCCCGCCTCGTCGGCCGCGCCGGGGCCGCAGCGCCGGCAGCGCAGCAGCCGTAAGTCCGTACGGCCCGCGCGGACGGCCTCGAAGGCCAGGTAGCGGGCGGGCCCGTCCGGCGGCGGCCCGCCGGTGGCCACCCGCCGGCCGGCGGCCCTGAGGACGCCTGGGTCGGGGCGCGGCTCGGCGATGATCCAGCGGTAGCCGCCGGCCGGGTCGTCGGCGACCCGGACGCTGAAGCGGTCACCGGGGGAGACCGCGATCTCGGTGTCGTCCGCGTCGTAGACCTCCGGCGCGGACAACTGGCTGAAAACGGAGTGCAGGGCGATCAGCAGCGCGGTGATCGCGACGGCGATCACCAGCGTCCTGGTGCCCCTCGGTATGCCACTGTGCGCCATCCGGCCTCCCCTTGTGCCGGGCCCGTTCCGGGCTCCGGTCCCGCACCCCGGACCGGCGTGCCGGGGCCGTTGCCGATCTTCCCTCGACGATCTTCGAACGTGCGAACTCAGAGGATCATCCAAGCCGGTATCGAGGCCGCGGAGCCGGGCGGATACCCTGGGGGCGTGACGTTCCCGGTAGTCGGCATGGTCGGCGGCGGTCAGCTCGCCCGTATGACCCACGAGGCGGGTATCCCCCTCGGCATCAAATTCAAGCTCCTCAGCGACACTCCGCAGGAATCGGCGGCTCAGGTGGTCGGTGATGTCGTCCTTGGCGACTACCGCGACCTGGACACGCTGCGCTCCTTCGCGCGTGGCTGCGATGTGATCACCTTCGATCACGAGCACGTTCCCACCGAGCACCTGCGGGCGCTGGAGGCCGACGGCATCCCCGTCCGGCCCGGCCCCGACGCGCTCGTGCACGCCCAGGACAAGGGGGTGATGCGGGCGAAGCTGGACGCGATCGGCGTGCCCTGCCCACGGCACCGCATCGTCTCCGACCCGGCGGACGTGGAACGCTTCGCGGCCGAGGGCGGTGACGGAACGAGCGGCTTCCCGGTGGTCCTCAAGACCGTCCGCGGCGGCTATGACGGCAAGGGCGTCTGGGTCGTACGATCCTCCAAAGAGGCCGCCGAGCCGTTCCGTGCCGGGGTGCCCGTCCTGGCGGAGGAAAAGGTCGATTTCGCCCGCGAGCTGGCGGCCAACATCGTCCGCTCCCCGCACGGCCAGGCCGTCGCCTACCCGGTCGTGGAGTCCATCCAGGTCGACGGCGTCTGCGACACCGTGATCGCCCCCGCGCCCGGACTCGACCCCGAGCTGGCCGGCCAGGCCCAGGAGCTGGCGCTGCGCATCGCCCAGGAGCTGGGGGTCGTCGGCCACCTGGCCGTCGAACTCTTCGAGACCGCCGACGGCCGCATCCTCGTCAACGAACTCGCGATGCGCCCGCACAATTCCGGCCACTGGACCCAGGACGGCGCGATCACCTCGCAGTTCGCCAACCACGTCCGTGCCGTGCTCGACCTCCCGCTCGGCGACCCGCGCCCGCGCGCCCGCTGGACCGTGATGGCCAACGTCCTCGGCGGCGACTACTCCGACATGTACTACGCGTACCTGCACTGCATGGCGCGGGACCCGCAGCTGAAGATCCACATGTACGGCAAGGACGTGAAGCCCGGCCGTAAGGTCGGACACGTCAACACCTACGGCGACGACCTGGCCGACGTGCGCGAGCGCGCCGCTCATGCCGCCGGCTACCTGCGAGGAACGATCACCGAATGACGTCCAGCCCGGCGCCCGAAACCCGCCCCTCCGAGCCGGCCCCCGTGGTCGGCATCGTCATGGGCTCCGACTCCGACTGGCCCGTCATGGAGGCCGCCGCCCAGGCCCTCGCCGAGTTCGAGATCCCCCACGAGGTCGATGTCGTCTCCGCGCACCGGATGCCGCGCGAGATGATCGCGTACGGCGAGGCCGCGGCCGACCGCGGGCTGAAGGCGATCATCGCGGGCGCCGGGGGCGCCGCCCACCTCCCCGGCATGCTCGCCTCGGTCACCCCGCTGCCCGTCATCGGCGTCCCGGTCCCGCTGAAGTACCTCGACGGCATGGACTCCCTGCTGTCCATCGTGCAGATGCCGGCCGGGGTGCCGGTCGCCACCGTCTCGGTCGGCGGGGCCCGCAACGCCGGGCTGCTGGCCGCCCGCATCCTCGCCACCCAGGACGCCGAACTCATGGACCGGATGCGGGAGTTCCAGCAGGAGCTGAACGACCAGGCCACCGAGAAGGGCAAGCGGCTGCGCAGCAAGGTCGCCACTCCGAACGGCTTCGGCTTCGGCGGCGCCAAGTGAGTTCCCGCCGGCGGGCGGCAGCGGACCTGCTCGCCCGCTGGCCCGTCGTCGACGGCCACAACGACCTGCCCTGGGCGCTGCGCGAGCAGGTCCGCTACGACCTCGACCGGCGGGACATCGCCGTCGACCAGTCCGCGCACCTGCACACCGACCTGCCGCGACTGCGGGCCGGCGGCGTCGGCGCACAGTTCTGGTCGGTGTACGTCCGCACCGACTACACGGGCGACCAGGCCGTCAGCGCCACCCTCGAACAGATCGACGTGGTCCGGCAGCTGGTCGCCCGCTACCCCGACGACCTGCGACTGGCCCTCACCGCCGACGACATGGAGGCGGCCCGCGCCGAAGGCCGGATCGCCTCCCTCATGGGCGCCGAGGGCGGCCACTCCATCAACAACTCACTGGCCACCCTGCGCGCGCTCCACCAACTCGGCGTGCGCTACATGACGCTCACCCACAACGACACCATCGACTGGGCGGACTCCGCGACCGACGAGCCGCGCCACCACGGCCTGACCGCCTTCGGCGAGGAGGTCGTCCGGGAGATGAACCGCTGCGGGATGCTGGTCGACCTCTCGCACGTCTCCGCCGACACCATGCGCGACGCGCTGCGCGTCAGCACCGCGCCGGTGATCTTCTCGCACTCCTCCGCCCGCGCCGTCTGCGACCACCCGCGCAACATCCCCGACGACGTGCTGGAGCGGCTGCCCGCCAACGGCGGTGTCGCGATGGCCACCTTCGTGCCGAAGTTCGTGCTGCCGGCCGCGGTCGCGTGGACACAGCGCGCCGACGAGAACATGCGCGCGCACGGGCTGCACCACCTCGACACGACCGAGGCGGGCATGACCGTCCAGCGTGCCTTCGAGGCTGCCAACCCGCGCCCGAAGGCCACCGCGGCCACGGTCGCCGACCACCTCGACCACATGCGGGAGGTCGCCGGCGTCGACCACATCGGCCTCGGCGGCGACTTCGACGGTACGGCGTTCACGCCGGATGACCTCTCCGATGTCGCCGGCTACCCGAACCTGATCGCCGAGCTGATGGACCGGCGGTGGTCGGAGTCCGACCTCGCGAAGCTGACGTGGCGCAATGCGGTGCGCGTCCTGCGGGCCGCCGAGGGCGTAGCCCTCGGCTGACCTCCCACGTTGTCGGCTTTCCCACCGTGGTGGCTCGCGCTGTTTCGGCTCCGCTGCGCGGGGCGTGGGTGCGGGTGATGTTTGTGCGTTCCTCGCCGTTGCGCCTGCGGCGGGCTGGGTCCGCTGCGCGGGGCTGTCGGGGTGCGGTGACGGGCCTCCGGGGCCTGGTGTGTGGACTGCTTCGCTTTACGTCCACACACCAGGCCCCTCC
>NZ_JBICVV010000032.1:0-58292 GCF_043199295.1 Streptomyces sp. NPDC048612
GTATCGGGGCGACCCTCCGCCTTGCGATCGCACGCACCAGACGCCGCGGGGCCGCCCTTCGGGCGAACGACGGGAGTTTGACGACAGGCCCTAGGACGTCGCCCTGACCGCCGCCGGCCCCGCCCTGGCGGGCCCGGCACGCGCCACCGCGCCGTAGCGCCGGCTCCCCCGCACCTCTCGCCGCCCCCCGAGACGTAAAGCCTGACCCGCAGACCTGACCCGCAGGCCCGAGCGGCGATGCGGGTGACTCGACGCCCGTCAGCGCGGGCCGGATGACATGGGCCATCCGGCCCGCGCTGACGGCTGCCCGGAGCCGGCGGACCCGTCCCCGCCCGCCCCGGTAGCAGATCACATTTCCGCCCGCCTTCCGGGCAACCATTTCGCGCCACCCCATGTCTCCTCAGTTAGACCACAGTTGGTCACCTGTTGGCTACTTAAAGCTGACCAATTGTTAAATTTCGCCCATGGATCTCGATTCCTGATCATTTCTCTTTACATGCCCATGCCAGACATACCAGGGTTTGCGCGGGGCCCCGCGGCCCCCGCGGTGCACAACAGCACCGCGCGTACGGGCGGTTGGCGAGCCGACCGCCCCCGCAGCGCTAAGGACCCACATCAGTGCGTAGACCCCACATACGCAGACACCGCCTGGCCATCGCGGTCGCCGTGACGACGGCCGCCACCCTCACCGCGGGTGTGGCAGGCAGTGCCTCCGCGACCCCGCCGGCCTCGCCGGTGGCTGCTTCCTCCTCAACTCCCGCCTCCCAGAGGGCGGTTGATACGGCCCGTGCCGCCGCGTACGCGCACGGCGAGGCCACCGGAGTCAGCAAGAAGGACACCCTCGAAGCCACCGACACGCTCGTCGACCCGGACGGCCGGCAGCATGTCCGCTTCATCCGGACCCACCGCGGCATGCCGGTGCTCGGCGGCGACCTCGTCGTCCACCTGACCGCCAAGTCGGCGTACGAGGGGGTGACCCGGGCCTTCCCTCACCAGGTCGACATGAGCGGCACCAAGCCGAAGCTGTCGGCCGGGGAGGCCCGGACGAAGGCCGCCGCCGTGGGCAAGGGCGAGGCCGGCGACGCCGAACTCGTCGTGGACGCGCGCAACGGCCGTACCAAGCTGGCCTATCAGGTGCAGGTGTCGGACAGCCGGACCGCCGAGTCCGGTGGCACCCGTACGGTCGTCCTCGACGCGGCGTCCGGCACGGTGCTCAGCAACGTCCAGGCCGACGACTCGTTCCTGTCCCCCGGCCTCCAGCGCAAGCTGCGCGCGCGGGGTGAGCGGCTCAACCCCGCGACCGGGCTGTTCACTCCCGCCGCACCCGTCACGGAGAAGGCGGCGAAGCCCGGCTACCCGGCCGCGGCCAAGGGCACCGGCGCGTCCTTCTTCGTCGGCAGTGTGCCGCTGTCCACCACCCGGACCGGGAAGAAGTCCTACGTCCTCAAGGACTCCACCCGCGGCAACACCGAGACCCGGGACGCCCGCGACAAGGAACTGGACAAGTTCAGCAGCGGCAAGCCGTTCACCAGCACCACCAACCGCTGGGGCAACGGCACCACGAGCAACCGGGCGACCGCCGCCGTCGACGCCCAGTACGGCGTCGCCAGCACCCTCGACTTCTACAAGAAGACCTTCGGCCGCAAGGGCATCAAGAACGACGGCCGCGGGGCGCGTGCCCTGGTGCACTTCGGCAAGAAGGTCGGCAACGCCTTCTGGTCGCCCAGCTGCGGCTGCATGCTCTACGGCGACGGTGACGGCCGGACGTTCGCCAAGCCGCTGGTCGTCCTGGACGTCACCGGCCATGAGCTGTCCCACGGCGTCGTCGACGCGACCGCCAACCTCCAGCCCACCCGGGTGGACATCGAGGGCAACCAGTTCGGCGAGCCCGGCTCGCTGAACGAGTCGCTGGCGGACATCTTCGGCAGCGCGGTCGAATTCGCGACCAACAACCCGAAGAACCCGCCGAACTACCTGCTGGGCGAGAAGCTGGGCCTCGACCAGAAGTTCCTGCGCCGTCTGGACAAGCCGTCCCTCGACAAGCTCGAAGGCGCGGTCGACTACTGGTCGAAGGCGTCCTACGACACCGAGGTGCACGCCGGTTCCGGTGTCTCCTCGCACGCCTACTACCTGCTCGCCGAGGGCAGCGGCAAGAAGACCATCGGCGGTGTCACCTACAACTCGCCGACCTACGACCGCTCCAAGGTGACCGGCATCGGCCGGAGCAAGGCCACAGCGATCTTCTACCGGGCGCTCACCCGGTACATGGTCTCCACGACCGACTTCCACGACGCCCGGGTCGCGACCCTGCGCGCGGCCAAGGACCTGTACGGCGCCAAGAGCACCGCGTACAAGACCGTGGACAAGGCCTGGGCGGCCGTGAACGTGAAGGCGTCCAACACGCCCTCCGCCAAGCACTGATCCGCCCCGCACCGGACACAGCGTGGCGCCCCCGCCGACCGCGGGGGCGCCACGCCCGTCCGTTTCCGGCCCTGGTCCCTCCAGTGGACCTCGACGGCACGGCCGCGGAAGCCTACGTTTGAGGCCATGATCATCGATCGCACCGGCGGGCCCCGGCGGCTCGGCTATCCGGCGGCGGCAGGCGTGTTCGCCGTCGGCATGGCCGGGACGACGCTGCCCACCCCGCTGTACGGGCTCTACCGCGCCCAGCTCGGGTTCTCCGAGCTGATGGTGACCGTGGTCTTCGCCGTGTACGCCCTCGGGGTGATCACGGTCCTGCTCCTGGCCGGCAATGTCTCCGACGAGGTCGGGCGGCGGCCGGTGTTGCTGTGCGCGCTGGGTCTGTCGGCGGCCAGCGCGCTGTGTTTCCTCTTCGAGGGCGGGCTGCCGATGCTGCTGCTGGGGCGGGTGCTGTCCGGCTTCGCCGCCGGGCTGTTCAGCGGCGCCGCCACGGCGGCCGTGCTGGAACTCGCCCGGCCCGGCCAGGAAGCGCATGCGGGGTTCGCCGCCACCGCCGCGAACATGGGCGGCCTCGGCTGCGGCCCGCTGCTGTCCGGGCTGCTGGCCCAGTACGCGCCATGGCCGCTGGCCCTGCCGTTCCTGGTCCATCTCCTGCTGCTGGCCGGGGCGGCCGTGGTGACCTGGTTCCTGCCGGAGACCGTCCGCTCTCCGCACCGCCCCCGGAGGCTGCGGCCCCAGGGCCTTCGGCTCCCGCCCGAAGTGCGGGGTGTCTTCGCCCCGTCGGCCGTCGCCGCGTTCGCCGGCTTCTCCCTCCTGGGGCTGTTCACCGCGGTCGCGCCGAGCTTCGTCGGGGAGACGCTCGGGGTGCACAACCTGGCCGTTGCCGGACTGATCGTCTTCACCGTGTTCCTGGGCTCCACCGCCGGGCAGTCCCTGACGGCACGGGTCGGCGTCCGCAAGGCGCTGCCGGGCGGCTGTCTGGTGCTGGTGCTGGGCCTGTCGCTGGTGGCCACCTCGCTGGCCCTGACCTCGCTGCCGCTGCTGGTCATCGGCGCGGTGTGCGGCGGCGTCGGCCAGGGCCTGGCGTTCCGGGCCGGGCTCACCGCCGTGGGCCACGCCGCGCCGCCCGAGCACCGCGGCGGCACCATCTCGGCCTTCTTCCTCGTCGCCTACCTCGGCATCTCGCTGCCGGTGGTCGGGGTCGGCGCGCTCGCGCAGGCGCTCGGCCTGCGCGACGCGGGCCTGGCCTTCTCCGCCTGTGTCATCGCGCTCACCGTCACCGTCGGCCTCTATGTCCTGCGGCACCCGCCGGCCGAGGAGGCCTGAAGGCGGCGGAGCCCGTGCCGCCGGCGTACCCCTCCGGGCAGAATCACGGTATGAACCTCACGGTCTGGCTCGACGACTGGCAAATGCAGTGCTGCGGCGACCCGTTCGACATCGGCTCCGAGGTGTCGTGGACGCTGATCGACCCCGACAAGGAGTGGCTGGCGGACGTCCTCGGCGCCGGGACCGCCGCCACGGTGGACGCCGCCGAGGATCACCATGTCGACGCTCCTGAGGGCGCCGCCCCCACGGTCGCCACCGTCACCGCCATCAGCGCGGTGCACTGCCGGTACGCGCCCCGTCCCGGCGAACCGGAGGGGACGCGGTACGTGGTGCCGGATTCGGGCACGCTCACCGCCCTGACGTCCGCGAGGCGCTGGGTGGCCGCCCGTGACGGCCGGGAGTTCGTCGGCTATCTCGTCGGACTCGACGTGGCCGGGCAGTGAGGCCGTCGGCCGGACCGGGGCCTCGCTCCCGTCCGGCACGGAAGAGGTGACGGCGGCACGGCGGGTGTGACACCTCGTCACCTCAGGCCCGCACGGCTCCCTCGTCCACCGGCCTCAGCCGCACCCGCAGCCGCTCCGGTCCCCGGGTGAAGACCCCGGCGTCGGCGGGCGCCGCGCCCGCCGCGAGGTCCATCGCGGGAAACGCGTCGAGCAACTGCCGGGCCGCCACCTCCACCTCGGTCTTCGCCAGCAGCGCGCCCACGCAGAAGTGCCGGCCGAGCGCGAAGGCGACGTGGTCGGCGGCGGCGCTGAAGGCGGTGGCGGGTGTCAGATCGGCGCGGTGGATGTCGAAGGTGTCGGGCCGGGTGTACTGGAGCTCATCGCGGTTCGCGGCGCCGATCAGACAGGTGACGGTGGCTCCCGCGGGGACGGTGCCGCCGCCGAGGGTCACGTCGGCGGCCGGCTGCCGCATGATCATCTGGACCGGCGGGGTGTAGCGCAAGGATTCCGCGAAGGCCGCGGGGATCAGCGACCGGTCGTCGCGTACCGCGGCGAACTGGTCCGGGTGGGCCAGCAGATTGCGGAACAGGGCCGCGAGAGCCTTGTCCGTGGTCTCGCCGCCGGCGGCGAGCAGCAGGCTGACGAACGACGTGATGTCCTGGTCGTTCATCCGGATGCCGTCGACCTCGGCGGTGCAGAGCGTGGAGAGCAGATCGTCGCCGGGGGCGGCCCGCCGCTCGTGGAGGACGGGGCACAGGTAGGCGGCGAGCTCCTGGCCGGCGCGCCGGCCGGCGTCCGCGACCGCGGGGTCCTGCGCGAGGTTGGCCAGGAAGCCGACGACGGAGCCGTACCAGTCGTGGAAGCGGTCGTGGTCGGCCCGGTCCAGCCCGAGCAGGTCGACGATCACGTTGACCGGGAAGCGGGTCGCGAACCGCGCCACGAGATCGGCCTCCGCCGCGTCGCGGAAGGTGTCGATCAGCTCCCGAGCGTTGCGCTCGATGACCGGCAGGAACTTCTCCCGCAGCTCCCGGCCCCGGAAGGCGGGGGCCACCAGCGCCCGGCGCACGGCGTGCTCACGGCCGCTCATCTGGGGCAGGGTCCGGCCGCCGTGCGCCGGTTCGAGCTGCCACGCGTAGTTGTCGGTGGTGAACACCGGATCGCGGAAGGCCCGTGCCACGTCCTCGTACCGCGAGACCAGATAGCTGCCGGTGCCCGGGTCGTGGAACAGCGGGTAGTGCGTGCGCAGGACGCGGTACGCGGGGTAGGGGTCCGCCGCGAACTCCGGGGACAGGATGTCGGGCGGCTGCGGGCGGGTGGTCACCACACGTCCTCGGCTTCCGTGGGCGGACATCGGGCCCGGACGACGGTGGCACGGGCGGCTGTTGACGCTAGGGCACGGCCCCGTACCCGTCCAGAGCGCACCGGCCACCCGGATGGTGGGCCGCCGTCACTCCCCTGCCTCTCCGGACACGCCCCCATGGCGCGGGCCGGAAACGCTGGGAGCCGCACGCCGCCCCCTCCCGCCCCCTCCCGCCCCTCCCCGGCGCCACCCCCCGGCCCGCCTCCCGTACTCCGGCTGAACGAGAGAAAAGGACCGACCACCTCATGGGCACCCTCACCACGACCGACGGCACGGAGATCTTCTACAAGGACTGGGGAACCGGCCGACCCGTCGTGTTCAGCGCTGGTCGGGCACTCCACCGGCGGCGGTGAGGTGGCCCGCTACATCGGAAGGCACGGCACCGGCCGGGTGTCCGGGGCGGTGCTGCTGAGCGCGGTCCCGCCGCTGATGCTCAAGACCGAGGCGAACCCGGAGGGGCTGGCGCGCGAGGTCTTCGACGGCATCCGGGCCGGTGTCGCCGGCGACCGCTCGCAGTTCTACCGGGACCTCAGCGAGCCCTTCTACGGTGCCAACCGGAACGGGTCCGCCGTCTCCCGGGGTGTCCGCGACGCCTTCTGGATGTGGAGCATTCGACGTCCCGACCCTGATCATCCATGGTGACGACGACCAGATCGTGCCGCTCGTGGCCGCCGGCCAGAAGTCGGCGAAGCTGGTGCCGGGCGCCACGCTCAAGATCTACCCGGGCGCACCGCACGGCCTCACGGCGGTCGGCTCGTACAAGGACGACTTCCACGCCGATCTGCTGGCCTTCCTCCAGAGCTGATCCCTAGGACCTGCCGTCATCGGGCGTGCAGTGCTCCGGGCGGTGCCAGTGCGGGGAGCGGCCGAGCGCCGTCAGGATCTGCGTCAGGGTGTCCGCTTCCTCGCCGGCCGGCAGGCCGGGCCGGAAGGCGCTGTCCGGGGCGAGCCGGAAGTCGCCGTCCGGGACGGCGCGGGCTATCGGCAGGGCGGCCCGCAGGAGTTCGGCACCCGGGGCGTACGCGAGGTCCAGGGTGCGGGCGACGTCCCAGCCGTGCACCACGTAGTCGATGAGGTGGAAGCCGATCGCGCGGAGGGCGGGAAAGGTGCGGGTGGCGCTGAACTCGGGGAGGGCGCAGGCCTGATCCGGACGCTCCACTGCCGCGAAGGCGGCGAGGACGCCCTCGGCCGCGTCGGTGTACTCCCGGACGGGGTCCGCCCCGAGCGGCCGGACCGTCCATTGCGCCCGGTCCTGTCCCTTGCCCAGCGCCGCCGCCGCGAAGCCGTGGTGCTGGGCCGTCATATGGGCGAGCAGACCGGCCAGGGTCCATGCCGAGCAGGGTGTCGGCCGGGAGAGGTCGCCGGGGGTCACCCGGCGGATCAGGGTCACGCTGTCCCGGACCGCCCGGGCGTGGAGCCGCCGGAGGCGGGCGAAGTCGGTGTGCGCGGCGGACGCGTCCGCGATATTCGTAGGCATGTGCTTACGATCGGCTCAAGCACATGAATTGTCAACGGGTATTTTCTTGCCCATGACCGAGAACGCAGCCGACAGGGGAACCACATCCGGAGGGCGGCCGGCCCGTCCCGACCTGGCGGCGATGGTCGTCCCCCTGGGCCGTGCACTGATGGCGGCCGAGCAGCCGGTGCTGGACGCACACGGCCTGACGATGTGGGCCTACTCGGTCCTGCTGCACCTCGACGAGACCCCGATCCGCACGCAGGCCGCGCTGGCCGAGGCCATCCGGGCGGACAAGACCCGCATCATCGCCGTGCTGGACGATCTGGAGAAGCGGGGGCTGATCCGCCGTCAGCCAGACCCCGGGGACCGCCGGGTGCGGCTGCTGTCCCTCACCACCGAGGGACGGCGACTGCGGGACGCGGCCCAGGCCGCGATCCAGGAAGGGGAGGAACGACTACTCGCCCGGCTTCCGGCCGCCGATCGCGCCGTGCTCGTGCGGGCGCTGCAGACCCTGTCCGGGCTGCCGGAGCCGGCCCCACGGAAGCCCGGCCGGGGCGCGGGGCGGACCTGAGACGCGAACGGGCCGCGGAGCGCGGCCCGGACATGCCGCCGGTGCCGGCCGAACGGACCCGAGGTCGCGTCGGCCGGCACCGGCAGGAAGAGCTTTCGGTCAGCGACGACGGCCGTTGTCGTCGCCCCAGCCCCAGCCGCCCCTCTCGCAGCCCTCGCTGAAGACCGGGCCGACGTGGTCGAGCACACCCGCGGAGAGCCAGCAGGACGCGTGGTGGCCGTGGCCGTGGTGGTGCTTGTGGTGGTGGTGATGACGGTCCTTGCTGACCTTGCCCATGTTGCAGGCCAGGGCGGCGCTCGCACCGCCCATGACGATGGTGGTGGCCAGGGCGCTGGCTGCGATCGCGGCGCGGATGCGCATGTCTGCTCCTCGAGAGGATCAAAGGGGTAATTCGACCTTTTCAGGATTCACTTTCACGGAACCTCCCAAAACCCGACACGTCGTGGATTGGGCAAGTTGGAGTAAATGATCACCCCTCCTGACGGCCGCTCGGGCGAGGGCCCTCAGGAGCCTTCCGCCGGCTGCCCGGACAGCTGACGTTCACGTACGGGCCGGGTGCCGGTGCGCAGCCCCAGTGCCACCAGTGCCACGGCCATGGCGAGGAAGCCGGAGAGGACGGCGAAGCCGGTCAGGCTGGAGCCGGTGGCGTCGGTCAGCCAGCCGACCAGATAGGGACCGGCGAACCCGCCGAGGTTTCCCAGGGCGTTGATCAGGCCCATGGCCACGGCCACCACCTCGAAGCGCAGCAGCTGACCGGGGATCGCCCAGAACGGACCGTAGGGCGCGTAGACCGCGGCGGCCGTCACACAGAGCAGCAGCATCCGGGGCAGGGCGCCGTCCACGGCCTGCCCCAGCAGCAGTGCCACGATGCCGACGACGAGCGGGACGGCCACCGCCTGGCGCCGTCTGCCGGTGCGGTCGGACCAGACGGCGTTGGCGATCATCACGGCCAGGGCGACCGTGAACGGGATCGCGGTGAGCAGCCCGACCTCGGTGGACGACCCGCCGTGGGTCAGCTCCTTGATGACCGAGGGCAGCCACAGGTTGAAGCCGTAGAAGCCGGTGATCCAGAAGAAGTAGACCCCGATGAGGACGAGGACCGGCTTCTGCCGGACGGCGTCGAGGTACGAGCCGCTGCCCGCCGGCGGCTTCGCGGCCTCGTCGGCGGCGAGCGCCCGCGCCACGTGGTCGGCCTCGGCCCGGGAGATCCACCGGGCCCGGTCGGGGCGGTCGGAGACCGCGAACCACCAGACCACCGCCCACACCAGGGGCGGCACCCCTTGCAGCACCAGCACCCAGCGCCAGCTCGCGTGGTCGAGCATCCACCCCGACAGCGGCGCCATGAACACCGAGGAGAGCGGCAGGCAGGCCATCCACAGGGCGTTGGCACGGGCCCGCTCGCGCAGCGGGAACCACGAGGCGAGCAGGATGAGCACGGCCGGCCAGACACCGCCCTCGAAGAAGCCGAGCACGAACCGGGCCGCGTAGAACTGCGCCTTGGTCTGTACGAGACCGGACAGCGACGCGGCCAGCCCCCACGCCACCATGAGGAGGAGGACGGTCTTCCGCGCGCTCCAGCGCTGCGCGAGGACCGCGGCCGGGATCTGCAGGAAGACATAGCCGACGAAGAAGATGCCGCCGACCATCCCCTTGTCGGCGTTGGACAGCTCCAGCTCGCCGTGCATGTAGGGGAGGATGACGGAGACGTTGTTCCGGTCGAGGTACGCCAGCATGTACATGACCGCGGCGACCGGGATGACATACACCCAGCGCTTGGCAGGAACCGCGGCCAGGGCCGGCGGCGGGATCGGTCCGGTCTCCGTCACCGGCCGGCCTCCGTTCCGTACGCGGCCCGGATGCGGTCGGTGAAGCGGCTGAAGTCCGCGGCGGCGCGGAAGGCGGCGGCCATCGTGCCGTGCGAGGCGCGGCCGCTGCCCGCGATGTCGAAGGCGGTGCCGTGGTCGACGGAGGTCCGCAGGACCGGCAGGCCCACGGTGACGGACACCGTGCCGTCGAAGTCGACGGTCTTCGCGGGGATATGGCCCTGGTCGTGGAAGTGCGACAGCACTCCGTCGAAGCGCCCTTCGAGGCCCTGGTGGAAGACCGAGTCGGCGGGGATCGGCCCCACGACGCCGAGGCCCTCGGCGGCCGCCTTCTCGACCGCCGGGCGCAGCACGGTGACCTCCTCGTCTCCGAAGTGGCCGCCCTCGCCGCCGTGCGGATTGATCGCGGCGACGGCGAGCCGGGGCTCGTCGTGGCCGAAGACGCGCAGCGCGGTGGTGGCGTGCCGGACGGCGGCCGCGACCCGCTCCTCGGTGAGCTGGTCGAGCGCCGTGCGCAGCGAGACATGGCGGGTGGTGAAGAAGATCTTGAGGCCGCGGACCACGAACATGGTGTCGAAGTGTGCGGCGCCGGTGAGTTCGCCGAGCATCTCGGTGTGGCCGAGGTGCTGCGAACCGGCCGCCCAGATGGCCTCCTTGTTGATCGGCGCGGTGACGATCCCGTCCACCTCACCGGCCAGCGCGGCGCGGGTCGCGGCCTCGATCGCGGCCACGGCGGAGCGGCCCGCCACGGCGTCAACGGTGCCCCAGGGCAGGTCTGCGGGGGCGATACCGAGGTCGAGCACATCGATGGTGCCGGGCTCGAAGCGTGCCTCGCCGGGCGTGCCGACGGCGTTGACCTCGACGTCCAGGCCGCAGACGGCGACGGCGCGGCGCAGTACGGCGGCGTCACCGACGGCGAGCCCCCGGCCGAGTGCGCCGATGGCCGGGTCGGCGAGGGTGCGGGCGGTGATCTCGGGACCGATGCCGACGGGATCTCCGAGGGTGACGGCCAGGAGCGGCGGCGGGCCGCCGCCGTCCGGCCGGTGCCGGTCCGTCCGGGGGCCGGACGCGTGCTGAGGGTCGGTCATGGGAGCGCCTTTCGGGGTGCGGTGTTCAGGTCGTGCGCACGGAGGGGCCGGGGGCGTCGGGTGCAGACCGCGCGCAGGTGCTCCAGGCAGGCGCGCGCGGCGTCGGGACCGCCGATCAGGCCGCCCTTCGTCGCGAAGGGCAGTCCGTCGTGGGCGCCGCCGACCAGGTGTCCGGCGACGGCGAGCGGGAGCACCTCGGTCTCGATGGCGAAGCCGTCGGCGCCCAGGGCGGAGGTGACCGCCGCGGCGACGTCGCCGCCGGAGGCGTACAGCCCGCCGGGACACAGTTCGGTGACCGCCCGTCGGGCGATGTCGGCGAGCGCGCGCAGGATGCGGGCCGCGGCGTCCGGGTCGGGCACGGAAGCGGCCGCGCCCGGCGGCCCGGGGGCGACCCGGACGCCGAGCACCGCGGCCCCCTCCCCCGCCGCCGTGCGCAGTGCCGCCAGCACCCGGCCGGGGTCCGGGGCGGCGGGGTCGAGGTCGGCCCAGCGGGCGCCGAGCGCGGTTTCGGTACGGGCGAGCTGGGTGCGGGTGCGGTCCGTGCGGCTGCCGACGACCGCCAGGACGGGGGCGGGTGCGCCGCCCTGGGGCCGCAGGCCGAGTTCGGCGGCGAGGGCGGCCCCGAACGGTCCGGAGTCCAGTGCGACCCATCGGACGCCGTCCTCGGCGGCGAGGCGGGCCGCGGCCGCGGCGACCGTGCGCAGATGGGCGTTCTCGGTGGCGTCGCAGACCACGATGTCGGCCGGGCTCTCCCGCAGCGCCGCGGCCACCGCGCCGGGGCCCCGTTCCACCACGTCCAGCGCCAGTTCGCCGGTGCTGCGCCTGCTCTGCGCGCCCAGCACGGCCGCGACCCGCGCATCCCGGACGGGGTCGAAGGGGTCGTCGGCCACCGCCGTCCGGGTCAGCGGTACGCCGTCGACGAGGTGCAGACCGCCCACCGTGCTCCGGCCGGCGTCGGGGAAGGCGGGGACGGCCAGGGTCCGTATCCGGGCCGCGGGCTCGCGGGCGGCGAGGGCGTCGGCCACCGCGTCGAGTTCGCTGCCGGGGTTGCCGCGCAGGGTGGTGTCGACACGCTTGACGACGAGGGGCACCGTGCCCGTGGCCTCGGCGGCGGCCCGGACGGCCGCGTAGGCGCGGGCGGGGCTCCAGTGCCGCGAGGCAGTGTTGACGACGAGGACATCCACCCGGTCCGCGTAGCGCGCGGCCTGGGCGAGGTCGCCGACGGTGACGGCCCGGAGCCCGAGTCGCGCGTAGAGCGCGCCGGTCGCGTTGCTGCCGGTGAGGTCGTCTCCGATGACGAGCACCTGGGCCACCCGGTCTCCTCCCGTCGGCTTCGGTGCCGGCCTCGACCCCGAAGTGACCGAACCACGCATTATTTGTTGCGTGGTTCACGCAATTCAGGGTGGCCACTCGCCGAACGGGCTGTCAAGAGGTGTGCGTCGGGGCTCCGTCGACGGCGTCGCCGGGGCCCGCCACGGCCGGGTGCACCGACCATCCCGCGTCCGCGAACGCGGCCAGCTCCCGTTCCCCGCCCCCGGAGATCAGCCCCGTACCCGCCGGCATCGCCGCCCAGTAGGGGAAGCCCCCTCCCCCGCCGAGCTTGGAGTGGTCGGCGAGCACCCAGGAGCCCCGGGCGCACTCGGCCATCGTCTCCTTCAGCGCGGCCTGTTCCGGGTCCGGGCAGTTGATGCCGCGCCGGGGATCGAGCCCGTCGACGCCGAGGAAGGCGATGTCCGGGGTGAGCCGGCGCAGCGCCTGTTCGGTCCGGGTGCCCAGCAGCGACTCGTTGGGACGCCGCAGCCGGCCGCCGAGCACCACCACCTCCACCTCCGCGTCCGCCAACTCGACCAGGGTGGACAGGCCGTTGGTGACGACGGTGAGGTCGCGGCGGTCGCGCAGCCGGTGCGCCAGCCGGGCGGCCGTGGTCCCGGCGTCCAGGAGGACGACGTCACCGCTGCGGACCAGTGCGGCGGCGGTGCGGGCGATGGCGTCCTTCTCGTCCCGCTGTTCGCGTTCCTTGTCGTGCCAGGAGCGCTCCACCGCCCGGTGGTCGACCGCGCCGCCGTAGGTACGGGTGATCCGGCCCAGCGCGGCCAGTGTCGCCAGGTCGCGGCGGACGGTGGACAGCGAGACGTCGAACTCCGCCGCGAGGTCGTGCACGCTGATGTCGCCGGCGCCGAGCAGCTCCACCATCCGCTCGCGCCGGCGCCGGGTGGCCGAGCGTTCCCCACTGGTCACTTCACTGCCCGCCTCTGCCTGCTGTCGTCTGCCAGGAGCCCTTGAGGGACGGTTCGGCCCTCTGGGGGCACTTCTCAAGTTGCGTGTTTCGCGCAATTCGAGGTTAGCAGTCGGGCAGGCAGCGGCGGGCGCCTCCGCGGGCCGCGGTGGGGTGCGGCGCGGCCGGGAGCGGTGAGGCGAGGTGCGGTCAGGCGAGCACCTTCGCCTTGGCCTTCTGGTACTCCTCCTCCGTGATGTCGCCGTGGTTCTTCAGGTCGGCGAGCTTCGCCAGCTGGTCGGCGTGCCCGCCCGTCTCGTCACCGGCCGCGACGGTCTTCCGGAGATAGTCCTGCATCTGCTTCTGCTGCCGCTCGGCCTGGGCGATCTCCCGCTCGCTCATCCCGTGGCCACGCGCGATCACGTAGATGAAGACACCCACGAAGGGCAGCACGATCACCAGGACCAGCCATCCGGTCTTGCCCCAGCCCTTGAGGTCATGGCTGCGGAAGATGTCGCCGATGATGCGGAACAGCAGGATCAGCCACATGACCCAGAGAAAGATCAGGCACATCGTCCAGAACGCGTTGAGCAGCGGGTAGTCGTCCATCTCGGCCTCCTATGGCGCTGGGAGCCCCCGAGCTCATCCATCCATCAGCTCAAGGATCGTCGCCGTCGGCCTCCACCGCGACCACATCCAGGCCGCTGAGGGCCTGTTCCGTCCAGATCACCTTGCCGCCGGTCGTGTAGCGGGTTCCCCACCGTTCGGCCAATTGGGCGACCAGGAAGAGGCCGCGGCCGCCCTCGTCCGTGGTGGCGGCCTGCCGCAGATGCGGTGAGGTACTGCTGCGGTCGGAGACCTCACAGATCAGCGAGGAGTCCCGGATCAGCCGTACCCGGATGGGACCGGCGGCGTACCGGATGGAGTTGGTGACCAGCTCGCTGAGGATCAGCTCGGCGGTGAACGCCTCCTCCGCCAAGCCCCACTCGATCAGCTTGCGGACCGCCGCGGCCCTTATCTGACCCACCGCCGAGGGGTCGGGCGGCACGTCCCAGTCGGCGACATGCGCGGTGTCCAGGACCCGGGTGCGGGCGACGAGCAGCGCGATGTCATCGCTGGGCCGGTCCGGGAGCAGCGCGCTCAGCGCGGCCTCGCAGGTCTCGTCCGGTGTGCGGCCGGGGTGGTCGGCCAGGGTGCGGCTGAGCAGCGCCATGCCCTCGTCGAGGTCCCGGTTCCGGTCCTCGACGAGGCCGTCGGTGAAGAGCACCAGACGGCTCTCCTCGGGCAGTTGCCGCTGCCAGGTCTCGAAGGGCAGGCCGCCGAGCCCGAGGGGCGGACCGCCGGGCACGTCGGCGACCTCGGCGGTGCCGTCCGGCTGCAGCAGCACGGGCTGGACGTGCCCGGCGCGCGCCATGGTGCAGTGTCCGGAGGCCGGGTCGTAGATGGCGTAGAGGCAGGTGGCTCCGGTGACCGAGCCCTCCTCCTCGGCGCCCTCGTCCTGGTCGATACGGGTCACCAGCTCGTCGAGGTGCCAGAGGATCTCGTCGGGCGGCAGGTCCAGGTTGGCGAAGTTGTGGACGGCGGTGCGCAGCCGGCCCATGGTGGCGGCGGCGTGCAGTCCGTGCCCGACGACGTCGCCGACGACGAGCGCCACCCGGGCGCCGGGCAGCGGGATGATGTCGAACCAGTCGCCGCCGACGCCGCCGAGCCCGCCGAGTCCGGCCTGGGCGGGCAGATAGCGGTAGGCGGCCTCGACGGCGTTCTGCTCCGGGAGGGCGCGCGGCAGCAGGCTGCGCTGCAGGGTGACCGCCATGGTGTGCTCACGGGTGTAGCGGCGGGCGTTGTCGATGCTCACCGCGGCGCGGGCGACCAGCTCCTCGGCGACCGAGAGGTCCTCCTCCTCGAAGGGCTCGGGCTCGTTCGAGCGCCAGAAGATGGCCACGCCCAGGATGACGCCGCGGGCACGCAGCGGCACCGCGATCCGTGAGTGGATGCCGTGCTGGACGATCCTCCTGGCCCGTTCGGGACTCTGCAGATGCCAGCCGCCGAACGCCGTCAGATCGGCGTCCAGCGCCGCCTTGCCGCTGGCGAGGCCCGCGCCGAGGGCGGTGGCCGGCTCGAAGCGGATCAGCTTGCCGACAGGGTAGAGGCCGCTGTCCGGCGGGGCGCCGCGGGCGGCTATCCGCCGCATCTCCAGGGCCGCGCCGCCGGGGGGCGCCGGCTCCTCGCCGAGCAGCACGTCCTCGGCCAGGTCCACCGTGACGATGTCGGCGAAGCGGGTGGCGCCGAAGCCCGCGAGCTCCTCGCAGGTGTGCACCACGTCGAGGGTGGTGCCGATCTCGGTGCCGGCGTCGTAGAGGAGCTTCAGACGGCCGCGGGCCACATCGGCCCGGCCGGTCAGGGCGCGGAGCTCGGTGGTGTCCCGCAGGGTGGTGACGCTGCCGGGCGGTCCGCCGGCCTGCTCCGTCGAGCGCTGGTTGACGGCCAGCAGCCGGTCGCCGACCGGGTGGACCTCGTCGGTGACGACCCGGCCGGAGGCCAGCAGGTGGGCGGTGGCGGGGTCGAGCCCGAGGTCGGCGATCTGGCGCCCTTCGACGTCCGGCGGCAGGCCGAGCAGCCGGCGCGCCTCGTCGTTGGCGAGCAGCAGACAGCCGTCGCCGCCCACGATGATCACGCCTTCGCGTACCGCGTGCAGAACGGCGTCGTGGTGCTCGTACATCCGGGTCATCTCGGCCGGGCCGAGCCCGTGGGTCTGACGCCGCAGTCGCCTGCTGACCAGCGCGGTCCCGCCGGTGGTGAGCAGCAGGACGCCGGCCGCCGCGCCGAACAGCAGCGGGAACTGGTCGTCGACGACCCCGCTCACGCGGTTGACGGTGATCCCGGCCGAGACCAGCCCGATGACCTTTCCCTTGTCCGGGCCGCTGTGGCCGACGACCGGCACCACGGCCTGGACGAGCGGGCCGATGGTGCCGGTGATCTTCTCGGTGACCACCCGGCCGGCCAGCGCAGGCTGCAGGGTGCCGACGAACTTCTTGCCGATGCGGTTGGTGATGGGGTGGGTGTAGCGGATGCCCTGGGTGTTCATCACGACGATGAAGTCGACCTCGGAGCGCTTTCGGGCGGCCTCCGCCCGTGGCTGGAGCACGAGGGTCGGGTCGGCGCTCTTCAGCGCCTCCTCGATGCCCGGCGCGTTCGCGAAGGCCTCAGCGACGGCGACGGACCTGTTGCGGGCCTCGCGGTCCGCGTCGGACCGGGATTGCAGCACGAGTGCGGCAATGGCGGCGGCGACGAGCAACACCACGATCGCCACCTGCAGGAGAAAGACCTGACCTGCGACAGTTCGCATCCTGAGAACCGAACGCGGGCGGCCGTAGCGTCCGGCCATGTCCTCTTTCTACACCTCCCGCATACGGTGGGCGAGCCGCGCGATGCGGAGCGCAGCAGCCACCAGGGCATGTCCGCGAGGTCCCGCCTGGCCGGGCGGGCTCACGACTTGTCCGAGGATGATCCCGTGATCCGCGGCCGGGCGCCAGAGGGCGGGAAGACCCCCCGGTAGGTTCTCCTGCTGCGCACATGCGAACCTCTCCGACTAAGGGGACATACCCGGCGACGACCGGGCGCCACACCATCCGGAACAAATCGCCCAGGGCGCCGGAGGTTCATGTAACTCTTCCCACAGGCCCGGCCGCTTGTCCGAGCGGGCTCTGCCGGTCGGGTGAGCCGAGCACCGGCGCAACGTGCCTGGTCAGCCCGGCTCACCGGGACTCCGGAGCCGCCTGGGGAGTCGCGCCGGGGGCACCCCTGTCGCCTCGGGGGCGGCCGGAACGGTATGAGACGTTCGTGGGCATGCATGTTCCCGAGGAGATCCAAGCCGAGGCGGCCGCGCTCATCGACCACCACGCGCTCGGACAGTGGAAGCCGAACGATGCCGACCGGCGTGCCGCCGTGGCGTTGTTCCACTTCCTGGAGACCGGTCTGCCCCTCACGGGCGAGCAGATCCGGTCCGCCCTCGCGCACCCGGCACCGGCCGCCGAGATGAACGAGCGGCTGCGGGAGCTGCTGCGGGGCACCGCCGGCCTGCTCGACGACCCGGCACAGGCCGAGGGTCCCGCCGGGCGGGACGCCGTCGACCACGTGTGCCTCCTCCTGGACGCGCTGGCGCTCTCCCGGCTCACCGGCCGGTAAACGGCGAGGCCCGCCCGGGCGCGAGGCGCCGGGCGGGCGGTTCTACGGGCCGTAGCGGCCCTATGCGGGAAGCGAGGCGGGGGCGGTCTCCTCGGCGGGGGCCTGCTCGTCCTCGGGGACCGAGATCACCCAGTGGGTGTCCTGGCGGGGGCGGAGATAGCCCACCCAGTACAGCGCGGCGGCGGCCACGATGACGCCGGTGATCACCAGGCTCTTGGTGCTCTGCTGGTAGAGCACCCACGCCAGCACCACGATCAGCAGCGCCGGGATCGTCGGCCACAGCGGCATCCGCCAGGCCGGGCGGTGCTTGTGCGCGCCACGGCGGGACACCAGAGCGCCCAGGGCGACGAAGACGTACATCGCGGCGACGGCCACGCCGGTGACCTCGCTCAGGGTGTCGAGGTTGACGAAGCACAGCGCCGCGCCGGGGACGCCGACCGCGAGGGTGGCGGCCCAGGGGGAGCCGAAGCGCCGGCCGACGTGCGAGAAGACGCGGTTGACGGCGGTCGGCCAGGCCGCGTCGCGGGCCGAGGAGAAGACCACCCGGGAGTTCTGGATGACCATCACGATCGCCGCGTTGATGATCGCCAGGGCGATGCAGAGGCTGACGAAGGTGCCGACGCCCGAGTTGCTCCACTCCTGCACCATGCCGGCGACGTCACCGGCGCCCAGCGTCTTCAGGTCGGGGGCGCCCAGCGTGATCGCGACCACCGGGATCAGGACGACGGCCGCACCGATGGCAAGGGTCCACAGCACGGTGCGGGAGACGTTGCGGCGCGGGTTCTCCATCTCCTCGGCGAGGTACACGGCGGTGGAGAAGCCCTGGAGGATGAAGAGCGCGGTGGCCAGTCCGGTCACGATGAGCCCGGCGGTGACGGCGGTGCTGTGTCCGTTCCCGGCGTCGATCACGGGGTGCACGAGCACGGAAGCCGAGCGCTGGGTGTGGGTGAAGCCGAGGAAGGCGACGACCGCGCAGGCCACGACTTCGAGGACCAGGAAGATGCCGGTGATCCAGGCGTTGGCGCGCAGGTCGAGCAGGCCCATCGCGGTGGCCAGCAGCATCACGGCGGCGGCGGTGAGCTGCGGATCGAGTCGCACGATCGGCGCCAGATAGTCGGCTGTCCCCAGGGCGATGATGGGCGGCACGATCATGACGACGATCAGCGAGAGTATGAAAACCAGCCACCCGGCGAGGCGGCCCATGAGCGTGCCGACCATGGCGTACTCGCCGCCGGAGCTCGGGATCAGCGTGCCCAGCTCGGAGTAGGTGAAGGCCACGCCGATACAGAGCAGGGCCGCGACGGCGATGGTGAGTGCGGTGCCCGTGCCCAGGCCTGCGAAGGAGTCCGGCACGATCACGAAGAGCGAGGACGCCGGGGTCAGACAGGACAGCGTGAGCAGGGTGCCGCCGACCACACCGATCGACCGGGTGAGTTTGGGGGTGTTGGGGGCGTCCCCCTCCGTCGCGCTACGGGTGTCCCGCTCAGGTGCTGCGGAGGCAACAGGCGTGTAGGGCATATCGGTATCCGTATCCCATCGGTGCTGGCGGCAGGAGGGGTGGCACTACGGGGGAAGAGCGCCGCAAGGCGGTGCGGACCCGGATCTCCACGGGCCCCGCTCCGGTGACCGAATACAACCCCTGCCGACGACTCACGTCAAGGTCTCGTTAAGGCCCGTTGGCAACGAAATCCGTAGCGTTGACGGGCCTCCGGGGACGCTTACTCATGATCCATCGCGGAAATCGAGCGGATTCCGCGGCCCGGTCGGGCGGTCCGAATTCTCCGCGGGCACCGCCCGATCCGCAGCCGGGCCCGCCGGTCCCGCCGTGAACCGATGGGCGTCGTGCCGGTCCGGCCGCGCCTCCGCCGCCCCGCCGTCAGTCCCCGACCGCCCCGCGGTCAGTCCTCGTGTGCGTGCACCCGGGCGATGAGCAGCGCGACATCGTCGTGGTCGTGCTCCTCGCGCAGGGCGCCCAGGAGGCGGTCGCAGAGAACCTCCAGGTCGTGCTGGGGCTCGGCCAGCAGTTCCAGCAGGGTGTCCAGGCGGGCGTCGATGGGCTGGTCCCGGGTCTCGATCAACCCGTCGGTGTAGAGCACCAGTTGGTCGTCCTCGCGGAGCGGCACCGTGGTCTGCTCGAAGGGGACGCCGCCGACCCCGAGCGGGGCGCCGGTGGGCAGGTCGAGGAGTTCGGGCGCCCGGTCCGGCCGTACGACGACCGGGGGCAGATGCCCGGCGACGGCGATCCTGCACTCCATGCGGTGCGGGTCGTACACCGCGTACAGGCAGGTGGCGAAGGCCGGGTCGAGGCCGACCGCGATGTGGTCGAGGTGGCGGAGCACTTCGGCGGGGTCGAGGTCGAGGTCGGCCAGGGCGCGGGCGGTGGTGCGCAGCTGGCCCATGGTGGCGGCGGCGTTGATGCCGCTGCCCATCACGTCGCCGACCACCAGCGCGGTCTTGCCGCCGGCCACCGGGATGGCGTCGAACCAGTCGCCGCCGACCTCGCTGGCCGCCTGGGCCGGCTGGTAGCGGTAGGCGATCTCCATGGCCGTGGGCTGCGGCGGCCGGTGGTTCATCAGATGGCGCTGGAGGGTGAGCGCGGTGCGGCGTTCGCTCTGGTACGAGCGGGCGTTGTCGATGCACACCGCGGCCCGCGCGGACAGTTCGACGGCGAGCACCGCGTCGTCCTCGTCGAACGGCTCCGGGTTGCGGACGCGGTAGAGCGACAGCGCGCCGAGGACCTCGCCCCGGGCGATCAGCGGCACGGCGAGGTAGGAGTGCAGCCCGGCCTTGCCGAGGAGCGCGGCGCCCTGCGGGTCGGCGGCGATGTGCGGCAGGTCGTCCGCGCTCACCCGGGGGACGAGCACCGGACGGGCCTCGGTCACACACCGGGTGATCAGCCGGTCGGCCTCGTAGGAGGCGATCTGGCCGGTGGGGTCGGCGGCCCGCTCGGCCTCGGTGGAGTAGGCCGCGGACACGGCGAGCGCACGGAAGCGGGCCGGGCCGCCGCGGGACAGCGAGGTCGGGCGGCGGCCGTCCAGTACGGCGTCGAGGACGTCGACCGCGGCCATGTCCGCCAGTTCGGGCACGATGACATCGGCCAGCTCGTGGGCGGTCTGGTCGACGTCGAGGGTGGTACCGACGGTGGCGGAGGCGTCGGCGATGACGGCCAGCCGCCGGCGGGCGCGGGCGGCCTCGGTGGCGGACCGGTGCTGCTCGGTGACGTCCACGACGGAGGTGGCGAGTCCCAGCACCCGGCCGTGGGCGTCCTCCAGCCGGTAGTACGACACCGACCAGGCGCGGTCGGCGTGGGGGTCGGCGGCGGTGCGGCCGACGGTGAACTGGTCGAGCAGGGGCGTACCGGTGTCGAGCACCTCGCGCATGCTGCCGGCTATGGAGTCGGCGTCCAGGAAGGACAGCGCCTCCCGGACGTCGCGGCCGATGTGCTGGTCGGCGGGGAGGTCGTTGATGCGTTCCAGCGCCGGGTTGACCATCACGAAGCGCAGTGAGGTGTCCAGGACCGCCAGGCCGATCGGCGACTGGGCCACCAGACGGACGGACAGCGCCAGATCCCGTTCCACGCGGCGCAGCACGGTCTGGTCGGTGGCGATGCCGAGGGCGTAGGACTCACCGCGCTCGTCCAGCAGCCGCATGTTGCGGAACTCGACGAGCCGGGTACTGCCGTCCTTGTGCTGCACCGGGAAGACTCCGGCCCAGCTCTCGCCACCCGCCATGACCTGGGTGAACAACCCCAGCACCAGATCGAAGTGCTCCGGTCCGACCAGCAGCTGGGCGGCGGGCAGGCCGAGCGCCTCCTGTGCGGTCCAGCCGAACAGCGCCTCGGCCTGGGGGCTCCACAGGGTGATCCGTCCGTCCGCGTCCAGCATCACCGCGGCCACGCCCAGGATGTCCAGCAGGCCGCCGGGCTGCCCCGGTGTGGCCCCTACTTGGGCAGCACCTTCGGGGAACGCGTCGGTCGCACCCATCCAGGCACTCCTTCCGCCGGTCATCGCAGACCGACAGCCGTGGCGCTCTCCGTACATCGGCCGGTTCTCGCTGTGCTTCCGTTGCTCCCCATCATCTCTCGACACGGGACGGACCCGCAGGGAGAGCGAGTTCCGCAGGGCATCCGCGGCCCGTGCGCGAGGGAGCATTATCCGCCGTGAGCCCCAGGTGGGCGACCTTGTTGACGATATTCGGGGCGAGGAATCCGGACGGAACCGGAGGCGGGCGGGCGGCGGGGGCCGCGGCGCCACCCCCGTTCCCGGCAAACCGACTTGGAGTTGTCGATCTCGTGGGACTACCCTGATTTTGGTTGCCTCCAGCAACCAAATGACCCACGCACCCGCGCCCGCACCCGCCGGCGTCAGGAGGAAGCCCGACATCATGACCACCGCCGCCCGGACATTCCGTACCTACGTGGAGGAGAACCTCGATGTGCTCAGCGCCGACCCGGCGCGCGAAGCCCTGGTCCACCAGGGCCGCCGCGTCACCGCGGGCGAGTTCCGCGCGCTGGTCCACCGCCTGGCCCGCGCCCTGCGCGCCCGGGGCGTCGAGCGCGGCACCACCGTCACCCTGCTCAGCGGCAACCTCCCGGAGACCCTCGCCGCCCGCTACGCCGCGAATCTGATCGGCGCCCGGGTCAACCACCTCTACAACAAGCTGTCCGCCGAGTCCCAGGCCGCCATCGTCCGCGACGTCGAGACCCGGGCCCTGATCGTCGACCCGCGGTACGCCGAACGGACCGCCCGGGTGACGGAGTTGGCGCCGGTGCCGGACGTCCTCGTCCTCGGTCCCGCGAAGCTGGGCGCGGATCTGCTGGACCTGGCGGCCGGGCAGTCCGACGAGCCGTTCGCGGCCCGGGCCCGGCCCGACGACGTGTGCACCATCCGCCACACCGGCGGCACCACCGGCCATCCGAAGGGCATCTGCACCACCTTCGAGCAGGTGCGCCGGCACCACGAAGGGATGGAGCAGAAGCGGGAGACCGCGCGCCGCCAACTGGTCTGCACCACCCTGGCGCACGCCGCGGGCGCGATGGCGGACAGAACCCTGCACGCGGGCGGCACCGTCGTCCTGCTCGACGACTTCGACCCCGGCACGGTGCTCGCCACCATCGCCCGCGAGCGCATCACCGAGATGTTCCTGCTGCCGCCGCTGCTCTACCAGCTGATGGACCACCCGGACGCCCCGCACACCGACACCTCCAGCCTGCAGATGCTGTCCTACGGCGGCTGCCAGGCGTCCCCGGCCCGGATCGCCGACGCGATTCGGCTGTTCGGCCCGGTGCTGATGCAGGGCTACGGGCAGAACGAGGCCGGCGGCGTCAGTGTGCTCTCCCGGGAGGACCACGACCCGGGGCGGCCCGACCGGCTGCGCTCGGCGGGGAAGGTGCTGCCCGGCGTCGAGGTGGAGATCCGTGACGAGGCGGGCCGCGCCCTGCCGGCCGGCGGGCACGGCCAGGTCTGTGTGCGCTCCGCCACGATCATGAAGGGGTACTGGAAGCAGCCCGAGCTGACCGCCGAGGTGCTGCGGGACGGCTGGCTGCACACCGGGGACATCGGATTCCTCGACGACGAGGGCTACTTGACCATCGTCGACCGGCTCAAGGACATGATCGTCGTGGTCGGCGGCCATGTGTACACCACCGAGCTGGAGGATCTGCTGAACTCGCACCCGCAGGTACGGCAGAGCGCGGTGTTCGGTGTCCGTGACGCCGACCGGATGGAGCGGGTGCACGCCGCCGTGGTGCGGGCGCCCGGCAGCGAGGTCGACGCGCTGCAGCTGCGCGCGATGGTGTCCGCGGAGCGCGGCGCGATGTACGAGCCGCACCGGGTCACCTTCGTCGAGGCACTGCCCCTGACCGACGCGGGCAAGCCCGACAAGAAGGAGCTGCGCCGGCGGGCCGAGCAGGAGGCCGGCACCCTGGCATGACAGCGACGAGCCGCCGCAGCCAAGGGCTGCGGCGGCCTGCCAATGCTACTGCCGGTCAGAGGATGCCCAGCAGGCCGAAGGGGAAGCCCCCGAAGCCGTAGCCGTAGTTGCCGTAGCCGCAGCCGCCGAAGCCGTTGTAGCCGTTGTAGCCGCCGAAACCACCGAAACCACCGAAGCCGCCGAAGCCGCCGAAGCCGTTGTTGTGGCAGTGGTGGTGATGGTGACGACCATGGTGGTGACGACCGTGGTGGTCGCCGCTTGACGATGCGGCCGGCGCCTGCGGGGTGGCCGAAGCCATGCCGGCGAGCGGGACGACGGTGGCGGCGGCGATCGCCGCGGCAGCCACGGAGCGGCCTATGAACTTGCGCATTGCGTTTCTCCTGTGTGGCAGGAAATCTGACATTCGATGAGTACCGCGCCCCACCCGAAACCCTGCAGACACGACGAAGAGCCACTCCAACGGCCCCAAGAATTGCTCCAGTCGCGGTAATGAATCGGCAAAGCGAGCCGGTGTATCGCCTGGTCAGAGCCGGATGATCACAAGCGCCGCATCGTCGGTGGCACCGCCGGGCGGCAGCAGCTCCGCCGGCAGCGCATCGGCCGGCGACTCGGCACCGGCGCCCCGGTGCGGTCCGCACCGCGGTGGTGGACTCCGCGACGTAGGAGCGCCCCGCCCGCGCTCAGCGCTTACGGGCCCGGCTGGGCTGGACCCGGGACGGCTCGCCGGGCATCTTCGGGTGGTCGGGCGGATAGGGCAGATCGCCGAGTCCCTCGTCCGCCGCCTGCCGGTCCGCGAGGTCCAGGACGGACTCCAGGCCGAAGGCGTGGTCCGCCATGTCCGCGTGCACATCGCCCAGTTCCGCGAACCGCGGGGGGACCGTCCGCAGGTCGAAGTCCTCGGGGGCGGCGTCGGACAGCTCGTCCCAGCGCAGCGGGGTGGAGACGGTCGCCCGGGGCCGGGCGCGCAGCGAGTAGGCGGAGGCGATGGTCCGGTCCCGTGCCATCTGGTTGTAGTCGACGAAGACCTTCTCGCCGCGTTCTTCCTTCCACCACGCCGAGGTCACCAGGTCCGGCATCCGGCGCTCCAGCGCCCGCGCCAGGGTGATCGCGGCCCGTCTGACCTCGGTGAACGTCCAGTGGGGCCGGATCGGCACATAGACGTGCACGCCGCGGCCGCCGGACGTCTTGGGCCAGCCGCTCAGCCCGTGCTCCGCCAGCAGTTCGCGCAGGTCGAAGGCGACCTTGACGGCGTCGGCGAAGCCGGTGCCGGGCTGCGGGTCGAGGTCGATGCGCAGTTCGTCGGGGTGCTCGGTGTCCCCGCGGCGGACCGGCCAGGGGTGGAACGTCAGACACCCCAGGTTGGCCGCCCAGAGCACGGCCGCCGGTTCGGTGGGGCACATCTCGTCGGCGAACCGTCCGCTCGGGAAGGCGATCCGGGCCGTGGGAAGCCAGTCCGGCATCCCCTTGGGCGCCCGCTTCTGGTAGAAGAACTCGCCCTCGACGCCGTCGGGGAAGCGCTGCATGGTGGTGGGCCGGTCACGCAGGCCCCGCAGCACCCCGTCGGCGACGGCGAGGTAGTACTGCGCGACGTCCATCTTGGTGAAGCCGCGCTCCGGGTAATACGTCTTGTCGGGGTGCGAGAGGCGCACCGTGCGTCCCGCGACGTCCAGTTCGACAGCTCCGGCTCCGGCCATGGCTCCACGGTAAGGACCGTGCGGCGCCGCCGCGCGCCGGGAGCGCCGCGGGCCCGGCCGCCCGGCGCGCGGGAACCGTGTCCGGCCCGCAGGATCGGGACATGGACCTGCCCGTCATGCCCCCGGTCTCCCCCATGCTCGCCAAGCTGGTGGCCGGCATTCCCGCCGGCATGCAGTACGAGGCCAAGTGGGACGGCTTCCGCGTCATCGTCTTCCGGGACGGCGAGGACATCGAGATCACCAGCCGTACGACGAAGCCGCTCACCCGCTACTTCCCCGAGGTGGTCCGGGCGGCGCGGTCCGAGCTGCCCCGGCGCTGCGTCATCGACGGCGAGATCGTGATCGCCCACGACGGCCGGCTGCACTTCGAGGAGCTGCTGGAGCGCATCCACCCGGCGGACTCCCGGGTCCGTACCCTCGCCGAGCGGACGCCCGCCTCGCTCGTCGCCTTCGACCTGCTGGCCCTCGACGCCGCCGCGCTGCTGGACGAGCCGCAGTCGGCGCGCCGGGAGGCCCTGGTCGAGGCGCTGCGGCCGGCCCGTGCGCCGGTGTACACGGCGCCCGCGACACGGGATCAGGAGCTGGCCCTGCGCTGGTTCACCCAGTTCGAGGGGGCGGGGCTGGACGGGGTGGTCGCCAAGCCGCTCGATCTGCCGTACCGGCCGGGTGACCGGGCCATGTTCAAGATCAAGCATGCCCGTACCGCCGACTGCGTCGTCGCGGGGTACCGGCTGCACAAGAGCGGTCCGGTGGTCGGCTCGCTGCTGCTGGGGCTGCACGACAGCGCCGGGCAGCTCCAGCACGTCGGGGTGTGCGCCTCGTTCCCGATGGCCCGGCGGCGCGCGCTGGTCGAGGAGCTGGCGCCGCTGCGGATGGACGAGGTCGCGGGCCATCCGTGGGGCGCGTGGACCGACGAGGCGGCGCACGCGTCGCGGCGGATGCCGGGCGGTCCCAGCCGGTGGAGCGGCGGCAAGGACCTGTCGTGGGTGCCACTGCGCCCGGAGCGGGTGTGCGAGGTCGCCTACGACCACATGGAGGGCAGCCGCTTCCGGCACACCGCCCAGTTCCGGAACTGGCGTCCCGACCGTACGCCGGAGAGCTGCACCTACGCCCAGCTGGAGGAACCGGTGGGCTACGACCTGTCGGAACTGCTGCGGAGCTGACCGTACGGGCCGGGCGCCGGGTCAGCCCTCGCCGGCCTCCGGCGGCCATCGGCGCCGGCTCTCCCCGGGGGCCAGCCGGTCCACCACTTCGGCCAGTTCGCGGCAGGCCTGCTCGACCTTGCGGCGGATGCTGTTCTGCTCGGTGACGAGGGCCGACAGCAGCAGGGCGGTGAGTGCGGCGGACGCGTTGAGGGCCTGGAGATTGACCATCGCCTCCAGCAGGCTCTGACCCTGGAACGGCCCGGTGCGACGGGTGGCCGCCGTGATGGCCAGTACGGACACCAGCAGCACACAGGGCGCCGCCCCCTCCAGCTGGAAGCGCAGCGCCGCCCACACGATCAGCGGAAAGACCAGGAACAACAGGGACAGCTCGCTGGTGACCGCCACCAGCGAGACCACGAACGACGCGATCAGCAGGGTCGCGGCCTCCGCCCACCGGTAGGCGGGGACGCCCCGCGGCCACCGGGCCTTACGGCCGGCGAGGAGGAGCGGGGTGACGACCAGGATGCCCATGGCGTCGCCCACCCACCACGCCGCCCAGGTCCGCCAGAAGCCGCCGGGCGGCAGCGCACCGCTGAGGAGGAGCGTCCCGCTGCCCAGCGTCGCGCTGATCAGCATCCCGGCGAAGGCGCCGAGGGCGACCAGCGCCACCCCGTCCCGCAGCCGGTCGAGCCCGGGGCGGAAGCCCACCCGGCGCAGCATCAGGCAGGCGCAGACCGGGGCCAGGGTGTTGCCCGTCATGATGCCGAGGACCGAGACGTCCAGCGTGCTGAGGGAGGCGACGACCAGCAGGGTGCCGAGGGCGATGCCCGGCCAGGTCCACAGGCCGAGGAGCAGCAGACAGCTCAGCGAGATGCCGGTGGGCGGCCACAACGGGGTGACCACGGCACCCGCGATCACCACCTGTTCCAGCAGCCCGATCTGTGCGGTCCCGTAGTAGACGCCGGCGAGCACGAGGATCGTCAGGGCGGCCGGTGCCGGACGGCGGAGTCCCTCGGTGCGCACCACTCGGCCATCAGACAACGCCGACGGCCGCGCGCCGTCCGCGACACGCGTGCCCGGGGCCGCGCTTCACCCGGCCCTGGGCGCCGCCGCGTCGAAGCGCAGCACGAGCACCGCGGCGTCGTCGGTGTGCCCGGTGAACTCGGCCACGGTCATCGCCACATCCGCCACGGTGGCCGGGTCGCCGTCGGCGTTTGCGCTGACCAGTCGGGTCACCTGGGTCAGCCCCGCCTCGATCGGGAACGACGGCCCTTCCACGACCCCGTCGGTGAGCAGCACGTACGCCCCGGCCGTGGCGAACCGGCGACGGGTGACCGGGTATTTCTCGCCCGGCGCGATGCCGAGCGGCAGGCCTCCCGCGTCGTCGGCGAGGCCGGACCGGCCGTCGGTGGTGGCCCAGATGCCGGGGACATGACCGGCGCGGGCGCTGGTCAGTTCCCAGGCGACCGGGTCGAAGCGGACGAAGGTACAGGTCGCGAAGAGGCCGCAGTCGACCGAGAGCAGCAGGTCGTTGGCGCGGCTCAGCACCTCCCCCGGGTCGGCGGCGTGGCCGGCGACGGCGCGCAGCCCGAAGCGGATCTGCCCCATGAAGGCGGCCGCCTCGACGTCATGGCCCTGTACGTCGCCGACGCAGAAGGCGAGCGAGCCGTCCGGCAGCGGGAAGCCGTCGTACCAGTCGCCGCCGATGTCCAGGCCGTGCCGGGCGGGTGTGTAGGTGGCGGCGGCGCGCAGCCCCGGGATCGCCGGCAGTACGGCGGGCAGCATCTCCCGCTGGAGTGCCTCGGCGAGTTCGACCCTGGCCCGCTGTTTCTCCGCGCCTTCCCGCGCCTGGGCGGTCAGTCGCCCGAGCGTGGTCAGCAGATCGTCCGCGCTCGCCGACCGCGGGGGACGACGCCGAAGCATGGACCGCTCCCAGGTGCGTCGGTGCATGGGCCACTGCGGGGCGTGCTCCGTGCGTCTCCGCGGTGGCCGCCTGACCGGGCCTCATGGGGGCTCTTCGGGAGCCCGCTTCTCCCGATTCATCATATTTCCGCGGTCGGACTTCCGCTTGACGGCCCCGCCCGTGGCCCGTTCAGGCGGCGGCGGGGCGGGCCACCTCCAGGTGCCGGACGCCGGACCGCACCGCCCAGAAGAAGATGGCGAGCGCGAGGACGGCCACGGTGACCGAGTCGTACGGAGCCGGCAGCTTGCCGGAGCCCTCGAAGGTGCCCAGCCAGGAGACCAGTGTGAGGCCGACGAGATAGGCCACCAGCCAGGCGCCGGTGCGGAGTTCGGCGCCGAGCGGGCGGCTCGGGCCGGCGCCGTCGCTCTCCACGGCGGCCTTGTCGCGTGCCCCGGGGCGGCGCATGGCCAGGAAGATCAGCAGTCCGCCGAGCACGAGGGGCAGCGCGAGCCGCAGGTCGTGCCAGCCCGACCAGTAGACGAACTCGCTGGCCACGACGAAGCTGAGCGGCGCGATCCAGCTCAGCCCCGGGACCCAGCCGGCGGTGCGGCCGCCCGGTTCGGCGCGGAACACGGCGACCGCGACCGCGGAGGCGGCGTAGATCAGCAGATACATGTCGCCCATGACGCTCACGATGTCCTGCCAGCCGCCGAACGGCAGCAGAAAGATCATGATCACGACGAGGTTGATCGCCAGCGCCCGGCGCGGGATGCCGAACCGCTCGTTGACCTTCATGAAGTACCGGGGGATGGTGCCGTTCTTGGCGAGCGCGTAGGTGTGCCGCCCGTTGAGCGCCACGCCCACGTACGCCGAACCGCCGGGCGAGATCACCGCGTCCGCGTACAGCAGGCTGGCCAGCCAGTGCAGATTGAGGATCAGGGCGAGCTGGCCGAACGGGGAGTCGAAGGAGACGCCCTTCCAGCCGTTGCCGAGCAGATGCTCGGGGACGGTGAAGAGGAACGCCACCTGGAGGGCCAGGTACATGATCACCGCGAGGCCGATGCCGGTGAGCACCGCGGCGGGCAGGGTGCGGCGGGGGTTGCGGGTCTCGCCCGAGAAGTCCAGCGGGGCCTGGAACCCGTTGACGGAGTAGACGATGCCGCCGCCGGCCAGCGCGGTCAGGCAGGCGACATAGCCGTACGGGGCGAAGCCGCCGTGGTCCGTCAGACGGCCGGAGTGCCAGCCGGAGGCGATCAGGGCGGCCACGGTGACGACCGGGACCACGATCTTGAAGATCGAGACCAGGTTGTTGAGCCGGGCGAACATCCGCACCGCGAACCAGTTCAGCGCCGTCAGCAGGACGCTGAGCCCGGCGGCCAGGGCCACTCCGGAGAGCGTGAGGGTGTGGCCGTTGTAGATGCCCGGGAGGTAGTGCGCGGCGTACTGCATGATCGCGCTGATCTCGGCAGCGGTACCGCCCACCGACAGCAGGGTCGACCAGCCGATGAGGGTGCCGACGAGCCGGCCGCTGGCGAACAGCGGCCAGCGGACCGTACCGCCGCCCTCCGGCCGGGTCGCACCGAGTTCGATCATGACCAGGGCGACCAGCCCGCACAGCACGCCGGCCCCGATCCAGGAGAGCAGCGCCGCGGGACCGGCGGTCTGCGCCGCGTACAGGGCGGCGAACAGCCAGCCGGAGCCGACGATATTGGAGAAGCCGATGCCGGTCAGTCCCCAGAAGCCCAGGTCACGGCGCAATCGGCGCTCCTGCGCCTGCACTTCCGGGACATCGGCCCCGTCGCCCTCACCCGATACCTGACGCTCGGCCACGACAAACGCTCCTTGATTCACTGTTCCGGCTCGCCGGACCCTACTCGACGATCACCGAAGAGGAATCACGCGTTCCACCAGCGGACACTTCCAGCACGCAGCGCAGCGCCGAGGTGCTGGAGAGTGGCGATGCGTACCCGGTCACTCACTCCTGGTCAGGAGAAGGGGCCACCGTGGTACGGACGAATTCCGGCCGACCCGTTGATTCCGCGCATCGTCCGTGGCCGGCGGGTAGGAGACCGCCGGGGGACACCGCATCGGCACAGGCGGATGCGGGCTCTGCCCTCACTGTGGCAACGAGGCGAGGAGCAAGCACATGACACTGCCGTGGCGTGAGAACGAGAGCTGGCGGCGCCGGTACCCGCAACCGGGTCCCGACTGGACGCGGGGCATGCCGCAGGGGAGCACGGAACCGCTGACCCCGATGGGGCGGGCCGAGCAGTACGGCCGGATGGGCGGCGCACTGCGCGGTGGCCGTCTTGAGCCCTGGCAGCGCAAGGTGATCCTCGGCTCCGTCGTCGGCGCGGTCGTGGTCGCCGCGGTGTCGCTGCTGCTGCTCTTCTTCGGCTGACCTCCGGTCAGCACCGTGCCCGGGGCTCAGCCGCAGGTCCAGCAGCCGGACCAGCAGGCGGAGTGACGGGGCGGGTGCCGTCGGCCCGGGGACGGTTCCCCGGGCCGGCCGTCGTCGGTGAGGGCGCGCAGACCGGCGAGCTGGGCGCAGAGGACGACGCTGATCGCCGCGATCTCCTCCGGCTCGGCATGACCTTTCTCGATGCGCAGCCAGGAGACGGGAAGCTCGGCGACGGCGGCGCTCGCGTCGAGAGCCGTGGCGGGATCGCCGGCCGGTTCCGCGGCGGCCGGTTCCGCGGCGGCCGGTTCCGCGGCGGCCGGATCGTCACGGGAGGTGGTGCTCCGGTCGGCGGCCACGCTCGCGTCCGGGGCGGCGCCCGCGTCGGCGGCACGGTCGGCCTCGACGGGTGGTGCCCCGTCGAGGGTCGTGCCCTCGCCGGCGGGTGCGGTGCCGTCGGCCGCGTCTTCTTCGAGAGGGGCGCCCGGTGCGAGGCGGGTGGCCTCGGCCAGGACGGTGCTCGCGTCGGTGGAAGTGCTCATGTGTGGGGGTCCGTGGGCTCGGGGGTGGTGCACGGTGGGTGACCTGCCGCCCGGCCTGCGCGGTGGGTGTTCGGGCAGGTCACAGGGCCGACGCTAGAAGCGCGCCGCGGCGCTGTCGCGCGGTGGGCCCGCCGGCTGCGCCATTCGGACGACCCGCCGGGGTCCCAGGCGTGATATCCGGGGCCGGGGCCGTGTTGCTCCCGGCCCGTACGTCGTGGGCGGCGAGCATCGCGCACAGGGATGTGCAGGCACACGGCTGCCGGACGGCGCAGTCAGGAGGGTGGGACCATGAGACGTGAGCAGGCCGACGACGGGTGCGCCGTTCCGCGGCACGACGGACGCCGGGGATTTCTGAAGTGCGCGGCGGGGATCGCGGGGGTGGCCGCGGCCGGGCTCGGCGGGCAGGCGGCTGCCGCACCGGCGGGCCGGCGGCGCGACGGGGTGCCGCTGCCCGACCAGGTGCCGTTCCACGGACGCCATCAGGCCGGCATCGTGACCCCGCAGCAGCTCTTCGCCGGCTTCGTCGGCTTCGATGTCCTGGCCCAGGACCGCGAAGGTCTCACCGCCCTGTTCCAGAAGCTCACCACCCGGTCGCGGGTGCTGGCGGCCGGGGTGAAACCGCAGGACGAGCAAGTCGCCGCGGAGAAGCCCACCCCGGACTCGCTCACCGTCACCCTCGGCGTCGGTGCCTCCCTGTTCGACGACCGCTTCGGCCTCTCCGGGCACAAGCCCCGGCACCTCAAGGCGATGCCGGCCTTCCCCGACGACCGGCTGGAGCCGGCCCGCTGCCACGGTGACCTGTCGTTGCAGGTCTGCGCCCAGCACCCGGACGCCGTCGTCCATGTGCTGCGCGATCTGGCGCGGGAGACGCACGGTCTGCTGCGGCCCCGCTGGCGGGCGGACGCCTTCCTCAACCCGTCGCGGCCCTCGGGGTCGCCGCGCACCTTCGTCGGCTTCAAGGACGGGATCGTCAACCCGGACACCGGCTCGGCCCGGGAGATGGACCGGCTGCTGTGGGTGACGCCGCCCTGCGGGGAGCCGGACTGGGCGCTGGGCGGCAGCTATCAGGTGCTGCGCCTGATCCGCTTCCACGTCGAGAAGTGGGACAAGGTGCCGGTGGCACGCCAGGAGAAGATCTTCGGCCGGCGCAAGGCGAGCGGCGCACCCCTGGACGGCACGCACGAGACGGACTCACCGAGGTACCGCGAGGACCCGTACGGCAAGAAGATCCCGCTCGACTCCCACATCCGGCTGGCCAACCCCCGTACCGACAAGACCGACAAGTCCCGCTTCCTGCGCCGGAGTTACAACTACGACGCCGGTTACGACAGCAAGGGGCAGATGGACCTCGGGCTGGTCTTCTGCGGTTATCAGCAGAACCCGGAGCGGCAGTTCGCCGCAGTGCAGCGGCGGCTGCGGCACGAACCGCTGGCCGAGTTCATCACCCCGGTCGGCGGCGGCTACTTCTTCGTTCTCCCCGGGGTACGGGACGCCGACGACTGGTTCGGGTCCCGGCTGCTGCAGAAGACCTGAGCGGGTCCGGTCACACGCGAGAGGGCGGCGCCCCACCGGCGCCGCCCTCTCGCGTGGGCTCAGCAGATCCGTGGCAGCTGCTCGCCCAGCGGCAGGTCGACGACCCGGGTGCCGCCCAGCGGGGTGCGGGCCACGACCATGCCGGGGTGGGTCTCCACGGTCTCCCCGATGACCGCGGCACCGGCGCCCAGAGGGTGGGCCCGCATCGCGTCCAGCACGGCGTCGGCGTGCTCGCGGGGGACGAACGCCACCAGCTTCCCCTCGTTGGCGACGTACATCGGGTCCAGGCCGAGGATGGCACAGGCGTTGGCGACGGCCGACGGCACGGGGATGGCGCGCTCCTGGATGACGATGCCGGTGCAGGAGGCGGTGGCGATCTCGCACAGTGCCGCGGCCAGCCCGCCGCGGGTGGGGTCGCGCAGGACGTGCAGCTCGGGGGTGACGGCCAGCATGCTCTCCACGAGGCCGCCGAGGGCCGCGCAGTCGCTCTCGATCTCGACGCCGAACTCCAGCCCCTCACGGACGCTCATGATGGCCACGCCATGCAGGCCGATGTCGCCGCTGACGATCACCACGTCGCCGGGGACGACGCGCTGCGGGCGCAGGTCGACGCCCGCCGGGATCAGGCCGATACCGGCGGTGTTGAGGTAGACGCCGTCGCCGTGGCCCGCCTCGACGACCTTGGTGTCGCCGGTCGCCACCTCGACACCGGCCGCCCGCGCGGCCGCGCCCATCGCGTCGGCGACCCCGGCGACCACCGGCATCTCGACCCCCTCCTCCAGGATGAAGCCGCAGGAGAGGTAGGCGGCTCTGGCGCCGCTCATGGCGAGGTCGTTGACGGTGCCGTTGACGGCGAGGTCGCCGATGCAGCCGCCGGGGAAGAAGAGCGGCCGGACGACATAGGAGTCGGTGGAGAACGCCAGGCGGACGCCGCCGAGGGACACCGCGGCGGAGTCGCCGAGCTGGGCGAGGATCTCGCCGCCGAAGGCGGGGGCGAAGATCTGCTGGACGAGTTCGGCGGACAGCGCGCCCCCGCCGCCGTGCCCCATGACGACACGCGGCTGGTCGCGGAGCGGGGTGGGGCAGGTCCAGCCGGAGATGTCGACGGTGGGCAGACCGCGGTCGGCCGGGGTGGGGCCGCCGGGCTGGGGGTGCTTGGTGTCAGGCAACGGGGCTCGCCTCCTGCGGGATGGACGGGGTGCCGAGTCGGCGGTAGAGGTAGTAGGCGGCGCAGGCGCCCTCGCTGGAGACCATGGTGGCGCCGAGCGGGGAGCGCGGGGTGCAGGTGGTGCCGAAGGCCTCGCACTCGTGCGGCTTGATGAGTCCCTGGAGGACCTCTCCGCTGCGGCAGGCGGCCGGTTCGCGGGTGGTGAGGCCGTCGACGGAGAAGCGGTACTCGGCGTCGTAGTCGCGGTAGCGCTCCGACAGTCGCCAGCCGCTGGCGGGGATGGTGCCGATGCCGCGCCAGGCGCGGTCGGTGACCTCGAAGACATCGGCGAGCATGGCCTGGGCGGCCGGGTTGCCCTCGCTGCGGACGGCGCGCGGGTAGGCGTTGTCCACGGTGTGTTCGCCGCGCTCCAGCTGGCGGACGGTGCGGCGGATACCCTCCAGGATGTCGAGGGGTTCGAAGCCGGTGACCACGATCGGCACCCGGTGGCGGTCGGCCAGTTCGGGGTACTCCCCCGTGCCCATCACGCTGCAGACGTGGCCCGCGGCCAGGAACGCCTGGACGCGGCAGCTCGGCGAGGACATGATCGCCTCGATCGCGGGCGGCACCCGGACGTGCGAGACCAGCAGGCTGAAGTTGCGGATGCCGAGCTTGCGGGCCTGATACACCGTCATGGCGTTGGGTGGTGCGGTGGTCTCGAAGCCGATGCCGAAGAACACCACCTGGCGGTCCGGGTTCTGCTGGGCGACCTTCAGGGCGTCGAGCGGGGAGTAGACCACCCGGACGTCGCCGCCCCGGCCGCGCACCTGGAACAGATCGCGGTCGCTGCCGGGGACGCGGAGCATGTCACCGAAGGAACAGAAGATCACGTCGGGGCGGGAGGCGATCTCCAGGGCCTTGTCGATGACATCCAGCGGCGTCACACAGACCGGGCAGCCCGGACCGTGGATCAACTCGACCTCATCGGGCAGCAGTTGGTCGATGCCGTGCCGGATGATGGTGTGGGTCTGGCCGCCGCAGACCTCCATCAGGGCCCAGGGCCGGGTCACCGTGGCCCGGATCTCGTCGAGCAGCCGGCGGGCCAGCTCGGGGTTCTGGAACTCTTCGAGGTACTTCACCGGCTCGTCTCCCGCGCTCCGTCGATGAGGGCGGCCGGGGGTGTGCCGCCCGCCCCGTCCTGTCCCTGGGCGGCGGCCGCCTCCCAGGGGTCGCCGAACTCCTCCTGCAGCAGGCCCAGTTCCTCGAACAGGGCGAGGGTGTGCCGGGCGGACTCCTCGTCCAGCCGCTGCAGCGCGAAGCCGACATGGACGATGGCGTACTCACCGACCTTCAGGTCGGGGACGTACTCCAGGCACACCTCCTTGACCACACCGCCGAAGTCGACGGTCGCCATACGGGTGCCGTCCCGTTCCTCGATGTCCAATACCTTGCCGGGTACCGCCAGACACATGGGGGCTCTCCTCGTCGTGGGTACGTTGCGTCCGCCGCGCCGCGGTACCGCTCAGCGCACGGCGGCTCCTGCCGTGCGGGCCGCGACGACGATCTGACCGAGTGCCAGTCCCCCGTCGTTGGGCGGGACGCGGCGGTGGCGCAGGACGGTGAAGCCGTCCTCCCGCAGCAGCCGGGCGGCGGCCTCGGCCAGCAGAGTGTTGGCGAAGACCCCGCCGGTCAGGGCCACGGTCGTCAGTCCGGTGCGCTCGCGGGCCGCCGCACAGCCGCGCCGGACGAGGTCGGCGACCGCGGTGTGGAAGCGGGCCGCGATCAGCGGTACGGCGGTGCCGGCGCGGAGGTCCCCGACGACGGCGGTGAGCACCGGCGCCGGGTCGGCGACGAGATCGGCGGCGGCCGCACCGGCCGGGCCGGGGCGCAGCGCGAACGCGTACCCGGGACCGTGCTCCTCGCCCGCGGTCAGGGCGGCGGCTTCGAGGGCCATGGCGGCCTGGGCCTCGTATCCGGCGTGGTGGCAGACCCCGGCCAGCGAGGACACGGCGTCGAAGAGCCGGCCCATGCTGGAGGTCGGCACACAGTTGAAGTGCCGTTCGAGCTGCCGGGCCAGCAGCCGCCGCTCGTCCGGCGGGCAGGCGGTCACCGGGGGCAGGTCCGCGGCCCAGTCGATGCCCGCGGCGCGCAGATGGGCGAGGGCCATGCGGTAGGGGCGCCGTACGGTGGCGTCGCCGCCTGGCAGCGGGACGTAGGCGAGCTGGCCGAAGCGGCGGTAGCCGTCGTAGTCGGCGAGCAGGATCTCGCCGCCCCAGACGGCGTGGTCGTCGCCGTAGCCGGTGCCGTCGAAGGCGACCCCGATGACGGGGTGGCCGTCGCGGAGTCCGTGTTCGGCCATGGCCGCGGCGATATGGGCGTGGTGGTGCTGGACGCGGACCAGCGGCCGGCCGTCGGTGTGGCACTGCGCCCAGCGGCCGGAGCGGTATCCGGGATGGCGGTCGGCGGCGAGGAGTTGGGGGCGCACCCCGGTGACCGTCTCCAGGTGCTCCTCGGCCCGCTCGAAGGCGCACTGTGTCGCCAGGTCGTCCATGTCGCCGATGTGCGCGGACAGCCAGGCGCGGTGCCCTTCGGCGAGGCAGAACACGTTCTTGAGGTCCCCGCCGGCCGCGAGCGCGGGCCGGACCGGCACCGGCAGGGGGACGGGGAACGGCGCGTACCCGCGGGAGCGGCGCACGAACAGCGGCTCCCCGCCGCTGATGCGGACCACCGAGTCGTCGCACGGAATCCGGATCGGCCGGTCGTGGGCGAGCCAGGCGTCCGCCAGCTGCGCGAGGCGCCGCAGGGCCTCGTCGTCGTCCGTGACGATCGGTTCGCCCGCGACGTTTCCGCTGGTCATGACGAGCAGCCGGGGCCCCGGAGGGTCACCGGGCAGTCCGAGGAGGAGGTGGTGCAGCGGGGTGTACGGCAGCATGACGCCCAGGTCGGGGCTGCCGGGGGCGACCGCGTCGGACGGCATGGCGGCACCCGGGCCCGCCGTCGGACGCGGGGTGCGGCGCAGCAGCACGATCGGCCGTACGGGCCCGGTGAGCAGCGCGCGTTCCTCCACCCCGACGCGCACCAGGTGTTCCACGTCGCTGACGTGACGGGCCATCAGGGCGAAGGGCTTGTCGCCGCGGGCCTTGCGTGCGCGCAGCAGGCCGACGGCAGTGTCATCGGCAGCGTCGCAGACGAGGTGGTAGCCGCCGAGGCCCTTGACGGCCACGATCGCGCCGTCGGCGAGCAGTTGCCGGGTGGCGGCGACCGGGTCGGCGCCGGGTGCCGGGCGCGGTGGGCGGGTGCGGTCGGCGGGGTCGGCGGTGAGCAGCCGCAGCCGGGGGCCGCAGTCGTGGCAGGCGATCGGCTGGGCGTGGAAGCGCCGGTCGGCCGGGTCCGTGTACTCCCGTGCGCAGGCGGGGCACATCGGGAAGCGGTCCATGGTCGTCAGCGCGCGGTCGTAGGGGACCCCGGTGACGAGGGTGAAGCGGGGCCCGCAGTGGGTGCAGCTGAGGAAGGGGTGCCGGTGGCGGCGGTCGGCCGGGTCGGTCAGCTCGGTGAGGCAGGCCTCGCAGGTGGCGGCGTCCGGGGCGACCAGGGTGCGGGAGGGGCCGTGGGCGCGGGAGGGGAGGATACGGAAACCGGCGTCACCGGCCAGGGCGATCTCCTGGCCGTCGACGGTCTCCACGACGGCCAGTGGCGGCGCCTCGCCGCTGAGGCGTTCGCCGAAGCGGGCGAGCGCCGCGGGGGCGCCCTCGACCTCGGCGACGACGCCCTCACCGGTGTTGGTCACATGGCCCGTCAGGCCCAGTTCCGTGGCGAGGGTGTGGACGAACGGGCGGAAGCCGACGCCCTGGACGACGCCCCGCACGGTGATCCGGCGGCGTGCGGCGGCTGCGGGAGGGGCCGTCGCGGTGGTCCCCTCGGCCTGCCCGGTGGTCATGAGCGGCTCGACGCCACGGTGTCGGAGTCGGCGGGGTGCGCCCGGCCGCCCGGCGCCTCATGCGGGTGGGAGTGGGAGTGGCTCGCCTCGTGGGAGTGGGAGTGGCCCGCATCGTGGGTGTGGTGGCCCGCCTCGTGGGTGTGTCCCTCGTCGCACGGCTGGCCGTCGTCCGCGTCATGGACGTGGTGGGACTTCCGGGTCATGACCGGGATGTGCACCGGGGCACCGTCGCGCGCCGCCAGCGCCCGGTCCAGCAGCAGACCGTCGCCCTCACCGCCGCGCACCGAGGTGAGGACGACCTCCACCCCCGGGTTGATGCGTTCGACGTTGGCGCGGAACTCCTTCTCGTCGAACGAGACCGCCTCGGCGATGTCGGTCTTGGTCACCACGACCAGATGCGCCAGTCCGAAGGCGGTGGGGTACTTCAGCGGCTTGTCCTCGCCCTCGGTCACCGACGCCAGCACGACGCGCAGGGTCTCCCCGAGGTCGTAGGAGGCGGGACAGACCAGGTTGCCGACGTTCTCGATGAACAGCAGCCGGGTGTCCGCGGGCAGCCAGCCGTGGAGGTGCCCGCCCAGCATCTCGGCCTCCAGGTGGCACAGCCCGTCGGTGAGCACCTGTTTGACGGGCGCTCCGGAGCGGGCCAGCCGCACGGCGTCGTTCTCGGTGGCGAGGTCGGCGGTGAGCGCCGCGACCGGAACACCGCGGTCACGGGCGAGGGTCAGCTCATGTTCCAGGAGCGCGGTCTTGCCGCTGCCGGGGCTGGAGAGCAGGTTGACGAGCGCGGTGCCGCGGGCGGCGAGATCCTCGCGCAGGGTGTGGGCACAGGCGTCGTTCTTGGCGAGGACCGCCTGTTGCAGGTCGACGACACGGCACATGGTTCAGCGCTCCTCGTGGGTCGGTACGTGTACCGGGGCGTCGTTCCAGCACACACTGATGATCTGCAGTTCCCGGCCGGACAGCAGCTCGGCCGTGGCGCCGCCGCAGCCCGGACAGCTGAGCTGCGGGGGCATGCCCACCGGCCAGGTGTCCGCGCAGGGGCCGCAGCGGGCGCGGGCCGCGACGGGTTCGGTCACCAGCTCCGCGCCCTCCAGCACGGTGCCGGCACAGGCGAGTGCGAAGGAGAAGGCGAGTGCGTCGGGGACCACGCCGGCCAGTTCGCCGACCTGCAGCCGGACGCTGTGGACGGTGCCGGAGCCGGGGGGCCGGGCCGCGCTCTCGACCTGGTCCACGACCGCCAGCGCGATGGACATCTCGTGCATCGGTCCCTCTCTGGTGCGGCGACGACCGGGTGCCGCTCGGCTTCATTAGACGGCGCCGCCGGAGGGCGTCCGGGGTGCCTCGCCGGGCCGCGCGATGGCGTACACCGTTCGGTGCAGCGCCGTTCCCGTCACATGGACCGGATACGCATATAGCGCCTGAGGTCCGGCAGGAGGGAGCGGGCGATGAGGGCGAGCGCGGCGGCGAGCGCGCCGCCCAGGGCGAGCTTCAGCATGGTGTCGTGTTCCTCTCACTGGGGTGCGCCCCGGCGGCGGACGGGGACGGTTCCTCCGCGCCGACCAGCCGCAGGACGATCTGGACGGCCTCGTCGACCGCGGCGTCGACGGGTGTGCTGAGCCCGATGCCTTCGGAGACGTCGGCGGGTTCGCAGCCGACGACCAGGACGCGCTCCGGGCGCCGGCCACCGGTGCCCGCGCTGAGCGTGTCGAGCAGCGCGAGCACGGCGTCGGGGGTCATGTGGTGGCCGTCCAGCGCGGTGTCCGGCGGCCGTTCGGCGGGAGTGGTGGCGTCGAGCAGGTAGACGGTGCCGGGCTCGCCGCCGCGCGCGGAGGCGTCGACGAGGAGCACCGTGTGGTAGCCGTCGAGCATCTGGTAGGCGAGGTGGACGCCCCGTACTCCGGCGTCGACGACCTCGACCCCCTCGGGGAGCTGATGCTCCGCCAGCCTGCGGGCGGCCTCCACGCCGAAACCGTCGTCGCCGAGGAAGATGTTGCCGACACCGGCGATCAGCGTCTTCGCGGGCCGCTTGCCCGCGGATGCCTCGGGGCTCACGCGTCCTCCAGGGGAGCGACTTCGTCGGGTTGGAAGTACAGGAACCGGCCCTGCTCGCGCCGGATGTCGACGCCGGGGTCGCCCTCCACGGTCACCGCGAGGTGCACCCCGCCGTCGACGTCGTGCAGCACCGCCTCGACATGCGCGGTGCGGCCCTGGAGGAAGAGGTCCTGGGCGTCGGTGCGCCGCAGGCCGGGGCGGAGCCGCACCCGGCTGCCGGCGCCGACCTGCCGCCCGTCGATGGTGACCCGGTCGCGCACCGGATCGACGCTGCGGTCGCTCTCCGGGTCCCACCAGGGGGTGTCCGGGCGGAGGCCCGGCACGTCGGGGGCGAACGCGTCGGGGGCGGCCGGGCCGGGTCCGGTGACCTCGCGCAGCGCCCGTACGGCGCCGTGCAGCCGCTCCAGCACCTCGGGCGGCATGGTGTCGGCGAGTTCGATGACCTCGGCGGCACGCGGGTCGGTGCCGCGGGCCTCGCGCTTCTCCTCGTCGGTGAGGGCCGCGGTGCGCAGGGTCAGGATCTCGTCGATCTCCAGGGCGTCGTAGAGCGCGCCAGGGCTCTCCGGGGCGATGGCCGGGTGGTCCTCCAGGATGATCGGCGCGGAGAGCACCACATCGGCGCGGCCGGACTCGCCGGCCAGCACCGGCCAGGCGTGCTCGTTGCGGCAGGCCGCGACGGCGCCCCTGGCCCACTCCGGCGGGTCGGTCATGGAGAGGAACGCTCCCGCGCTCAGGCCGAGGAAGAGATGGGCCCCGACCAGCGAGCGGGGAAGTGCCGCGGTGCGGTCGGCGCCGTTCTCGTCCGGCTGCCAGCCGCTGGTGTTCTCGACGGTCGCGGTCAGCCGGAACGCCGCGTACGGCCCGTCGAGTTCGCTCGCGGTCAGCCGAACCCGGCCGTCGATTCCGGCGCAGTGCCGCACCAGCCGGCCGACGAGCCGTCCCTCGGCGTCGTGGACCTGTTCGGTCTCCTCGCGCGCGGGCCGGCTGAACGGGACGGTGACGCCCTCGCCGGTCAGCTTGGAGACATCGACCACCAGGGTGACGCGTTCCTCGACGCCCTCGTCCCAGGGGACCAGCAGCCGGTCGGGCAGGGAGAGTTCGGCCGCGTCCTCGAACCCGCCGTCCGGGCACAGCCGTTGGACCGTACGCCGCTGGGCGCGCAGGAACCGCAGCTCGGCCGAGAGCCGGGCACCGGAGCGGGGTTCCATGAGGCATTCGGTGCGCTGGAAGGAGTGCTCCGCGCTGTCGGCGCCCCAGTGGGGCGGAACGAGGACCCCGAACTGCCAGCGGAGCTGGTTCTTGGCGGCGGACGCACGGTACGGGTAGAGCACATAGCCCTCGAACAGCACGGCGTCGGCCACCTGGCGGGCGGCGGCGAAGCGGTCCGCGGTGTCCTCGGGCAGCACGCTGGTCGTCACGGCGCGGTCCTCTCGCTGAGGGGGCGGACGGCGGCGCCCGGGAAGAGCCGGGCGCGGGGTGCGGGCGGTTCGGTGCCGTCGGCGGCGGCCAGCAGCGACTCGACGGTCGCCTGCCAGGAGGGCAGGGCGTGCCGGGAGCGGTAGGCGAGCAGCGCGTCGAGGGTTTCGCGGGGCAGCCGCAGCCAGCCGCAGCCGGGGAAGTGCGCCTCGGTCATCTCCTGCCAGACGGCCACCGGCATCCGTACGGACGCTTCCTTGTGCCAGGGCACCGGATGGACCCGGAAGCCGCCGGCGCCGGCGAAGACCGTGCCGGAGAACAGCAGCAGCAGCGGCACCTCGCCCTCGCGCAGCGCGTGGAAGTAACGGCCGGCCGCGACGTCCAGGTCGTAGGTGCAGGGGACGGGGAGGTCCACCTCGGTCTCGCCGGTGAAGCCGGGGATGACGAGGGAGACCTGGGCGAACTGCAGCGGGTGCAGGGTGGTGCCCCAGCGGGACCGGGCGCCGAAGAGGTCGGACAGCGCCGCGGCCTCGTCGTCCCGGTAGTCGCGCCGGGCCGGTTCGATGCGGAGCTGGCAGCGCAGCGCGAGGGCGTGGACCCGGGCCGCCTCGGCGGCGGTGATGCGCAGCCGGAAGAGGAGGGTGGGGGCGGCGGCGTAGGGGTCGGCGCGGACGCCGGTGCAGTCGAAGGACAGCTCGGTCACGGCCGGTCGTCCCCCTTCGGCTCGCGGGCCCGGCGGGCGACCTTGGTGAAGAAGTCGGTGAGTGCGGCGCGCGCCTCGGCGCCGCCGTCGAAGCCCTGCCACAACAGGCGCATCCGGCCCACGAGTTCGTAGCAGATGTCGACCGGCACCAGATAGCAGTCGATACGGCCCTCGGTGCGGCGCAGCAGCAGCGCCTCGACGTCGGGCCGCAGGAGGGGGGCCAGTCGGCTGGCGGAGAGCACGGTCTGCCAGGTCGACGGGGCGAGTTCGCTCTCGGTGGCGCCGGCCGGGCTGGGGTAGAGGGCGGCCGGCCGGTCCTGGTCGGCGCTGCGCAGGAAGAAGGCGACGCCGACCGGGATCTGGAGCCGTTCCCAGGCCGCGTCGTCGAGGGTGTGCCCGGGGTCGGTGAGATAGCGGTCGGGGACCGTACGGAACGGTCCGGTGCCCGCGCCGGGCCGGTCGAAGAGCAGTGCGCACGGGGTGCAGGCACAGGCCAGCGCCCGGCGGCGGGTGTCGACCAGGTGGCGGTGGTTGTGCTCGGCGAGTACCACGGCGCACAGTTCGCAGCGTTCGGGGGCGGCCGGCACCGGGGCCCGGAAGCGGCGCAGGCCGCGGTGGGCGGGCGGTGGCCCCAGGCGCGGGGGCGCCGTCTGCCGGCCGCTCACGAGGCGGTGGCGGCGGTCGGCGGCCGGCGGGAGATCTGCAGCAGCGGGGGCTCGGGACGGTCGCCCGCCGCCTCCCACCGCATCGAGGTCACCTCGGGCGCGAAGCAGGACACCGCGGCCTCGACGGTCTGCCGGGCCTGCTGGTCGGTGCTCGGGCAGCCGCAGCCGCCGGAGGCGCCGGGGCGCAGCCGCAGCGTTCCGGTGTCCGCGTCGAACTCCGCGATGTCCGCCGGGTGTTGGCGGCGGACGCTGTCCAGGGCGCGGCCGATGCGGGCCGCGGTGTCCTCGGGGTGCAGGTCGTGCAGCACCAGCAGGCTGGTCACCAGCTCGTCGCGCAGCAGCGCCGGGCGCGGGCCGTCCTCGCCCGTGCCGCTGCCCACGAGGTGCATGATCCGGGCGAGTCCCGCGCCGTAGAAGTCCATCAGGACGCGGACGAGTTCCTCGGCGGCGGCGCTCGCCTCGCGGTCGTCGCGCTGTGCGAGGCGGTCCAGCACCTCTTCCACGCGCCGGCCGGCGGCCTCGGCGCTCGGCACGGCGGCGGAGGGTGCGGCAACGGACGGTGCGGAAACGGACGGCGCATCGGCCCCGGAGGCGTCCGCCCGCGGTGCGGCGTCCTCTGCTGTGGTGGCCCGGGCGCTCATCCGGAGAGCCCGCTCAGACCGGTGGGCACATGCATCTTCTGCACGGACTTGCCGTTGCCGACGTACATATGGACGCCGCACGGCAGACACGGGTCGAAGCTGCGCACCGCGCGCATGATGTCGATGCCCTTGAAGTTCTCCGGGGAGTTCTCCTCGAAGATCGGGGTGTTCTGGACGGCGTCCTCGTACGGGCCGGGGGTGCCGTAGGTGTCCCGGGTGCTGGCGTTCCACGGGGTGGGCGGGTACGGGTGGTAGTTGGCGATCTTCCCGTCCCGGATGACCATGTGGTGCGAGAGGACGCCGCGCACGGCCTCGGTGAAGCCGCAGCCGATGGACTCGTCGGGTACCTCGAACTTCTCCCAGGTCTGGGTGCGTCCGGCGCGGACCTCGTTCAGGCCCTGCTCGGCGAAGTGCAGCGCCATGGCGGCCGAGTAGGCCTGGAAGTAGGTGCGGGCCCGGTTGCGCTCCAGGGCGTTGCTCCACTTCGGGATCTTCCATTCGAAGCGCGCCTCGGGCTTGGTCATGGAGCGGGGCAGGTCGATGACGACGCTCTGGCCGGTGGCCTTGACGTACGGGGTGTCGACGAGTCCGGACAGCGCGGTGGACCACAGCCGGGCGATCGGGCCGCCGCCGGTGTCCAGGGCCAGGTGCTCCTTGCCGTCGAACCAGCGCGGGGACATCACCCAGCTGTACTTGTCGTTGAAGTCCCGCTTCTGCGGGGCGGGGATGGTGTGCTGGTTCCAGGGGTGGCGTGGGTCGACCGGGTTGCCGAGCGGGTCGTGGGTGACGAACTGCTCCTGGCCTTCCCAGTCCTGGTAGTAGGAGCTGCCCAGCAGAATCCGGATGCCGAGGTTGATCTCGGTGAGGTCGTTGGTGACCAGCTTGCCGTCGACGATGACGCCCGGGGTGACGAACATCTTCCGTCCCCAGTCCGTCATGTTGCGGTAGGTGAAGTCGCAGTGCTCGGGGTCGTTGAGCGCGCCCCAGCAGCCCAGCAGGACGCGGCGGCGGCCGACCTCCTCGTAGCCGGGCAGCGCCTCGTAGAAGAAGTCGAACAGGTCGTCGTGGAGCGGCACCACCCGCTTCATGAACTCGACGTAGCGCATCAGCCGGCTGAGGTAGTCGGTGAAGAGCTGGACGCTGGCGACGGTGCCGACACCGCCCGGGTAGAGCGTGGAGGGGTGCACATGGCGGCCCTCCATGAGGCAGAACATCTCCCGGGTGTAGCGGCTGACCTGGAGGGCCTCGCGGTAGAACTCGCCCTCGATGGGGTTGAGGGAGGTCATGATGTCGGCGATGGTGCGGTAGCCGTGCTCGCCCGCGTGGGGGGCTTCGGTGCGCTGGGCGAGCTCCCAGACGCCGGGGTTGGTCTCGCGGACCATTCTTTCGCAGTAGTCGACCCCGACCAGGTTCTCCTGGAAGATGTTGTGGTCGAACATGTACTCGGCGGACTCGCCGAGGTTGATGATCCACTCTCCCAGGTGCGGGGGCTTCACCCCGTAGGCCATGTTCTGTGCGTAGACGGAACAGGTGGCGTGGTTGTCACCGCAGATGCCGCAGATCCGGCTGGTGATGAAGTGCGCGTCGCGGGGGTCCTTGCCGCGCATGAAGACGCTGTAGCCGCGGAAGACGGACGAGGTGCTGTAGCACTCCGCCACCCGCTTCTGCTTGAAATCGATCTTGGTGTGGATGCCGAGGCTGCCCACGATCCGGGTGATCGGGTCCCAGGACATCTCCGTCAGACCGCTGCCGTCGGCCGCCTTCGTTCTCGGTGCCATCGTGAGTGCCGTGCCCTTCTGTTGCGCGCGGAGGTGGGGTCGGACGGAGGGTCCGGGTGCCGGACGGCTACGGGCGGGGTGCGCTCACCACGGTTTCCGGTAGCCGGTGGTCAGTTGGTCGCCGCGGTGGCGCCACTTGGGCTCGTGGTCGACGGTCCTGGCCGTGATGCCGCGCAGACGGCGGACGACGCTGCCGTACGCGGCGCTGGCGCTGCTGGAGATCTTGCCGCCGGGCGGCTCGTCCATGAACGGCATGAACTTGTCGGGGAAGCCGGGCATGGTGCAGGCGATACAGATACCGCCGACGTTCGGGCAGCCGCCGATGCCGTCCATCCAGCCCCGCTTGGGCACGTTGCATTTGACCACGGGACCCCAGCATCCGAGCTTCACCAGACACTTGGGCGAGTCGTACGTGGTGGCGAACTGGCCCTGCTCGTAGTAGCCGGCCCGGTCACAGCCCTCGTGCACGGTCTCCCCGAAGAGCCAGGTGGGCCGCAGCTGGTCGTCCAGCGGGATCATCGGAGCCGCGCCCGTCGCCTGGTAGAGCAGATAGGTCAGGGTCTCCGCGAAGTTGTCCGGCTGGATCGGGCAGCCCGGCACACAGACGATCGGAATCCCGGCCTGGGAGGTCCAGTCCCAGCCCAGGTAGTCGGGCACGCCCATGGCTCCGGTCGGGTTGCCCGACATCGCGTGGATGCCGCCGTACGTGGCACAGGTGCCGATCGCCACTACGGCGAGCGCCTTGGGGGCGAGCCGGTCGATCCACTCACTGGTGGTGATCGGCTGGCCGGTCTCCGGGTCGTCGCCGAAGCCGCACCAGTAGCCCTCGGGCTTGATGGACTCGTTGGGAATGGACCCCTCGACGACGAGCACGAACGGGTCGATCTCGCCGCGTTCGCCCTTGAAGAACCACTCGATGAAGGTGTCCGCGCCACCGACCGGGCCGCACTCGAAATCGATCAGCGGCCAGTGGACGGCGATCTTGGGCAACCCCGGCAGCACACTGAGCGCGATCTCCTCGATGCTCGGCTGCGTCGCGGCGGTGAGCGACACGGAGTCGCCGTCGCAACTCAGGCCGGCGTTGATCCAGAGAATGTGGATCGGGGACTCGTCCTCGGCGGACGGCTTTCCGTTCGCAGCGGCCTTGTCGGCCACGCTCGAAGCTGCAGACATGGGATGTCTCCCTAGGCAGATATGCAACGAAAGCGCTCATTCAAGGCTTCCATCCACCTTGGTAACACCGATCCGGAGGCACGGGGCGGTCACCGGGGGCCGTTGCGGTGACATACCACCCGAGCGTGCGAGCGGGCCGGTGGCAGTTCCTCGGGGCGCCACCGTCTCCCCGTCCCGGCATGCCGCACGCCCCCGGCGCACGGTGCGCCGGGGGCGTGCCTGCGTGGCGGGGCCGTCCTCGTCGCGGCTCCGCGGGCGGGGCCGTCAGCCCAGGGCACCGGCCTCCACCGCGGTCACGTCGAACCGTCCGCCGCACACCCGCAGTCCGCGGCTGCCGGTGGTCATCGACTCCTTGGAGCCGGGCGGGTAGACGAAGACGATCTGCGACTTGGCCCAGCACGGGGTGTCCGAGACGCCTTCGTTGAGGGTGTGCAGCAGGGTGTGCGCGCTCTGCCCCGGCTGGAGCCGGACGACTGCGCCGGCGCCGCCCGAGCGGGTGGCGGGCTTGCCCACGGTCGAGCCGTCCCGGTTGATCAGCGAGACGCCCGGGAAGCCGCGCAGCGAACAGGCCTTCTTGCCCTTGTTCGTGAAGACGAGGGGGTAGCGGATGTTGCCCGCACCGGCGTCGGGGGCGCCCAGGCGCAGCGAGAGATTGGCGGCGGTGCAGCGATCCGAGGCCGTCGTCCGAGAGGTGTTGGCCTCCGCGGCGCTCGGCGCCTTGCCGGTCGGCTTGCCACCGGGAGTGGCGGCCTGCGCCGACGGCTGCTTCTTCCCGCCCGTGGACTGCTCCTTCGCGCCGGACGGCTGCACGCTGCCGTGGGACGACGCGGAGCCGCCGCTCTCCGTGTCGTGGGAGGCGCCGCGTTCGGCGGCCGACGAGGGGCGGGATGCGGCGTCCGGGCCGCCTTCGCAGGCGGTGAGTGCGAGCGCCGCGACAGCGATCAGCGAACCGGCGGCGACACGACGACCGCGGCTGAGCGTCTTGATGATGAGCGACATAAGTGTCCCCCTCGTCTAGTAGGTGCGAGCTCTCGTAGCGGGGTGCGGTCCGTCCGTCGTTCCAGCGTGGCCCTGGGCACTGCCGGTCCGCTAACGAGGCACTAACACACCACTAACGAGCTTGCGGGCCCGGCACGCCGATAACCCCGGAAACCGGTGTGACCAGCTGGATTTTGGGGCGCGTCGTTCAGACTCGCAGAAAATTCCCGATTTGCGGATACGGCACCGCCATGTTCGGCCGTTCCGCCGACCGAGATCACCGGCCGCAGGGGGCCCCGCGGGTCTCACCGGCCCCGGCGGCGCCGCTTCACCCCGCCGTCAGAGGCGGGTGCCGAGTTCACGAGCCGGCGCACGCCCGGCGGAAAGGGGCGCTGGGCCGTCCATCTGGTCCTTCTCGGTGGCCACGGCGGCGGCCGAGAGGAGTGTCGCGGCGGCGAGGCTGCCCCAGAGGGCGGTCGGGCCGTGGGGGGCGAGTGCGGTGATGGCTGCCGGGGAGACGGCGAGACCGAAGCCGGTGGAGGTTTCGAAGCGGGCGAGGGCGCGTCCCAGGACCGCGGCCGGGGCGAGGGCGGTGACCAGCGCGGTGGCGCTGCCGGCATAGAGGATCTCGCCGAGGGTGCAGACCACGGACACGGCTGCCACGGCCGGGGCGCCCCAGCCGCTTCCCAGTGAAGTGGCCACGAGGAAACCGAGGTAGGACGCGGCGAGGACCACGCCGGCGAGGGCCAGCACGGCCCGCCGGGAGAAGCGGGACATCAGGACCGTGACCGGAACCTGCAGGGTGACCACCAGCACCGTGTTGGCCACGAAGATGGCCGCCGACCACACCGGGGAGGCGTGCAGCTGTGTCACCAGGACCAGAGGGAGCGCGATTTCGGGGACGTTGAGGCAGAAGACGTAGACCACGTTGGCGGCCGGCAGCGCACGCATCCGCGGTGCGGGTCCGTCGGCCCCGTCCTCGGCCCGGGTGGCGGCCGTCTCCGCGCGGAGCTGGACCGACCACGCCAGGGCCGCCGCGGCGAGGTAGGCGAGCCCGGTGACGGCCGCCAGCGCCTGCAAGGCGGTGGTGCCGCCCGCCAGGCATGCGGTGGCGAGGAGCGCGCCCACGCCCAGCCCGGCGTTGCGCAGGGCGCGGCCTCCCGCGAGCGCGGCGTCGCGTTCCCGGCCGCGGGCGACCGTGGCCACGAGAGCCGCATGGGCGGCCGGCCACGCCTGGTTGCCGACGCCGAGGAAGAGCGCCGCCGTCGCGAACGTCCAGACCTGCCCCTCCGGAGTGGCCAGCAGCAGCGCCACACCCAGCGCCCGCACCAGCATCGACGCCGCCACGACCGTGCTGCGGGCGCCCCGGTCCAGCCAGCGGCCCACCGCGGGCATGCACACCAGACCCACGACGATGCCGACCGTCATGGCGATGCCGGTGGCCGGCGCGGACAGCTTCAGCACCGTCACTCCGTACAGCAGGAGAAAGGGCCGCAGCAGGCCGGTGCCGAGCGCGTCCACGGCCAGGGCTACGGCGTAGCGGGGGCCTCCGGAGGCCCGGACGAGGGCGCGGGGCCGGATCTTGGGGGTGGTTGCCATGGCGTCAACGGTGCGTTCGGCCGCCGGACCGGCCTCGCCGGTTGACGGAGACCGTCAACCGGCGGCGCCACCGGTCCACCGGTCGGTGATGCTGAGGGGATGACGTTGAGGATCGACATCGGCGGCCTGCCGGCCGAGCGGCTGCGGTTCGCCGCCTCCCCGCTGGCCGAGCTGACCGCGATGCTGCATGTGCTGGCCGAACCCGGGCACCATCCGCAGTTCGCCGGCTGGGCCGGGGAGGTCTGGGCCGGGCTGCGGCCGGAGCCGGCCGAGCGGTTGCGGGAGGCGGAGTTCCTCTGGCGTTCCTCACAGGCCGACTTCCTGCTCCCCGCCCGGCCCCGGCCGACCCTCGCCGAGGAGTTGGACGACGTGGACCGGATCGACGACGAGACATATGTGACCGCCGCGCTCGTCACCACATGCGGCGGCAACCGGGCCCATCTCGGCACGCCGTCGCCGCTCACCGACCCGGCCGCGCGCGAGCGGGCGCTGGACCTGGCCCAGGCCCGCGGCGCGCGGCAGGAGGCCTTCGCGGAACGGCTGCTCGCGGACCCCGCCGCGGTGCGGGCGCGGGTGCGCCACACCCTGGAACTGTGCGCCGAGGCCTTCTTCGACGCCGCCTGGGCGGACGTCGCCGTGCAGCTCGCCACCGACCTGCGCCTGAAGAACGACCTGCTGAGGCGCCAGGGCATCGGGGCGGCGCTCAGCTCGGTCTCCGGCGCGGTCGCCCTGGCGCCGGACGGCGACTGCATCATCGTGGACAAGCTGCAGGACAAGGCGACCGCCGCCCACGACACCGGGGTCACCTTCATCCCCAGCGTCTTCGGCAGCCCGCACCTGGTGGTGGTCCACGCGCCCGGCTGGCAGCCGGTGGTGCAGTACCCGGTGACCGAACCGAGCCCCTCGGAACCGGTGTCGCTGGAAACGGTCACCCTACGGCTGGAGGCACTGGCACATCCGGTACGGCTGCGCCTGCTGCGCACCCTGGCCCGCGGCCCGCACACCACCGGCGAACTGGCCCACGCCTGGGAGCTCTCCTCCCCGGAGGTCTCCCGCCACCTCGCGGCCCTGCGCCGCGCGGGCCTCCTCACAGCCCGGCGGCACGGTCGTTACGTCCGGCACACCCTCAACCTGCCCGGCCTGACGGCACTGGGAACGGACCTGCTGGCAGCCGTCCTGCGCTGAGGGGCCTGGGCGCGCCTGCTCATCCGTCAGCATGGCGAGCGGCGCCCCGGGCCTCCAGACACTCGGTGAGTAGTTCGGTGAGTAGCTCAGCCAGTCAGTCAGCGAGCGCCACGACTGCCGGAGGTCCGGCCCGTAGGAGCGCAGTCCTGTTCGCTCTCAGGTGCGCGAGCTGCTCAAGTGCCGTTCCTTATCCGGCTGTTCCTCTACTCCCAGCTCCAGATCAAGAGTTTCGCTGGCGCCGGCGGTGACGGATATGGGGACGGCGTGGGGCGGGTAGCCGGTCGCCGTGAGGGTGTAGTGGGGGCCGCCGCTCAGGTCGGTGAGGGTCAGGTCGGTGAAGGTGAAGGCGCCGTCCGGGCCGGTGACGGTGTGTCCGGCGACCGTGCCGTCCTCGACGAGGGTCACGGCGGCGTCGGCGAGCGGGCGGCCGTCCGGGCCCCGTACCCTGCCGCGGACGGTGGCCGTGGGCCGCAGGGTGCCGCCCAGGCGGCCGGTGCTGGTGAGGGTCAGGTCGACCCGGGTCGACGCACCCGCGCCGCGGCAGGTGGCGGAGGTCGCGTGCGGGGTGCGGCCGGGCGCGGCACCCGTGAGGACGTAGGTGCCGGGCGCGGGGGCGTCGAGGGCGTAACGGCCGTCGGTGTCGGTCGTGGTGATGCCGGCCTGGCGTCCCTGCCCGTCGATCAGGGTGACGCTCGCGCCGGGGACCGGGCCGCCGGAGGTGTCCGCCAGCCGGCCCCGGAAACCGGCGGCCGCGGCGCCCTCGGTCATCGTGTCGGACGTGGACCGTGCGAGGGCCGTGTGCGGGCCGGTGGCCGGCCGCGCCCAGGACGGTGCCGACTTCGCGAGGGCGGCCATCTGGTGGGAGGGGGCGGGAGGTTCGGCTGTTGCGGCCGCGAGCGGCGCGGCCGGGGCAGCGGGTGTGGCCGGTGTGGCGGTGGCCGGAGTGGCGGGCAGTGCCGAGGGGTGCGCCCCGCCCCGCCCGCCGCTGGCCTCGTCGGTGTCCGCCGCTTCGTCGGTGCTCTGAGCGACCAGGGTCGGGCGGGCCTCCTTCCGCTGGGACGGCAGGAAGGAGGCCAGGGCGACGCCGATGAGGACCGCGGCCGTGGCGATGAGGAAGGAGACCCGGAAGCCGGCCATCGTGGGCACCGTGACCGGTCCCACGTTCTTCGACATATGGGCCAGCACCATGCCGATCACCGCACTGGACACCGAGGTGCCGATGGAGCGCATCAGGGTGTTCAGGCCGTTGGCCGCGCCGGTCTCCGAGGCGTCGACGGCACCGATGATCAGTGCGGGCAGCGAGGAGTACGCCAGGCCGATGCCGGCGCCGACGACCACCGCGATGATGACGGTCTGCCAGGCGGCGTTCATCAGGCCGATGCCCGCGCCGTAGCCGACCGCGATGACCAGCATGCCGAGCAGCAGGGAGACCTTGGGGCCGCGCCGGGCGGCGATCCGCGCGTACAGCGGGGCGACGCACATCATCGTCAGGCCCAGCGGCGCCATGCACAGCCCGGCCACCACCATCGACTGGCCCAGGCCGTAGCCGGTCGACGTGGGCAGCTGGAGCAGCTGCGGCATCACCAGCGAGATCGCGTAGAACGCCACACCGACGGTGATCGAAACGAGGTTGGTCAGCAGCACCTCACGGCGCGCGGTGGTCCGCAGGTCGACCAGCGGATCGGCGAGACGCAGCTCCAGCACGCCCCACAGCACCAGGATCAGGGCCGCGACACCGAAGAGTACGAGGGTGGCCGGCGAACCCCAGCCCCAGTCGCTGCCCTTGGTGATCGGCAGCAGCAGGGCCACCAGCCCGGCCGACAGCCCGAGGGCACCCACGACGTCGAAGCGGCCCTCGGCCCGTACCGCGGTCTCCGGTACGACGAGGAGGGTGAGCAGCATCGACAGCACACCGAGCCCGGCGGCGCCGAAGAACAGGGTGTGCCAGTCGGCGTGTTGGGCCACAAGGGCGGCGGCCGGCAGTGCGAGCCCGCCACCGACGCCGATCGACGAGCTCATCAGCCCCATCGCCGAGCCGAGCCGCTCACGCGGCAGCTCGTCGCGCATGATGCCGATGCCGAGGGGTATCGCGCCCATGGCGAAGCCCTGCAGCGCCCGGCCCACGATCATGATGACCAGGTCACTGGTGAAGCCGCAGACCAGCGAGCCGGCCACCATGACCGCCAGGCTGCTCAGCAGCATCCGCCGCTTGCCGTACAGATCACCGAGGCGCCCCATGATGGGAGTCGAGACGGCGCCGGCGAGGAGGGTGGCCGTCATGACCCACGTGGCATTGCCGGCCGCCGTGTCGAGCAGCACCGGCAGGTCCTTGATGACCGGGACGAGCAGGGTCTGCATCACCGCGACGACGATGCCGGCGAAGGCGAGGACCGGAACGAGGCCACCGGAGGTTCTGCGCCGCCCGCCCCTGGCCGGGTCGGGCACCGGCGGCACGGCTGCGGCGCCCGCCGTCCTTCCGGGGTGCTGGTCCGTCGTCGTCCGGTTCATACGCGGGGCCTCCAGGGCGGCAGAGGTGGGTGGTTGCCGTCAGCGGCTGACGGAGCGGGGCGGGAAGAGGGGCGGGGGCGGGCGAACGCAGCCCGGCGCGTGAGCCTCGTCGGCACGCGTGGGACGGCACAGCACGAGGACAGCTGCGGGGTCGTCGGAAGAGCGGTCGAAGTGCGGTGTCGTCTGCGGGCATCGGCACGATCAGGCCGCTGACGAGTGGGGCGTTCTCCACGCACGGCTGATACGTGCATGACGAACGCTTCTACCCCGGCGTTCTATTCCGTCGCACGGCCCGGCGTCTCGTTGCGACGTCCGTGATCTGCCTCACGCCGCACCGGCGTTCGCCCTCCCCCAGCCCGTACACCGGACCTCCCCCGTTCGTCCCGGACGCGGACGCTTCGAGCCCGCCGAGTCCAGTGAACAGCACACCACTGACATCCACCCGAGCCCGATGTGCCGCGCCCCCGCCGGCCACCGTTCGCGCCTCTCGCGCACACCGCCGCCGGCTCCACGCCGAAAGGCGCCGCGGCTCGTCCGCGACGCTTCTGACCTGCACGATTCACACACAAGGTGCACACACTTCGATATTCGACACCGCACGCGCGGTATGTTTTCAGCGATCGTGATGTGCCGAAATGTCCTCTGTCTTTCGCGACTGGCATCCGCCCATCGGGCGGGACGCGTTCAGCCCGCAGCCACTCCGGCGTCGGCGCCGGCCGCGGCCTGCACCACCGCCTTCGCCTGCAGGGCGGCGTTGAGTTGCGCACCCCGCTCGGAGCCCAGGTCGAGCTTGGCGAGGATGGCCGGCACGGCGATGCTCGGGAGGGTGTGCTCGAAGAAGACGGTGAGCCTGCGGCTGAGGTCGGCCCGGTTGGTCAGGGCCTGCGACATCATCTGCAGCCCCGCGAAGGCACCGACGAACAACTCGGCGGTCTCCTGCACGACGACGCTCTCCAGGATTTCCCCGCGGCTCCGGGCGTCGTTCAGCAAGCCCTCGACGAACCGGGTCCACGACAGCATCGACTGCTTGCGGTCGAGGTGGTTGGAGCCCTGCTCGACCGCCAGCCGTGCCGCGCCCCGCTGGATCGGGTCACTGCGCAGCCGGAAGGCCAGCAGCTGGCCCGAGTCGACGAACTCCTGCAGCTTGATCGTCTGCGGCTCCACAGCGATATCGACCACCTGCTCCTCGATCACCGCGAGCGCCAACTGCTCCTTGGAGGCGAAGTGGAAGTACAAGGCGCCCTTCGTCACGCCGGCACGCTCGAGGACTTCGGCGATCGTCGCGCGGTCGTAGCCCTGCTCGTCGAAAACCGACGCGGCCGCCTCCAAGATCAGTCGCCGGGTCCGAATCGCGCGGTCCTGTTGTGCCACAGGACGCCTCCTGTCTCTCAATGTCTCTTCGTTCCGCAACAGTTAGCTACAGCTCAAGTCGTCGCTCGATCAGCTACTTTCCCCTTTTCGACGGCCCGGCATTGAAAATAAAACCGGATGGTACGTATCTTATCAGCGATGTACCTCAACCCGTAGCGATGCCTGGGGGCAGTCATGAGCGAGACGATGCAGGTCAGCACTGTTCAGCCCAGGTCTCCACACCCGCTGCCGGCCCCCGCCGGGAGCCGCGCGACCGGACCGCGAGGACCCCACGGCGTCCGGGTCACCCGGGAGTTCGTACACCGCCCTCTCGCCGACGACATGCTGGTCACCTCATGGCGCCGGCTCGATGACACGCGCTTCTCGCTGACCGCCCGGTGGCCGCACGATCACGGGTACTTCACCCCCAATCGCGGGCGACACCATCTCATCCTCGCGGGTGAGACCATCCGTCAGGCCGGTTTGTTGCTCTGCCACGCCGAACTCGGTGTCCCGCTCGGCCACCACTTCATCCTCGGCGACCTCGTGTACACCACCCACCCTGAGCATCTCGCGGTGGGCAGCGGGCCCACTCCCCTGACCATCGACGTCATCTGCAGCCGGACGCGCATGCGGGCGGGCACGCTGACCAGTGGCCGCTTCGACATGACCATCCGTAAGGCGGGCCGGATCGTCGCGACCGGCCACTCCGACGTCACGGTCACCACACCCGCCGTCTACCGCCGGCTCCGCGGGGACCGACTGAGTGCGCGGCACGCCCCCGGCCCCCTTCCCGACCCCGTTCCGCCCCGGCTGACCGGCAGCGCCCAGGACCGCGACGTCCTGCTCTCCCCCACCGGCCGGCCCGACCGCTGGCTGTTGCGCCTCGCACCCGGCCACCCCGCGGTGGTGAACCCGGCGAACGATCACGTCCCCGGCATGGTGCTGCTCGACGCCGCCCAGCAGGCCGCCCGCACCCTCACCTCGCCCGGCGCCTTCGTCCCGTACGCCTTCGGGACCGTTTTCCACCGGTACGCCGAGCACGGCACCCCCTGTGTGATCGAAGCCCGCCGTGTCCCGTCGGCGCTGCCCTGCACCACCACGGTGCAGGTGACCGGCTTACAGGACGGCGATCCGGTCTTCGTCTCCACCCTGACGGCCCTGGACCCACGGGACTGACGACCCCGTTTCCCACGCCGCACCGTTCGCCGTCGGCCGACCACACTCCGCGGAGCCACCGCACCCCTCTCCAGCGACCACCCGCCCTTGTGCGAGCGGCTGTTGCGGCACAGGCGGCCGGCCCGGTGCGGCCGCTTCGCCACCACACCATTCGACAGTCCTCGGGGCGGTATGCCCGCACCGGCACGTGAAAGGCCAGGCCACCATGGGTGAACTCAAGGGAAAGACCGCGCTGGTGACAGGCTCCAGCCGGGGTATCGGCCGGGGCATCGCGCAGCGCCTCGCCGCCGACGGCGCACTGGTCGCCGTCCACTACGGCAGTAATGACATCGCGGCCAAGGAAACGGCCGAGAGCATCCTCGACGCGGGTGGCCGGGCCTTCATAATCGGTGCGGAACTGGGGGTTCCCGGTGATGCCGAGGCCCTCTACGCGGCGTTCGACGAGGGACTGTCGGCGTACGGCGCCGAGCCCGGTCTCGACATCCTTGTCAACAACGCGGCGATCAGCATCCCGGGGCACATCGACCAAGTGACGCCCGAGGACTTCGACCGCACCCTCGCGGTCAACACCAAGGCCGTGTTCTTCGTCGCGCAGCACGGTCTGCGCCGGATGCGGGACGGCGGACGCATCATCAACGTCTCGTCGGCGGTGACGAGTACGGCCTTCCCCTCGACGATCGCCTACAGCGTCTCCAAGGGCGCGGTGGAGGCCTTCACCCTGACCCTGGCGAAGGATCTCGGTGCGCGGGGGATCACGGTGAACGCCATCGCCCCCGGCTTCGTCGAGACCGATATGAACGCGGCGATGCGGGCGACGCCGGAGGCGCACGCCGCGCTGGCCTCACTCTCGGTCTTCAACCGCATCGGCAGGCCCCAGGACATCGCCGACGTCGCCGCCTTCCTCGCCTCGGACGAGTCCCGCTGGATCACCGGCCAGCGGTTCGACGTCACCGGCGGTTCCATGCTCTGACGCCGCCGGGCACTCCTGGGGCCGCCCCGGGCCACGGGCGGCTTCAGGCGTCGTGGAAGACGAGGCCCAGGGAGTGTGCCGCCGCCAGCGGGGCAGCTCAGCGGGCCTCCGGCAGGGCGCCCTCGATACCGAGCAGCTGCCGCTTGCGCTCCGGCCCGCCCGCGTACCCCGACAGGGAGCCGTCCGCGGCGATCACGCGGTGACAGGGCCGCACGATGAGCAGCGGGTTCGCGCCGATCGCCGTGCCGATGGCACGCACCGCGCCCCGTGCCGCACCGATCTCGGCGGCGACCTTCCCGTACGTGGTGGTCGTGCCGTACGGGATGGCCTCCAGCGCCTGCCACACGCGCCGCTGGAAATCCGTGCCCCGGGCCGGGGCGCAGGCGAGGGCGAAGCGGGTCAGCTGCCCGTCGAAGTAGGCGCGGAGCTGGTCGGCGACGGCGGTGAAGGCGGCGGGGTCGTACGTCCAGTCGTCCCGGACGGTGTCGCCGCCCTTCTGCCCGGGTACGGAGAGCGAGGCGAGCGCGGTGCCGCCCGGTGCGGTGGCCGATTCCTCGCCCACCAGCAGGAGTTCGCCCAGCGGGCTGTCGAGGGTGGTGTAGAGCGTCATGGTCCGGTGCTTTCCGTGGTGGTGGGGCGGGGGCTCGCCGGCTCCGTGGCCGGCACGTTCCAGAGGTGGTGCATGGCGTACGAGCGCCAGGGGCGCCAGGCGTCCGCGCGCTCCTTCAGGCCGGCCGTCGGGACTCCGGCCCGGCGCAGGCCGGCCCGTACGGCCACGTCGCCGGTCAGCAGGACGTCGGGGTCGCCGAGGGCGCGCATCCGGATGTATCCGGCGGTCCACGGGCCGATGCCGCGCAGCCCGAGCAGCGCGTGTGCGGCCTCGTCCCGGTCGGCTCCGGCGTCCAGGACGACCGTGCCGTCGGCGAGTGCGGCGCTCAGGGTGCGCAGGGTCGCCCGCCGTGACGCGGGCATCCCGAGTTCGGTGAGGCCGGCCCGCGCCAGGCCGTCGGCGCGGGGGAAGAGGTGGGTGAGCGCACCGGACGGCTCCGGCAGCGGTTCTCCGTGGGCGGCGACCAAGGCGCCGCCGAAGGTGCGGCCGACCGCGACCGAGACCTGCTGGCCGAGCACGGCACGGAGGGCGAGTTCGTCCGGGTCCGGGGCCCCCGGGGAGCGCAGTCCGGGGTGCCGGTCCACCAGGCGCGCCAGGTCGGCGTCCGCGCCGAGCCGTTCGGCGACCGCGTACGGATCGGCGTCCAGGTCGAAGAGGCGGCGCACCCGCTGGCTCGCGGTGGTGAGGTCCCGCAGTTCGGTCAGGCGCAGCCGGCAGTCCAGCCAGCCGTCGCCGGCCGCCTCGTCGACCTCGGCGATCCCGGTGCCGTGCGGCAGCCGCAGGGTGCGCCGGTAGGTGCGCGCGCCGGGCGTGCCGGTGACCTCCTCGACCCCGGTGATCGCGCGCCGCTGGAGGTGGTCGAAGAGCTGCCGCGCCGCGTACGGCCCGCGGAAGGCGAGCCGCAGCGGGAGCACCCCGGGTGTCCCGGGGTGCGCCACCGCGCCGAAGCGGCTCCCCTTGCCGGGGCGGGCGGCGCGCAGCCCGCTCGGGGTGAGGGCGTAGATCTCCCGGATGGTGTCGTTGAACTGCCGCACGCTGGCGAAGCCCGCCGCGAAGGCGATCTCGGAGGCGGGCAGCCCGGTGGTCTGCAGCAGGACCCGGGCGGTGTGGGCGCGCTGTGCCCGCGCCAGGGCCACGGGGCCGGCGCCCAGCTCGGCGGTCAGCTGCCGCTGGACCTGCCGGGTGCTGTAGCCGAGCCGGGCCGCCAGCCCGGCAACGCCCTCGCGGTCGACGACCCCCTCGCTGATCAGCCGCATCGCCCGCCCGACGACGTCCGCTCGGGCGTCCCACTCCGCCGAGCCGGGCACCGCGTCGGGGCGGCAGCGCCGGCAGGCACGGAATCCTGAGCCCTGGGCGGCCGCGGAGGTCGGGAAGAAGGCGACGTTCCGGCGGCGGGGTGTGGTGGCGGGGCAGCTCGGCCGGCAGTAGATCCCGGTCGTGGACACCGCGAAGAAGAACGCGCCGTCGAACCTGGCGTCCCGGCTGCGCACCGCCTCGTACCTGCTGTCCTCGGTCATCACAGGTCCACTGTGCAGCAGGCCGGGCGTCGGCGCTGGCGGAAATCGGACGCGGCGCTCGGGGGTCACCGGGAGGTGTACGGGTCCTACGGGCGGCCCGGCGCGGGTCGGTCCTACGGCCGCCGGGCACGCGTTCCCTACCGCGCCGGGGGCTCAACTCCCGGGCCATCAGGCCACGTTGAGGCATTCCGGCCGCCCCGGAAGCCCGACGACGCACATCCCCACGGGCACATCCCCACGGGCACATCCCCGGCGGCTCACTGCGGGCGGCGTCAGGCCGGAGGCATCGGCCAGTCGTCCAGCGAGCCGCCGCGCCATTCGACGAGGCGGGGGTCGTCCAGCACGATGTTCCCGGCCGGGCCGGTGACGCCCGCACGGCGGAGGAACTCGGCGACGTCGCCGCGGCCGTGGGCCAGCCCGACGATCTGCCCACGCACGGTCACCCGGCGGCCACCGGAGGGCGTCGGCGGGTGCACGATGACAGGGGGGTGCTCGGACATGCCTCCAGCGTGCGCCGGGCTCCGCGCTCGCGCATTTCGGCAGCCGCCGTGAGCGTCACCCCGTCCGCGACCTGCGAACGAGGGCCCGCCCGGCCACGAGGAAGCCCCGGCCGGGCGGGGGGACGCCGGCCGGGGCGGCTCGGGAGGGGTGGCTCACCACCCACACCCATTTGAACGATGAACAACGGGTGGGCGTTCCCTCCGTGGGCGTGAGGGCGGTCACGCCTCCCACGCCGCGCTCCCCACGTCCGTTCAGCTGTGGGTGGTGTGTCCGGAGAGGCGTTCGACGCCGCGCAGGAGGGCGGAGTGGTCGAGGCTGCCGTCGCCTTGGTTGCGCAGGGCGGCGA
>NZ_JBICVV010000033.1:0-57132 GCF_043199295.1 Streptomyces sp. NPDC048612
CACCAGGCTCTCCGGGCGCTTCCCTTCGGTCTTGCGTTTCCGACTCTATCAGATCCTTGCGGGCCTGATTTTCGCCGGTGCGTTTCCGCCTTTCGGCTTCTTCGCGGTTCCGACTCTACCAGATCCGTTTCCGTCTCTGGCCCCTGTCGGAGCGGGGCGGCCGCTTCGCTTTCGCTTTTCGGCCTTTCCGACTTTAACAGATCCGGTTTCGCTTCGATTCCGGTTCCGATTTCCGTCGGAGTTCCGCCTCGGAGCAGTTTTTTACTGCTGCCCTTTCGGCGTGGTTACTACTTTAGCGGCTTTCCCTGGCGACTCATAATCGAGTCGGCGGGGTCGAATTTCGGCAACGCGAAAGAAGACCCGTGAGGGAATCGTTGAGAGTAGTTGGTTGTGCCGCCTGGCGGTCTGCGCAGATAGCGCTGCCCGTCTCCAGCGGCTCGGGCTACGTTAGGCGGTCCGCGGGGCAGAGTCAAGGAGCGCTGGTGGTGCGTCGCCGGGGGACGTGGCGGCGGTAGGGGCTGACGGTGGGGTCGTCGGCGATCCAGTAGCGCCAGGGGTGGTCGGCGCCGTCTCCGCCGACGCCGGTGCGCGGGCCGTTGCGTACCCGCTCGGGGGGCGGCGGTTGACCGGGGAGCAGGGAGAGGGGGGCGGCGCCGCCGGTGCACAGGTCGGTGGAGTCGAGGGTGCGGTCGATGTCGAGGGCGGTGGCCAGGCGGGCCGGGCCCTTGGCCAGCTCGTTGCTGTTGCGGGCCTTGGGGCGGCGACCGGCGGCCAAGGGGATGCCGGTGAGGATCTCGCCGGCGCGCAAGAGGACACCGCTCGCCTTGTTCTCGGGGCCGCAGACCACGTTGAGGCTGAACCACATCCCGTAGATGAAGTAGACGTACGCATGGCCGGGCGGGCCGAACATGGCGGCGTTGCGCGCGGTGCGGCCGCGGTAGGCGTGGGAGCCGGGGTCGGTCTCGCCGTCGTAGGCCTCGACCTCGGTGAGCCGGAGGGTGATCGGCCCGTCGGGGGTGTTGCGGAGGAGGGTGCGGCCCAGGAGATCGGGGGCCACCTCCACGACCGGGCGGTCGAAGAAGTCGCGGGTGAGCGGCATTCGTTCCGGTACGTCGGTCATGCGGACCGAGCGTAGTGCAGCCGTTCGGGCAGGCGGCTGGCCATGGAAGCGCCGGGGTTGGGAAGGTGTGGCCGTGGAACCGGCTTGCGCGGTTTCGCGTTCGTAGGAATCAAGCCGAGATCTCGGCGCGCTACACAGAGCACAGGCATGCCGCCTGGGGAGGACGACCATGGGATTCAAGAAGCTGCTGGCGAGCCTGGGGGCCGGAGGCGCGTCGGTGGAGACGGTGCTCTTCGAGGAGAACGTCGTCCCGGGCGGGGTCGTGCAGGGCGAGGTGCGGATTCAGGGCGGGTCGGTGGCTCAGGAGATCCAGGGGCTGTCGGTCGGGCTCCAGGCGCGCGTCGAGGTCGAGAGCGGCGAGGAGGAGTACAAGCGGAACGTCGAGTTCACCAAGGTCCAGCTGGGCGGCGAGTTCACCGTGCAGGAGGGGGCGGCGCACACCGTGCCGTTCGGCCTGGAGATTCCGTGGGAGACGCCGATCACCACGTTCCTGGGGACGCATCTGCACGGGATGAGCGTCGGGGTGACGACGGAGCTGGCGATCGCCCGTGCGGTGGACTCCAGTGACCTGGACCCGGTGAACGTGCACCCGCTGCCGGCGCAGCAGGCGATCCTGGACGCGTTCGGGCGGCTCGGGTTCCGCTTCAAGGCCGCTGACCTGGAGCAGGGTCACATCCGGGGGACGCGGCAGCAGCTGCCGTTCTACCAGGAGATCGAGTTCCACGCGCCGCAGCAGTACCGCGGGCTCAACCAGGTCGAGCTGTCGTTCGTGGCGGACGACCGGGAGATGGACGTCGTCCTGGAGATGGACAAGAAGCCGGGGCTGTTCAGCGAGGGCTCGGACACCTTCCGGTCGTTCACGGTCGGTCTGAACGACTACCAGGGGACCGACTGGGCGGGATACCTCAACCAGTGGCTGGCCGAGGTCGGCGGTAAGCGGAACTGGCTCTAACCTGGCCGGACAGGTGTCAGCAAGCGACCAGGAGGTGTTGCAGTGTCCGAGCTGAAGCGGCGGCCGCTCCCGCACGATTTCCATCCGCCGGTGCCGGAGTTCACGGTGCTGAGCGAGGAGGTGGAGCCGGGCGGGACGCTGCGGCCGGAGCAGGTCTTCGCCGAGGGGAACCGTTCGCCGCAGCTGCGGTGGGAGGGCGCGCCGGCGGGGACGAAGAGCTACGCCGTCACCTGCTACGACCCGGATGCCCCGACGGGCAGCGGATTCTGGCACTGGACGCTGTTCGACATCCCGGCGTCGGTGACGGAGCTGCCGACCGGTGCCGGGTCCGGGGAGATGAAGGGGCTGCCCGAGGGCGCCGTGCATGTCCGTAACGACTACGGGACGCGGGACTTCGGGGGCGCGGCGCCGCCGCCCGGGGACGGTCCGCACCGCTATGTGTTCACGGTGTACGCGGTGGACCAGGAGAAGCTCGGTCCGGACGCCGACGCCTCGCCGGCGGTGGTGGGCTTCAATCTGCGGTTCCACGCCCTCGGGCGGGCGCAGCTGATCGCCGAGTACGAGATTCCCGCGGCGGGCTGAGCGCCGTAATTCCGTTGCGCCCCGGCGCTCCCCCACGCACAGTGGTGTCCGTGCCGCCGCCCTTCATCAGGGCGTCGGGCAGCTGGTACCGCAGTGGCGGGAGTGTCGGGGCGCAGGTGTGTCGTCCGTTGCTCGCCGGAGCCCGCGTTCGAGCGGGTGTCCTCGCCGGCCGCCGTTCGCTCCGGGTCTCGTGTGTATCACGGGGGCGAGACCCGGAGCGCACGCATGTCCGCGCCGTGTGAGCCGCTGCCCGAGCACCTCTTCTTCATCCGCCGATCGTCCTCCATTTCCCTTGTGGCGTGCGGAAATTGCGTTGTTCGGGGAATACCTGCCGCTGCACAGTGGAGCAGCTTCGCCGCGGGGGCGGAGCGGGTCCGGGAGGTGGGCGGGATGCGCGAGACGCTGGTGCTCAATGCGAGCTTCGAGCCGTTGTCGACGGTGTCGCTGCGGCGGGCCGTGGTGCTGGTGATGCAGGACAAGGCCGTCGTCGAACACGCTCACCCGGGGCTGCGCATCCGTGCCGCTTCGGTGGAGCTGCCGGTGCCGCAGGTGATCAGACTGAGCAGATATGTCCGGGTGCCGTTCCGACAACGGGCGCCGTGGTCGCGGCGGGGGGTGCTGGTGCGTGACCAGCACCGCTGCGCGTACTGCGGGCGGCGGGCGACGACCGTGGACCATGTCGTGCCGCGGTCGCACGGCGGTGGGGACACCTGGCTGAACACCGTCGCCTCGTGTGCGGAGGACAACCACCGCAAGGCGGACCGTACGCCCGAGCAGGCGGGGATGGCGCTGCTGCGGCGGCCGTTCGAGCCGACGCCGGCGGACGCGCTGCTGTCGACGCTGGGGGTGTCGGTGCGGGACGCCCTGCCGGAGTGGCTGGCGGTGCCGGCGTAGCGCCCACGCTCCGAGGGCCTGTCGTCAAACTCCCGCCTGCCCCGCGGCGCTCCCCCAGCTACCGCTGGGAGGTGCCCCCAGGCACGCACGCTCGCCGCGTTGTCGGGTTCGCCCCGATACACCCAGTATCGGGGCGACCCTCCGCCTTGCGATCGCACGCACCAGACACCGCGGGGCCGCCCTTCGGGCCAACGACGGGAGTTTGACGACAGGCCCTCGGCCGTCGTCCGGCTCCCGCTATTTCAGGAGGAGTTGGACGATGGCCAGCAGGCCGACGAGGACGATGACGCCGCGCAGCGCGGTGGGCGGCAGCCGTCGGCCGACCTTCGCGCCGAGCTGGCCGCCGAGGGTGGAGCCGAGGGCGATCAGGGCGACGGCGGTCCAGTCGAAGTCGGCGACGAAGAGGAAGAAGACCGCGGCCACGCCGTTGACGACGGCCGCGAGGACGTTCTTGAGGGCGTTGATCCGCTGCAGGTCCTCGTGGAGCAGCACGCCCATCAGGGAGACGTAGATGACGCCCTGCGCGGCGCCGAAGTAGCCGCCGTAGACGCTGGCCAGCATCAGGCCGAGGAGCAGGGCGGGGCCGCCGTCGGAGTGGGCGGTGGTGCCGTTGCGCGCGCGCCGGGCGCGGACCCTCGCGGCGAGCCTGGGCTGTGCGACGACGAGGACGAGCGCGACGGCGATCAGCACCGGGACGATGGTGTCGAAGGCCTTGGAGGGCAGTGCCAGCAGCAGGATCGCGCCGCCGAGGCCGCCGATCAGCGCGAAGGCGGAGAAGCGCAGAATCCGGCGGCGCTGGCCGGCGAGTTCGCGGCGGTAGCCGATGGCGCCGCTGATCGAACCGGGCACCAGGCCAAGGGTGTTGGACACGTTGGCGGTGACCGGTGGCAGGCCGAAGGCGAGCAGCACCGGGAAGGTGATCAGGGTGCCGGAACCGACGACGGTGTTGATCGTGCCGGCACCGATTCCGGCGGCGAGGACGGCGACTGCTTCCCCGATGGACACGTCCTTCTCCTCACATGGTCAGGGTCGCCTCCCCGCCATGAAGGTCGGGGGGCCACCGCTGATCATGCACGAGGGCGGACGGGTCAGTCGATGGGCGGCGCTTCGCGGTTCGGCGAGCTGGGCTTGGGGATGGAGCCGCCGCCCGCGGGGTTGAAGTTGCCGATGGCGCCGCCGAGGCCCTTGAGGGCGTCGCCGATCTCGCTCGGCACGATCCAGAGCTTGTTGGCGTCGCCTTCGGCGATCTTCGGGAGCATCTGGAGGTACTGGTAGGAGAGCAGCTTCTGGTCCGGGTCTCCGGCGTGGATGGACTCGAAGACCACCCGGATCGCCTGGGCCTCGCCCTCGGCGCGCAGGGCCGCGGCCTTGGCCTCACCCTCGGCGCGCAGGATCGAGGACTGCTTCTCACCCTCGGCGGTGAGGATCTGGGACTGCCGGACACCTTCGGCCTGGAGGATGGCGGCGCGCTTGTCGCGGTCGGCGCGCATCTGCTTCTCCATCGAGTCCTGGATGGAGGTCGGCGGCTCGATGGCCTTCAGCTCGACGCGGTTGACGCGGATGCCCCACTTGCCGGTGGCCTCGTCGAGGACGCCGCGCAGTGCCGCGTTGATCTCCTCGCGGGAGGTCAGGGTGCGTTCGAGGTCCATGCCGCCGATGATGTTCCGCAGCGTGGTGACGGTGAGCTGCTCGATGGCCTGGATGTAGCTGGCGACCTCGTAGGTCGCGGCGCGCGCGTCGGTCACCTGGTAGTAGATGACGGTGTCGATGTTCACGACCAGGTTGTCCTGGGTGATCACCGGCTGCGGCGGGAACGGCACGACCTGCTCGCGGAGGTCGATGCGGTTGCGGATGGAGTCGATGAACGGGACGACGATGTTCAGGCCGGCGTTGAGGGTGCGGGTGTAGCGCCCGAAGCGTTCCACGATGGCGGCGCTGGCCTGTGGGATGACCTGGATCGTTTTGATGAGTGCGATGAACACGAGCACCACCAGGATGATCAGGACGATGATGATCGGTTCCACAGCGGCTCCCGTGCCCTTCGTTGCTGGTCCGTGCCGGCCGGCGACCGGCTTGCCGTTGATCAGTCTTTCAGAGTCGTGGCTCGTCGCGCAGCGTGTTCGGGTCAGATCACGAGAGCGGTGGCGCCTTCGATCTCGACGACGTCGACCTGCTGGCCGGGTTCATAGACCTGGTTGCCGTCGAGGGCGCGGGCGGACCAGACCTCTCCGGCGAGTTTGATGCGGCCGCCGCCTCCGCCGTCGACCCGTTCCAGGACCGTGGCGCTGCGGCCCTTCAGCGCGTCGACTCCGGACGCGAGATGGGGGCTCTGGCCGCGACGGCGGTTGGCGAGGGGGCGTACGACCGCGATCAGCGCGACCGATACGGCGGCGAACACGAGGAATTGCGCAACGGTGCCGCCACCGATGCCCGCAGTGACGGCAGCGGCGACGGCGCCGACCGCGAGCATCCCGAATTCGGGCATCGCGGTCACGACCAGCGGAATGCCCAGTCCTACGGCGGCGATCAGCCACCACACCCATGAATCCACGGCTTCATGGTAGATCGGTGTGGCGGCCCGGGACAGGGCGCGATCGGTCAGGGAGGGCTCGCGTGCGCGTGGCACGGCGCCCTGAGGCGTAGCCGGGTGACGGATGCTCAGGTCAGCGGGAGGCCCTGCGCGGTCCAGCGGTCGTTGCCGTTGCGCTCGACGATCAGCGGGAGGCCGAAGCAGTGCGAGAGGTTGCTGGAGGTCAGTTCGAGGTCGAGCGGGCCGGCGGCCAGCACCTTGCCCTGACGGATCATCAGGACGTGGGTGAAGCCCGGGGCGATCTCCTCGACATGGTGGGTGACCATGATCATGGAGGGGGCGTACGGGTCGCGGGCGAGGCGGCCGAGGCGGCGCACCAGGTCCTCGCGGCCGCCCAGGTCGAGGCCGGCGGCCGGCTCGTCCAGCAGGAGCAGCTCGGGGTCGGTCATCATCGCGCGGGCGATCAGGGTGCGCTTGCGCTCGCCCTCGGAGAGGGTGCCGAACTTCCGGTCGAGGTAGGCGGTCATGCCGAGGCGGTCGAGGAACGCGCGGGCGCGCTGCTCGTCGACGTCGTCGTAGTTCTCCTGCCAGCTGGCCGTCATGCCGTAGGCGGCGGTGAGAACGGTCTGCAGCACGGTCTGGCTGCGCGGGAGCTTGTCGGCGAGGGCGATGCCGGCGACGCCGATGCGCGGGCGCAGGTCGAAGACGTCGACCTTGCCGAGCTGCTCGCCGAGGATCGAGGCGGAGCCGGAGCTCGGGAAGAGGTAGCTGGAGGCGAGATTGAGGAGAGTGGTCTTGCCGGCGCCGTTCGGGCCGAGGATGACCCAGCGCTCCCCCTCCTTCACCGACCAGGAGACCTGGTCCACCAGAGCCCGTCCTTCGCGGACCACGGATACGTCCACCAGCTCCAGCACATCGCTCATGAGCGCGTTGTCTCCCATTGCTTCTCGGTCGTCGCGTACACCTGTAGGCGCAGCCCCCCTGCAAACCTACGCCACTCGTTGTCGGTGCTCTTCCCTAGGCTGGGGACCATGCTCGATGAACCTCGTTCAGGACGTCTGGCGGCATGGGGAAACGCCCTATTGGCCGGACTTGTCTCACCTGATGAAGCCGCGCTCCGGATCGCGGACGACGATGCGGTGCACCGCGTGGAGGGCCTGCCCGGGGAGGCGGCGCCGGTCGGGCTGACGCTCGCGCTGGGGCGCCTGCGGGCCCTGGGGGCGGTCGGCCTGCGGGTGGCGCTGCCGGTGTCCGGCCATCCACTGGGGCTGTGCGGACCGCCGGAATTCAACGCACGGGCTTTGGAGGCCGAGGAGGCGGTGCTCGCCTCCGGGGCCGGGCTCGGGCTGGTGCCCGAGACGTACGAGGCCGGGCCGGAGGGCGGCGCCGGGCCCGATGTGCATGTGGAGGTGGTCTGGCGCTGCCTGCCGGTGCGGGAGGCGCCGCCGGCCGATGTGCCGTCGCTCGGCGAGGCCGAGCGGGAGCTGGCGGAGGCGCTCCAGGAGGCGACCGCGCTGCTCTCGCGGCTGGACGTGGCGGGCGCCGGTCCGGTGGCACAGGCGGCGCTGGCGGCGTACCGGGCGCGGGCGGAGGCCGGGCGGCAGGTGCTGGCCCCGGGCTATCCGCCCCGTGCGGTGCGGGTGCTGGAGCTGGCGCAGCGCGTCGGGGCGCTCCTCACCATCGCGCAGCAGGCCGGCGGGGACGGCCGGGAGCACGGGGCGGCGGTGAGCGCGTCGGAGATCGCGGCCCGTACCGAGGCGCTGCGGCCGGTGGAGCGGACGGCCCGGCGGGCGCAGGTGGCGGCCTACAACTCCGCGGTGGAGGAGCGGGAGCGGCACCGGGGGTGAACGGGACGGGCCCCGCCGGACCATTGTGTGGTCGACGGGGCCCTTGCCGAACGGGGACGCACCGCCCTGGGCAGGCGGAGTGGTGCGTCCCGGATCGGACAACCTCAGTGGTTCGAGCTGGTGTTGCCCCGGAGCGACGGGGCGGAGGGAGGGGACGGCCGCGCGCCCGGAGGCCGACGGGCCGGTCCGGAGCGACCCGCGCGGACCATGGCGTCGCGCGGGCCGGACGGACCCTGCGGGCAGGCCGTGGATCAGGCGTTGAGGCAGGGGGTGCCGAAGGTGGGGTTGAGCGCACCGATGACGGTGGCGGTGATGCCGCAGGCGTTCACCGGGACGTGCACCGGCACCTGGACGTTGTTGCCGGAGACGATGCCCGGGGAGTTCACCGCGGCGCCCTGCGCCTGCGGGGTGTGCGCCGAGGCGATGCCGGCGCCCGCCAGGGCGAGACCGCTCGCCGCCACGGTGACGGCCATTGCGCGCTTGATGTTCTTCACTTCTCTAGCTCCTCGTTGCCGTTGCCGTGGCCAGCCGCCACGACTGCACTGGACAACGGCCCGGCCCGGGAACGGATACGCCAAACGGGCTACGGCTACACGACAGTATGAATCTCGGATCTGAAGACGACGTTCCGGTTGCTCTCGTTGTACAAGCGCACCGCGGTTGTACAGGGGTGCCGCGGCTGTACGGGGGGGGGCGGCGCGGCTGGGGCGCCGCGGCCGGGGCGGCGCTCCCGTACGGCGGTCAGGCGCCGATGCCGTGCCGTACGGCCCAGAGGGCGGCCTGAGTGCGGTCGGCGAGGTCGAGCTTCATGAGGATGTTGGAGACATGGGTCTTGACGGTCTTCTCCGACAGCACCAGCGCGCGGGCGATCTCGCGGTTGGAGCGGCCGTCGGCGATCAGGCCGAGGACCTCGCGCTCGCGGTCCGTGAGGGAGGTGCCGCGGCCCTGGCCGCCGTTGTTCTCCTCCTGGGCGAGCAGGGCGCCGGCCACCTCCGGCTGGAGCAGGACATGGCCGGCGTGGACGGAGCGGATGGCGCCGGCCAGCGCCTCCGGGTCGATGTCCTTGTAGACGTAGCCGGCCGCGCCCGCGCGCAACGCCGGAACGACGGTGCGCTGTTCGGTGAAGCTGGTCACGATCAGCACCCGGGCGGGGTTGTCCCGCTCGCGCAGTGTGCGGAGCGCCTCGATGCCGTCCATGCCGGGCATCTTGACGTCCATCAGGACCACGTCCGGGTGCAGTTCCTCGGCGGCCGCGATGCCCTCGGTCCCGTCGGAGGCCTCGCCGACCACCTCGATGTCCTCCTGGACCTCCAGGAACGTCCGCAGGCCGCGGCGTACCACCTGGTGATCGTCGACGAGCAGGACGCGGATGACCCGGTTCCCGCCCGTCGTCCGGCGGAGCGGGCGTTGCCTGCCGCCGTCCCCGGGGACGGCCCTCGCGCTGTCCCTGTCCATGTCAGCCACCGGGCACCTCCATCTCGACAGCGGTGCCCTTGCCGGGCTCCGACTCCACGGTGAGCTTTCCGCCGACCCCGCCGGCGCGGTCGTGCATCGAGACCAGGCCGAGATGCCGGCCGGCCCGGCGGACCGCGTGGGGGTCGAAACCACAGCCGTCGTCGGCGATCCGCAGCAGCGCGCCCTGGCCGTCGCGGGACAGGGACACCTCGACGCTCTTGGCGCCGGAGTGCCGCAGGGCGTTGTGCAGCGCCTCCTGGGCGACGCGGAGGGCGGCCTCCTCCTGGGCGGCGGGCAGCGCCCGGACACCCTGGGCCGCGAAGGTGACCCGTGCGGAGTGGGCCCGGTCCAGGACCTGGACCTGGGAGCGCAGGGTGGCGACCAGGCCGTCCTCGTCCAGGGCCGCGGGCCGCAGTTCGATGACGGCGGCCCGCAGTTCGTCGGCGGCCTCCGCGGCCAGCGCGGCGACCTGGTGCAGCTCGTCCTTGGCGCGGGCCGGGTCACGGTCGACCAGGGCGGTGGCGGCCTGGGCGGTGAGGCGGAGGGAGAACAGCTTCTGGGCGACCGCGTCATGCAGTTCGTGGGCCAGCCGGGCGCGCTCCCCGGCGATGGTCAGCTCACGGCTGCGTTCGTAGAGGCGGGCGTTGGTGAGGGCGATGGCGGCGTGCTGGGCGAGTATCCCCAGCAGCCGCTCGTCCTCCTCGGTGAAGCGGCAGCCGTCCCTGCGGGAAGGAGGGGTCTTGGGGCAGCGCTTGTTGGCGAGGAAGAGGGCGCCGAGGATCTCGTCGCCGTCGGCGACCGGCAGGCCGAGGAAGTCGGACATGTCGGGGTGGGCCGCGGGCCAGCCGCCGAAGCGCGGGTCGGCGCGGACGTCGGCGAGCCGCTCGGGGGTGGCGTTGTGCAGCATCGCGGCGAGGATGCCGTGCTGGCGGGGCAGCGGGCCGATGGCCTTCCACTGCTCGGCGCTGACGCCGTCCACCACGAACTGGGCGAAGCCGCCGTGGTCGTCGGGCACGCCCAGGGCGGCGTACTCGGCGTCCAGCAGTTCGCGGGCCGAGGCCACGATCGTCTTGAGGACGTCGCGCACCTCCAGATGCCTGCTCATCGCCAGGATCGCGGTGCTCACCGCGGGGATGCCGGCTCCCGGTCCGTTGGTCATGGGCTCACCGTACCGGCGGGGCGACCAGCGCGTATCGGTCCGGCGGCGGCCGCCGTCTACGCCCCGCGGCCTAGGCCGAACGCCCTGGCCACAGCCGGTCCGGCGGCCGACGTCCGGGGGCTCGCGGCGTTCCTACGGTGAGGGCGAGGGCCGGGCTCCCGGTCCGGGGCGGAAGGGGACGCGATCATGCCGGTGGCGATCATCACTGGGGCATCGAAGGGGCTGGGCCGGGCGCTCGCCATGGCGCTGGCCGGGCGGGGCTGGGATCTGGTGGTGGACGCCAGGTCGGCGGGACCGCTGGCGGAGGCGGCGCGGGAGCTGCGGGAGGCCGGGCGCGGGGCGGCCCGGGTGGTGGCGCTGCCCGGGGACGTGACGGACGGCGGGCACCGGGCGGCGCTGGTGGCGGCGGCCGGGGAGCTGGGCGGGCTGGATCTGCTGGTGAACAACGCGAGTGCGCTGGGGTCGGAGCCGCTGGTGCGGCTGGCGGACCATCCGCTGGAGGGGCTGCGGACGGCGCTGGAGGTGAATGTGGTGGCACCCCTGGGACTCGTTCAGGAGGCTTTGCCACTTTTGCGGCAGTCCTCCTATTTGTCATCGTATGAGGAAGTCGCTTCCCGTGGGGGGAACGGTCTTTCCGGGGGCGGTGGGGAGAATGGCGAGGCATACGATTCACGCCCTTATACCGAGAATGCCCGAAATGCCGGATTGTCCGATTCGCCCCCTTATATAGGGACAGGTGGGGCGATTCTCGCCCTCAGCTCGGACGCGGCCGTGGAGGCCTATCCGACCTGGGGCGGCTACGGGGCGGCGAAGGCCGCACTGGACCAGCAGTCGGCGGTGCTCGCGGTGGAGGAACCGGGGCTGCGGGTGTGGTGGGTGGACCCGGGCGACATGCGGACCGACCTGTACGCGGCCGCCGTCCCGGACGACGACCCGTCGGGGCGTCCGCTGCCCGGGACGGTGGTACCGGCGCTGCTGCGGCTGCTGGACGGCGCCGCTCCCAGCGGGCGGTACACGGCGGCCTCCGCGGCGGAGGTACCCGGCGGGGTGAGCACCCGGTGAGCGCGGACCTGCTGGCGGTCCCGGACGAGCTGTCGGCCCGGGTCCCGGCCGAGCAGCGGGGCCCCGGCCTGGGACGGGACGCCGTACGGCTGCTGGTGAGCCGGGGCGCGGCCGAGCCCGCGCATCACGCCTTCGCGGAGCTGCCGGAGCTGCTGGCGGCCGGGGACGTCCTGGTGGTGAACACCTCACGGACGCTGCCGGCGGCGGTGGACGGCCGGATCGGGGACGGCCGGGGGCGGGGCGAGCCGGTGGTGGTGCACTTCTCGACCCGGGCGGACCGGTGGCATCCGGCGGGCCGGGAGGTGGCCGGCCGCTGGGCGGTGGAGCTGCGCAGCCCGGACGGGCACGGCAGCACCCGGCCGCGGGCGGGCGGCCCGGCGGGCACCGTGGTGCGGCTGCCCGGACGGGCACGGCTGCTCCTGGAGGCCCCGGTGGCCCCCGGGAGCGCACGACTGTGGTGGGCGCGGGTGACGGGTGCGCGGGTACCGGAGCTGATGCGGCGGTACGGGCGGCCGATCCGCTACGGCTACACGGACCGGGACCAGCCGCTGGCCGCGTATCAGACGGTGTTCGCCGGGGACGCGGCCGGCGGCGGCAGCGCGGAGATGCCGAGCGCCGCGCGGCCGTTCACCGCGGAGCTGGTGGCGCGGCTGGTGAGCAGGGGCGTGCAGTTCGCGCCGGTCTCGCTGCACACGGGGGTGGCGTCGGCGGAGGCGTTCGAGCCGCCGTATCCGGAGCGGTTCGTGGTGCCGCCGGTGACCGCGTGGCTGGTGAGCGCCGCACGGGCCCGGCGCGCGGCGGCACGGCGGCGGGCGGCGCCGGGTGCCCCGGCCGGGCGGATCGTCGCGGTGGGGACCACGGCCGTACGGGCCCTGGAGTCGGCGGCCGGGGCGGACGGGCGGGTACGGGCCGCGGCCGGCTGGACGGATCTGGTGGTGACGCCGGAGCGCGGGGTGCGGGCGGTGGACGGCCTGCTCACCGGGCTGCACGAGCCCACCGCTTCCCATCTCCTGATGCTGGAGGCGGTGGCCTCGGCGATGACGACGGGCGGGGAGGTGCTGCGGCACGCCTATGCGGCGGCGGTGGAGCAGCGCTATCTGTGGCACGAGTTCGGCGATCTGCATCTCGTGCTGCCGGACTGAGTGGCGGGGGCGGGCGCGGCGGGGGCGGGGGCGGCTTCGCCCGCGCCGCCGCCGGGGTGCGGGCGGACCGGAACCCGCCCGCGAGCGGGCGCACCGCCCGCCCCGGAATACGAAGTGTCCGATTTGACCGGAAAGCCCCTCGCGGGATTCGCAGCCGGATTCTGACGTATACAGACTGTGCGTTTGCAATTACGTCTGGCGAGACAAACCCCTTGCCACTGTGACGCCGCGCATAGGACGCAGGTCACTTACGAGCCGGGGTAGTGGAATCACAAATATGGCGTGAGCTGGGGCTCTTCTATCCGGGACGGAATATTTCCGTTTGCGGTTCCACTAACTCGGATCGTACGTCACACCTTTGCCGGGGGAATTTCCGGCCGCTAAGAATGGCTCCCGTCGCTCGGCGCCGTGGTCGGAACTCGGCGTTCGCCCCGCTCAAGGCCCGTGCGGCGTCCCCCCACCGGAAGGTCTGTCCCCGCCATGCCTAAGTACGCCATTTCTGGTCTCCACCGCCTGACCCGGACGCACAAGCTCGCCGTTGCCGGTGTCGCCGCCGCCGGTACCGCCGCGCTGGTCTTCACCGCCGTACCCGGTGCCGGCGCCGAACAGGGCACGAGCCAGGCCACCACTGCCGAGAACGTGAAGCCGGTCGCCTTCAGCGCGGTCGATTCCGCCGCCAAGACGCAGCAGGCCACGATCACCCAGCAGGCCGACAACTCCGCCGCCAAGGGCAAGGCCGAGGCCGTCGCCAAGAAGGCCGCCGCCGAGAAGGCCGCCAAGGCCAAGGCCGCCGCCGCGGCGAAGGCCAAGGCCGAGAAGGCGCGTGCGGCGAAGGCCGCCGCCAGCCGCTCCGAGGTGCGCACCGCGATACCCGCCGCCGCCCCGAAGCCGGCCGCCAAGCCCAAGGCCAAGGTCTACCCGGACAACCTGGACGGCTGGATTCGCGAGTCGCTGGACATCATGGCCAAGAAGGGCATCCCCGGTTCCTACGAGGGCATCCACCGCAACATCATGCGGGAGTCCAGCGGTAACCCGATGGCCATCAACAACTGGGACATCAACGCCATCAACGGCACCCCGTCCAAGGGCCTGCTCCAGGTGATCCAGCCGACCTTCAACACGTACCACGTCGAGGGCACCTCCTGGAACCTGTACGACCCGGTCGCCAACATCACCGCCGCCTGCAACTACGCGGCCGACCGCTACGGTTCGATGGACAACGTCAACTCGGCCTACTGAGCCGACGGTTCACGCGGTCCACGGACGCACACACCGCCGAGGGGCGGCACCCGGTTCCGGGTGCCGCCCCTCGGGCGTTGACTGCGGTGCACGGCGCTACTTGCGCATGACCTCCGGCTCGTGGCGGCGCAGCAGCCGGGCGACGGCGAAGGCGAGGCCGATGCCCAGCGCGATCAGGATGATCAGGTCCATCACGTAGACACCGGTCTGGTGCTTCCACAGCGGGTCCGGGTTGCCCGGCTCCCACGGCAGCAGCGTGTTCATGTCGGCGGTCGCGCCCATCGCGCCGATGGCCCAGCGCGACGGCATCAGCCAGGCGAACTGCGCGACACCCGGGGTGTCGAACAGCTGGAAGAGCACGCCGGTGAAGACGACCTGGACGATGGCGAACATGACCAGCAGCGGCATGGTCTTCTCGGCGGTCTTGACCAGCGAGGAGATGATCAGGCCGAACATCATCGAGGTGAAGCCGAGCGCGATGACCGCGAGCGTCATCTCGACCGCGGGGGCCTTGGCCACCACGAGGCCCTCGGCCGGCATGTTCCGGGTCGAGAAGCCGATCGCCGCGATGATCACGCCCTGGATGGCCGTGACCACCCCGAGCACGATCACCTTGGACATCAGATACGCCGACCGCGAGAGGCCGGTGGCCCGTTCGCGCTCGTAGATGACCCGCTCCTTGATCAGCTCACGGACCGAGTTGGCGGCGCCGGAGAAGCACATACCGACCGCGAGGATGAGCATGATCGTGCTCGCGTCGCGGTTGGTGCGGTGCTTGGCCGGCGGGCCGTAGCCGAGACCGAAGTCGCTGGGGATCAGCATCGAGACCACACCGAGCACCGCGGGCAGGATCAGCATCAGTCCCAGGAAGCCGCGGTCGGAGGCGAGCACCGAGACATAGCGGCGCATCAGCGTCCACAGCTGCGAGCCCCAGCTCTGGGACTTCTGTATCCGGGCCGGCGGCACCTGGACGTTGACCGACTGCGGGGCGACGGCGTCGATGTCGGCCGCGTACATCTGGTAGTGCGGGGAGCCGCGCCAGCGCCCCATCCAGTCGTAGTCGCGGTAGTTCTCGAACGCCGAGAAGACGTCCGCCCAGCTGTCGTACTGGAAGAAGTTGAGCGCTTCCGCGGGCGGGCCGAAGTAGGCCACGCCACCGCCGGGGGCCATCACCAGGAGCTTGTCGCACAGCCCGAGTTCGGCCACCGAGTGCGTGACGACGAGGACCGTACGGCCGTCGTCCGCGAGGCCGCGCAGCAGCTGCATGACATCGCGGTCCATGCCCGGGTCGAGTCCGGAGGTCGGCTCGTCCAGGAAGATCAGCGACGGCTTGGTGAGCAGCTCCAGGGCCACCGACACCCGCTTGCGCTGACCGCCGGAGAGCGAGGTGACCCGCTTGTCCTTGTGGATGTCGAGCTTGAGCTCGCGCAGCACCTCGTCGATCCGGGCCTCGCGCTCGGACTCCGCGGTGTCGCCGGGGAAGCGGAGCTTGGCGGCGTAGCGCAGCGCCTTCTGGACGGTCAGTTCCTTGTGCAGGATGTCGTCCTGCGGGACCAGGCCGATGCGCTGGCGCAGTTCGGCGAACTGCTTGTAGAGGTTCCGGTTGTCGTAGAGGACATCGCCCTGGTTGGCGGGCCGGTAGCCGGTCAGCGCCTTGAGCAGGGTGGACTTGCCGGAGCCCGACGGGCCGATGACCGCGACCAGCGACTTCTCGGGGACGCCGAAGGAGACGTCCTTGAGGATCTGCTTGCCGCCGTCGACGGTGACGGTCAGATGGCGGGCCGAGAAGGAGACCTCGCCGGTGTCGACGAACTCCTCCAGGCGGTCGCCGACCAGCCGGAAGGTGGAGTGGCCGACGCCGATGATGTCGTTCGGGCCGATCAGTGCCGTACCGGACTTGGTGACCGGCTGGCCGTTGACGTAGGTGCCGTTGTGGCTGCCGAGGTCGCGGATCTCGAAGCGGCCGTCGGGGGTGGCGCGGAACTCGGCGTGGTGGCGGGAGACCTGGAGGTCGGAGACGACCAGTTCGTTCTCCAGCGCACGGCCGATGCGCATCACCCGGCCCGTGTCGAGGCGGTGGAAGGTGGTCGGGCTGCGGTCGCCGTGGGCCGGTCCGCCGCCCGCACCCTGCGCGGGGCGCTCCTGCTGCGGACGGGCCTGCTGCGGGGGCACGGCCTGCTGCGGCTGCTGCGCCTGCTGGGGCGGGACGTACGGCTGCTGCCGGTCCTGCGGCGGCGCCTGCCAGCCCTGCTGGACCGGCGGCTGCTGGACGGGCGGCTGCTGGACCGGCGGCTGGTGCGCGGGGGGCGCCTGCCAGCCCTGCGCGGCCTGCTGCTGCGGCGCCGCCGTCGCGGGCCGCGCGCTGAAGGCGTCGGCGGCCGGTGCCGACAGCGTCACCCGGGGCCCGTCGGTGGCATTGCCCAGATGCACGGTCGAGCCCGGCCCGATCTCCATCTGGTGAATCCGCTGGCCCTGCACATAGGTGCCGTTGGTGCTGCCCTGGTCTTCGATGATCCAGCCGCGGCCGGCCCATCTCACGGTGGCGTGCCGCCAGGAGACCCTGGCGTCGTCGAGCACCATGTCGCCCTGCGGATCACGGCCCACGTTGTAGGACCGGGACGGGTCGAGCGTCCAGGTCCTTCCGTTCAATTCGAGTACGAGTTCAGGCACTCCACGCCCCATTACATAGTCCCCCGAGTGACGCCCTCTATGGGAAGTCTAGGGATGGTGAACATCGTGAGGAACTATTTCAGGCTCGGCCCACCGACCGGAAACCGGGACGGGACCGGGGTGTGCGGGGCTCGCGCGAGGCCGCCGAACTCTCCCGGAGCGCGGGAAGCACCCATGGATGGGCAGGCATCACCGGATTCCGGGTGATCCGGACGGACCGGGTGCCGCGGGTGCGGCGCGGGGCCTCCGGGTACGTCCTGCGCGTCCGCCCGGGAGGCCGCATCATGGGATGAAGCGGACGAATGCCCGCCCGAGGGTGCGGCCGTCGTGGCCGTGTCCCGCCGGTCCGCCGAACGCCGCGGCCCGGCAAGGGCGTTGGCACGCCGCGCGGACGTCCCGGCCAACGGTCCGGGGCGGGCCGGACACGACTCCATAACGATCACGGCGGCGGCCGGGGCCGGGAGCGACGGGGTGCGGGCGCGCGGCACGGGGCCGCGCCGTTCCGAACCCCGGACACCCGTACGGAGGCGTCCGCCCGGCGGTTACCGTAAGGGGACCATGAGCGCATCGCAGATCCCGCCTGCCACCGCCGTACCGGGCGATGACGTACCGACCCTGCTCGTCAAGATCTTCGGGAAGGACCGGCCCGGCATCACCGCAGGTCTCTTCGACACCCTCGCCGCCTACTCCGTCGATGTCGTGGACATCGAGCAGGTGGTGACCCGGGGACGCATCACCCTGTGCGCGCTGGTCACCGCCCCCTCCCCCAGTCAGGGCACCGGCGCCGCCGAGGGCGACCTGCGGGCCACCGTGCACAGCTGGGCCGAGTCGCTGAACCTCCAGGCGGAGATCATCTCCGGCCGGGGTGACAACCGTCCGCGCGGCACCGGACGTTCGCACGTCACCGTGCTGGGGCATCCGCTCACCGCCGAGTCGGCCGCCGCGATCGCCGCCGCCATAACGTCCACCGGTGGCAACATCGACCGGATCTTCCGGCTCGCCAAGTATCCGGTGACCGCCGTCGAGTTCGCGGTCTCCGGAGCCGAGACCGAGGCGCTGCGGACGGTGCTGGCGCCGGAGGCCGCACCGCTCGGGGTGGACATCGCCGTGGTGGCGGCCGGGCTGCAGCGCCGGGCGCAGCGGCTGGTCGTCATGGACGTCGACTCGACGCTCATCCAGGACGAGGTCATCGAGCTGTTCGCGGCGCACGCCGGCTGTGAGGCCGAGGTCGCCGAGGTCACCACCGCCGCGATGCGCGGTGAGCTGGACTTCGAGCAGTCGCTGCACGCACGGGTCGAGCTGCTCGGCGGGCTCGACGCGTCCGTGGTCGAGGCGGTGCGCAAGGAGGTGCGGCTCACCCCCGGTGCGCGCACCCTGGTACGGACGCTGAAGCGGCTGGGCTACCAAGTCGGCGTGGTCTCGGGCGGGTTCACCCAGGTCACCGATGCGCTCCAGGAGGAGCTGGGGCTGGATTTCGCCTCCGCCAACACCCTGGAGATCGTCGACGGCAAGCTCACCGGCCGGGTCACCGGCGCCATCGTGGACCGGGCCGGCAAGGCCAGGCTGCTGCGGGAGTTCGCGCAGCAGGCGGGGGTGCCGCTCGCGCAGACCGTGGCCATCGGGGACGGCGCCAACGACCTCGACATGCTGAACGCGGCCGGGCTCGGGGTCGCCTTCAACGCCAAGCCGGTGGTGCGGGAAGCGGCGCACACCGCCGTGAACGTGCCGTTCCTGGACACCGTGCTCTATCTGCTGGGCATCACCCGCGAAGAGGTCGAGGCGGCGGACACCCACGTCGGATGACCCGCCCGGTCCGGGCCGCACCGGCCCGGACGCGACCGCGGGCCGGCGCACCTGACGGGAAGCCCGTCCTGCACGGCGAGGGCCCCGGCGGAATCCTCCGCCGGGGCCCTCGCCGGTCTCCGCTGCCCGCTCGCACCGGGCGGGCGGAGGCGCCGGGATCAGTCGTGCGGTGTCCAGTACGCGACCAGGCGTCCGACGCCGTGCTCGACCGACTTCCAGGAGCCGGTGAAGGTCAGCACGGCCACCGAGGAGGTCGGGAAGCCGCTGCGGTTCATCCGCGGCAGCAGATCGCCCTCGGCGTCGCCCGAGAGCGCGTCGGCGAGGGCGTGCACCCCGGGGTTGTGGCCGACCAGCATCAGGTCGTTCACCTCGTCGGAGGTCTCGTTGAGCAGCGCGATGAGCTCGCCGAGAGAGGCTTCGTAGATCCGCTCCTCGTAGACGGTCTTGGGCCGCTGCGGGAGTTCATGAACGGCGAGCTTCCAGGTCTCGCGGGTACGCACTGACGTCGAGCACAGGGTCAGATCAGGGGTGATCCCGGCTCCGGCCAGCCAGCGGCCGGCGACCGGGGCATCCTTGCGGCCGCGGTCGGCGAGCGGACGCTCATGGTCGCTGCTGTCCGACCATTCGGCCTTGGCGTGTCGGAGGAGGACAATCCGGCGGGGTGTATCGGCGCTCATGCGTCCCAGCTTCGCACGAAAGGCGGCGCGGGGCGCGGGGTGTTGAAGCGCTCGTTCCGCCGGGTGGGACGCGGGCACGGGCGGTCACCGGACGCCGCCGAGCACCAGCCCGGCCAGGAACTCCAGCAGCGGACCCAGGCCCTGCCGGGCACTCGCGGCGCTCGCCGCGGGGGAACCGGCGACGAACGCCAGCAGGGCCGTGAAGGAGATCACCGCCAGGGCCGGCGCCCACCACGGCAGCCGCGTCCGCGGCCGGGACGTCTCGGCCGCGGGTGACCGGCGGAACACGGCTGCCATACGGATCGCCTCCCCCAAGGCGTCGACGGGCTGCGCGACCGCCGATCACGGCGCGCGCACCGCGGTCCGCGGTGCACTGACGACGTTACGGATCACCGGCGGCGGTTCCCACCCGGGAAACCACCCACTTCCCCCTGAGGTCCGCCCCCTAGGGGACGCGGGGGCTCTCCCCAGCCCGCGGGCTCCGGGGCCCCGCTAGGGCGCGATGACACTCGCGAGGATCGCGACGACGACGGTCACGCCGAGCATGGCGCCCACGACGAGGAGCAGCTTCTTCTGTCCGCCCTGCGGATTCGGTTCGAGCACTGGCATGGGCCCAGTGTCGCACTCACGCCTCGTCCTCGATCCGGCGGTCCCGGCCGGCCAGCACACCCACCGCGACCTGCGGCACCATGAGCCCGGCCATCAGGGCGATCGGGAGGCCCCAGCCGCCGCTGTGCTGGTAGAGCGTGCCGACCAGCAGCGGCCCGGGGATGGAGATCAGATAGCCGACGCTCTGGGCGAAGGCCGAGAGCTTGACGACGCCGGCGGCGCTGGTCGCGCGCATCCCGATCATCGTCAGGGCCAGCGGGAAGGCGCAATTGGAGATGCCCATCAGCAGTGCCCAGGCCCAGGCGCCGGCGGCCGGGGCCAGCCACAGTCCGGCATAGCCGGCCAGCCCGCAGAGGCCGAGCAGCGCCACGAGCGGACCCTGGTGCCGCATCCGGGTCGCGAGCCGCGGCAGGACGAAGGAGAGCGGGACACCCATCGCCATGGTGACCGCCAGCAGCACCCCCGCGGTGCCCGCCGAGACCCCGGCGTCGCGGAAGATCTGCGGCATCCAGCCCATGGTGATGTACGCGGCGGTGGCCTGCAGGCCGAAGAAGGCGGCCAGCGCCCAGGCGGTCGGGGACGCGGTGATCCGTACCGGGGTCTCCACGGGCCGGGCCGCGCCGGACGGGGCCGCGCCGGCGGCGGCCCGGCGCTGCCGGACCACCACGAGCCAGGGCAGCACCGCGACCGCGGCGAGCGCCGCCCACACCCCCAGGCCGGTGCGCCAACTGCCGCCCAGCGCCGCGGTCATGGGGACGGTGAGCGCCGCGGCGAGCGAGGTGCCCAGGGCCAGTGCCATGGAGTAGAGCCCGGTCATCGTGCCGACCCGGTGCGGGAACCAGCTCTTGATGACCACCGGCATCAGGACATTGCTGACCGCGATTCCGGCCAGGGCCAGCGCGCTGGCGGCGAGGAACCCGCCGGTGCCGCCGGCGAACGGGCGCACCGCGACGCCCACGGCGATCGCGGCCATCCCGGCGCAGACGATCACGCCGGGCCCCCGGCGCCGGGCCAGCCGGGGCGCGGCGATGCCGAAGGCGGCGAAGCACAGGGCGGGGACGGAGGTCAGCAGCCCGGCGACGGTGCCGCTCATGCCGAGACCGGTGCGGACCTCCTCCAGGAGGGCGCCGAGGCTGGTGATGGCCGGGCGGAGGTTGAGCGCGGCGAGGACGAGGCCGGCGACCAGAACCCACGGCACGCGACCGGCCGGCCCGGCCTGCGCGGGCTCCGGCTGCGCGGGCTCCGGCTGCGGGTGCTCCCGGCCGTCGGCGGGGGTGTCGGTAGTGGTCGTACGGGGCCCGGCGGCGGGGCCGAGGGTCGCGAGGTCGTCGTCTGCCATAGGCCCATCATAGAATCATGGGATGAATATCTGTCCAGCCGATGCCGATAGCCTCTGCTGTCCCGGGTGGCGCCGGGAGCCGGCAGGGTCCGGCGGGCGCCGCACCGCCGCCGTCCGTCCGCCCCTTCCCCCCGGAGCGCAGCCATGCCTCTGACCTCGCCCCGCCGGTCCGCGCTGGCGGACCAGGTGATCGCGCAGCTGCGCGCCCAGATCACGTCCGGTGAGTGGCCGATGGGATCTCGCATCCCGACCGAGCCGGAGCTCGTCGAGCAGCTCGGGGTGGCCCGCAACACCGTCCGTGAGGCCGTCCGGGCGCTGGCCCACAACGGGCTGCTGGACATCCGCCAGGGGTCGGGCACGTATGTGGTGGCCACCAGCGAACTCGCCGGGGTGATGAACCGCCGGTTCGCCGCGGCCGAGCCGCGGCACGTTGCCGAGCTGCGCAGCGCCCTGGAGGCGTCGGCCGCCCGGCTCGCCGCGGAGCGCCGCACCGCACAGGACCTGCGGCAGATCGACGCCCTCCTGGAGCGGCGCGAGCGGGCCTGGGAGTCCGGGGCGGCGGAGGCCTTCGTGGAGGCGGACGCGACCTTGCACATGGCGATCGTGTCGGCCTCCCACAACGAGGTGCTGGCCGAGATCTACGCCGACCTCGGGGGCGTGCTGCGCGAGTTCCTCCGGGCCGACGTGGGCGAGGAGCTGCGGCCGGAGGCGCACATGGACCACGCCCGCCTGGTGGAGGCGATCCGCGCGGGCGACGCCGACCGGGCCGCCGCCGAGGCCGGGGCGCACCCCTTCGGTTGCCGGCTCGGCCTGCCGGAGGGCGGCTGACCCGCGGACCGGCACTCTCCGGGCGGCGGGCGGTACCGGTGAAACGCGTACCGCCCGCCCCGGCGGACCGGGACGGGCGGTACGGAGGTGCTGCGGGCGTCAGGCGCCCATCATGTGCACACCGCCGTCGACGTGCACGATCTCGCCCGTAGTCCGCGGGAAGAAGTCGGACAGCATGCCGACGACGCCCCGGCCGGCCGGCTCCGGGTCGGCCAGGTCCCAGCCGATCGGCGCGCGGTGGTTCCACACGTCCGCCAGCTCCTCGAAGCCGGGGATGGACTTGGCGGCCATCGACTTGATCGGGCCGGCCGAGACCAGGTTGCAGCGGACGCCCTTGGGGCCCAGGTCACGCGCGAGGTAGCGGTTGGTGCTCTCCAGCGCCGCCTTGGCCACGCCCATCCAGTCGTACTTCGGCCAGGCGATCTGCGCGTCGAAGGTGAGGCCGACGACCGCGCCGCCGTGCTCCATGAGCGGCAGGCAGGCCATGGTCAGCGACTTGTAGGAGTACGCCGAGACCTGCACCGCGGTGCCCACGTCCGACCACTCGGCCTCCAGGAAGTTGAAGGCGCCCTGCGGGCCGAAGGCGATGGAGTGCACGATGCCGTCGAGGCGGGCGCCCTCGCCCTGGTGCTCACGGATCTTGTCGGCCAGGCCGTCCAGGTGCTCCTGGTTGGTGACGTCCAGCTCGATGACCGGTGCTTCCTTGGGCAGCCGCTTGGCGATCCGCTCCACGAGCGAGAGCCGGCCGAAGCCGGTGAGGATGACCTCGGCGCCCTCGTTCTGGGCGACCTTGGCCGCCTGGAACGCGATCGACGACTCGGTCAGGACACCCGTGACCAGGATGCGCTTGCCTGCGAGGATTCCACTCATGCTGATCAGTGACCCATGCCCAATCCGCCGTCGACAGGAATGACGGCTCCGGTGATGTACGCGGCCTCGTCGGAGGCCAGGAAGCGGACCGAGGCGGCGATCTCCTCGGGCTGCGCGTAACGCGCGAGCGGAACCTGCTTCACGATGCTCTCCCGCTGCTCATCGGTGAGCACCCGGGTCATGTCGGTGTCGACGAAGCCGGGGGCGACGACGTTGACGGTGATGTTGCGGCTGCCCAGCTCGCGGGCGAGCGAGCGGGCGAAGCCCACCAGCCCGGCCTTGGAGGCGGCGTAGTTCGCCTGGCCCGGCGCGCCCATCAGACCCACCACGGACGAGATCAGCACGACCCGGCCCTTGCGGGCCCGCAGCATCGCGCGGTTGGCGCGCTTGACCACCCGGAACGTGCCGGTGAGGTTGGTCTCCATTACCGAGGTGAAGTCCTCCTCGGACATCCGCATCAGCAGCTGGTCACGGGTGACGCCGGCGTTGGCCACCAGCACCTCGACCGGACCGTGCTTCTCCTCGATCTCCTTGTACGCCTGCTCGACCTGCTCGTTGTCCGTGATGTCGCACTTCACGGCCAAAAATCCCGCGGGGGGCTCGCCCGAGCGGTAGGTGATGGCGACCTTGTCGCCTGCCTCGGCGAAGGCACGGGCAATGGCGAGGCCGATGCCGCGGTTACCTCCGGTGACCAGAACCGAGCGGCTCAAGAGATCACCCTTTCCGTTTCTGTCCGTCCTGCGTTCGATACGAAACTATCGGTCACGGCGCCCTTCCGGGGAATCCAGCACGGACAGGCACGCGCGCCGGTCACTGTGGGGTCTCCACAGAACCACGGCGGAGTCCGGCACCGCGCCGGCCCCCGCCACCCGTGTCGCACCGGCCACCGCCACCCCGTCGCGCTCTGGGCCGCGGGCCCGGCACAGGGCATGATGCAGGCGCCGACCACGGGAGGACTCCTTGCCTGCACCCCATGCCGTTGACGACACATTCCTGGCGCTGCCGCTGCGCGCGCTGGCCGATGCCGCGCTGGCCCGCGCCCGCGCACTGGGCGCCGACCACGCGGACTTCCGTCTGGAGCGGATTCGCAGCGCGTCCTGGCGGCTGCGGGACGCCCGCACCTCCGGGGCCTCGGACACCACCGACCTGGGATACGCGGTGCGGGTGGTGCACGGCGGGGCCTGGGGGTTCGCGTCCGGGGTGGATCTGACGATGGACGCCGCGGCGCGGGTGGCCGCGCAGGCGGTGGCGATGGCGAAGCTGTCCGCGAAGGTGATCAAGGCGGCGGGCTCCGACGAGAGGGTGGAGCTGGCCGACGAACCCGCACACCCTGACCGCACCTGGGTCTCCTCGTACGAGATCAACCCCTTCGACGTCCCGGACGCCGACAAGAACGGGCTGCTGGCGGAGTGGAGCGCGCGGCTGCTGGCCGCCGAGGGCGTGGCCCATGTGGACGCCGCGCTGCTGACCGTCCAGGAGAACAAGTTCTACGCGGACACCGCGGGCACCAGCACCACCCAGCAGCGGGTCCGGCTGCACCCACAGCTCACCGCGGTCGCGGTGGACCCGGCGAGCGGCGACTTCGACTCGATGCGCACCCTGGCCCCGCCGGTGGGGCGCGGCTGGGAGTACCTGACCGACGGCTCCTACGACTGGGACGGCGAACTGGCCGGCATCCCGGAGCACCTCGCCGAGAAGATGCGGGCACCGACCGTCGAGGCCGGGGCGTACGACCTGGTGGTGCATCCCTCCAATCTCTGGCTGACGATCCACGAGTCGATCGGGCACGCCACCGAGCTGGACCGGGCGCTGGGCTACGAGGCGGCGTACGCGGGAACCTCGTTCGCCACCTTCGACCAGCTCGGGAAGCTGGCGTACGGCTCCGCCCTGATGAACGTGACGGGCGACCGGACCGCCGAGCACGGGCTCGCGACGGTCGGCTACGACGACGAGGGGGTGGCCGCGCAGTCCTGGGACCTGGTCAGGGACGGGACCCTGGTCGGCTACCAACTCGACCGCAGGATCGCCCGGTTGACGGGCCTGGGCCGCTCCAACGGCTGCGCGTACGCGGACTCCCCCGGCCATGTGCCGGTCCAGCGGATGGCGAACGTCTCGCTGCGGCCGGCGGCGGACGGGCCGTCCACGGAGGAGCTGATCTCCGGGGTGAAGCGCGGCATCTATGTCGTGGGCGACCGCTCCTGGTCCATCGACATGCAGCGGTACAACTTCCAGTTCACCCAGCAGCGGGCCTACGCGATCCGCGACGGCCGTCTCTGCGGGCAGGTCCGGGACGTCGCCTACCAGGCGACCACCACCGACTTCTGGGGCTCGATGACCGCGGTCGGCGGCCCGGAGACCTACGTACTGGGCGGCGCCTTCAACTGCGGAAAGGCCCAGCCGGGCCAGGTCGCCGCCGTCTCGCACGGCTGCCCGTCCGCCCTCTTCGAAGGCGTGAACATCCTCAACACGACGCAGGAGGCCGGTCGATGAGCCGCAGGCCGCGTACGAACGCCCCGCACGAGATCGTCGAGCGGGCGCTGGAGCTCTCCCGTGCCGACGGCTGTGCGGTCATCGCCGATGAGCACTCCAGCGCCAACCTGCGCTGGGCGGGCAACGCGCTCACCACCAACGGCGTCACCCGCGGGCGCACACTGACGGTGGTGGCGACCGTGGACGGCGGGCAGGGCACCGCGTCCGGTGTCGTCTCGCGCTCCGCGGTGACAGCGGACGACCTGGAGCCGCTGGTCCGGGCCGCCGAGGCGGCCGCGCGGGAGGCCGGGCCCGCCGAGGACGCCCAGCCGTTGGTCGCCGGCGAGAAGGCGTCCGCCGGCTTCACCGAGGCGCCCGCCGAGACCTCGTCGGAGGTGTTCGCGGCGTTCGCGCCGGCCCTCGGCGAGTCCTTCCGGCAGGCCCGGTCCGGCGGCCGGGAGCTGTACGGCTTCGCCCACCACGAGGTCGTCTCCTCGTACCTGGGCACCTCGACCGGGCTGCGGCTGCGGCACGACCAGCCCAGCGGAACGCTGGAGCTGAACGCCAAGTCGGCGGGTTCCGGCGGGGGCGTGCCCCGCTCGGCCTGGGCCGGCCGGGCGACCCGCGACTTCACCGACGTCGACCCGCGGGAGCTGGACACCGAGCTGACCCGGCGGCTGGCATGGGCCGAGCGGCGCGTCGAGCTGCCCGCCGGGCGGTACGAGACGCTGCTGCCGCCGACCGCCGTCGCCGACCTGCTGATCTACCAGATGTGGTCGTCCGGGGCCCGGGACGCCGCCGAGGGCCGTACGGTCTTCTCGAAGGCGGCCGGCGGTGACGGGCCGGCGGACCGGCCCGGGGCCGGCACCCGGCTGGGCGAGCGGCTCAGCGCGCTGCCGCTGACGCTGCGCAGCGACCCGTGGGCGCCGGGGCTGGAGTGCGCGCCGTTCGTCCTGGCGCACTCCTCCGGCGACGACGCCTCGGTCTTCGACAACGGGCTGCCGCTGACGGCCACCGACTGGATGCGTGACGGGGTGCTCCACCGGCTGCCGACCACCCGGCACAGCGCGGGGCTGACCGGCCTGCCGGTGGCACCGGGCATCGACAACCTCCTTCTGGAGGGCGGTGGTTCGCGCTCACTGGACGAGATGGTGGCGGCCGCCGGCCACGACGGTCCGGCGCTGCTGCTGACCTGCCTGTGGTACATCCGCGAGGTGGACCCGGCGACGCTGCTGCTGACCGGGCTGACCCGGGACGGGGTCTACCTGGTCGAGCGCGGCGAGGTGGTCGGCGAGGTCAACAACTTCCGGTTCAACGAGTCGCCGGTGGACCTGCTGTCCCGGGCGGTGGAGGCGGGCCGTACGGAGCGGACCCTGCCGCGGGAGTGGGGCGACTACTTCACCCGCGCCGCGATGCCGGCGCTGCGGGTGCCGGACTTCAACATGAGTTCGGTCAGCCGCGGGGTGTGAGGCACGGCGTGCGCCCGGCCCGGCCCCTCGCGGCGGGCCGGGTCCGGCGGACGGGCGGCGCGGGCGGCGTGGGCGGAGCGCGCGGGAGTGTCGTACGGGGCGAATAGACTGTCCGCTTGTCCTCCCGTTTGGGAACCACGATCGATCAGGAACGCCATGACACGCCTCGGCGAATCCGTCGCCCGCGCCAGCCAGCTGCTCTCCGCCGACCTCTCCTCGGACGCCACGGTCCGGGAGCTGCTCCAGGAGACGGGCGCCCGGCGCTCTCTGGATCTGACGGACCTGCCCGCCAAGGAGCAGGCCGAGCTGATCGCGGCCCGTACGGTCGAGGTCCTGCCGGGCGTGGAGAAGCTGGCCGAGCGGATCGAGGAGCGCCGGGCGGCCGGCCAGGGCCTGCACATCAAGCTGGGCATCGACCCGACGGCGACCGATGTGCACCTCGGGCACGCGGTCCCGCTGATCATCCTGAGCCGTTTCCAGCGGCTGGGCCATGACGTCACGCTGATCATCGGTGACTTCACCGCCAAGATCGGCGACCCGTCCGGCCGTACCGCCGAGCGCCCCCCGCTGACCGACGAGGACATCGCGCAGAACCTCGCGACGTACCGGGAACAGGTCCGCCCCTTCTTCGACTTCGAGAAGGTCAGCTTCCGGCAGAACAGCGAGTGGCTGGCGCCGTACACCTTCCCGGAGCTGCTGGCGCTGCTCGCCCAGGTGCCGGCCTCGCAGCTGCTGCAGCGCGAGGACTTCCGCAACCGCCTGGCGGCCGGGTCGGGGCTGACCATGACGGAGCTGCTGTACCCCATCGCGCAGGGCCTGGACTCGGTGGCGCTGGCGTGCGACGTGGAGCTGGGCGGCTCCGACCAGCTGCTCAACCTGCAGATGGGCCGCAAGCTGATGGAGCTGCGCGGGCAGCGGCCGCAGCTGGTGGTGACCATGCCGCTGATCGAGGGCACGGACGGCACCGGCGCCAAGATGTCCAAGTCCAAGGGCAATTACGTCGGGCTGAACGCGTCCGCCGACGATGTCTTCGGCAAGATCATGTCGGTGCCGGACCGGCTGATGGAGCCGTACCTCAAGGCCTGGACGGAGTGGACCGACGAGGAGATCACGCTCGTCCTGGGCCGGGTCGCGGACCGCGCGATGCACCCGATGGACCTCAAGAAGATCCTCGCGGGCGAGGTCGTGACCGCGCTGTACGGGCTGGACGCGGCGATGGCGGCGCGGGCCGGCTTCGTGGCGCAGTTCTCCAAGAAGTCGTTCTCCGACGTGGAGTCGCTGCCGTCCGTCGACGTCGCGGCGCACGGTGCGGAGACCGTGGCGGCGGTGCTGACCACGGCGCTGGAGTTCACCCCGAGCGCCTCGGCGGCGCGGCGGCTGGCCAAGCAGAACGCGCTGCGGCTGGTCGTGGAGGGCGAGGGCGGCGGGCAGACCGTGGTGCTGGCGGAGGCCGACGCGGCCCGGCCGCTGGCCGAGGTGCTGGCCGAGAAGCTGGCGGACACCGCCGGCGTCGCGTACCTGAAGGCCGGCCGGAAGCTGGCCCGGCTCGACGGCCGCTGAGACGACGGGCGGGCGGCCGGTGCGCGGAGTACGCGCACCGGCCGCCCGGGCCCTCTCTCAGGTCGCCTGTCTCTTGCGGCCCCGCATCGAGACCCAGAGACGGTCACCGACAGCGACGACGAGGACCGCACCGGCCAGCTGGAGCAGGTGCCGGAGCCAGTCGACGCCACCCGTCTCGTTGACGCCGAGGCCGGTGGCCGCCCAGTTGCCGAGCACGCTGCCCAGCATGCCGAAGATCACGGTCAGCCAGAGCGGAATCTGCTGCTTTCCCGGGATGATGGCCTTCGCGATCAGGCCCAGCACCAGGCCCACGATGATGGCCCACAACCACGTCATGTCGACTCCTCCCGCGGCACGGTGCAGATGACGGTCGTTTCGTCAGTGTCGCCCCGCTTCGACTACGGCGCACGCCGGAGCCTCGGGTACACACGGTGGCCCGGCCGGCCCGGGTGCGGGAGGGCACGACCCGGTCTCGAAGGCGGCGCAGTCGCGGCGTACCGTGGGAACCGACCGGATACCGGGGAGAATCCGGCATGACTGACCAGGTGGTGGAGCGTGATGCGGAAGCAGAGCAGCGGCCAGACCTTCCGGATCACGGGAGCCCGGCAGGGGCTGTCCGAGGATGTGCGCGGACGGCAGCGCCGGTATGTGATCTCGATGGCGGTGCGGACGGTGGCCGTGGTGCTGACCGTCGTCCTGTGGAACATCGAGCGGCCGGTGGCCATCGCGACCTTGGTGCTGGGCCTGACGCTGCCCTATATCGCGGTCGTCATCGCCAACGCGGGCCGGGAGAACGTCCCTTCGCTCCCGAAGACGTTCGTCGCGGGCCCGACCAGGACGATGCTGACGCCGGGAACCTCCGACGCCCCGGACGGGTCCGTTCCGGAGCGTCCGGCGGCGGGCGCTTCCACCCCGGGACAGGACCCCGGCTGATCAACTCCCGGTCCGTGCGCGGTCTGCAAAGCTCAAGAAAAGCTCAGATCAATCATGGAGTTCCGGTGCACTCGGCGCCATCCCCCGTGACATACTGCGTACGCGCTCCGCATCCCCCGTCGGAGCGACAGACCGACGCCGGGCGGCTCCCCCCGTGGCTGCCCGGCGTCGTCATGTCCGCAGGGCCCGAGGGCGGGATCGCCGGACCGGGGCGCGGGCCCAGGACGTAGGGTTGAGCCGTGATCTCCCCCCATTCCCAGGACTCCGCCGACAGCGCCGTCATCTGCTCCGCGAAGGGCTGCCGCGCCGCGGCGGTGTGGGTGCTGGCCTGGAACAACCCGAAGCTGCACACGCCGGACCGGCGCAAGACCTGGCTGGCGTGCGAGGAGCACCGGGAGCATCTGTCGCAGTTCCTCGGGGTGCGCGGCTTCCTGAAGGACGTCGTGACACTGGCCGAGTGGGAGGCCTCGGCCGCCGGTCGCTGAGGCCGGACCAGCTCAGCCGCCGATCGCGGACATCGGGCGCTCCGGCTGCAGGAACGACGGATCGTCCAGACCGGAGCCCGCCTTCTTGCCCCACATGGCGGTCTGCCATATCCGCGCGATCTCGTCATCGGGGGCCCCGGAGCGCAGGGCGCCGCGCAGGTCGGTCTCCTCGGTGGCGAACAGGCACGTACGGACCTGGCCGTCGGCGGTCAGGCGGGTGCGGTCGCAAGCCCGGCAGAAGGGGCGGGTGACCGAGGCGATCACTCCGACGCGGTGCGGGCCGCCGTCGACGATCCAGCGCTCGGCGGGCGCGGAACCGCGCTCCTCCTGGCCCTCGGGGGTGAGCGTGAAGCGGGTGCGCAGCGAGGCGAGGATGTCGCCTGCGGTGATCATGCCGTCGCGCTTCCAGCCGTGCTGCGCGTCCAGCGGCATCTGCTCGATGAAGCGGAGCTCGTAGTCGTGGGCGATCGCCCAGGCCAGCAGGTCGGGGGCCTCGTCGTCATTGAGGCCCGGCATCAGGACGGTGTTGACCTTGACCGGGGTCAGACCGGCAGCGCGGGCCGCCTCCAGACCGCGGAGGACGTCGTCGTGCCGCTTGCGGCGGGTCAGGGCCTGGAAGACCTCGGGCCGGAGGGTGTCGAGGGAGACGTTGACACGGTCCAGGCCGGCGTCGCGGAGGGCGGCGGCGGTGCGCTCCAGGCCGATGCCGTTGGTGGTCAGCGACATCCGGGGGCGCGGGGTGAGGGCGGCGACGCGGGCGACGATGCCGGTCAGACCGGGGCGGAGCAGCGGCTCACCGCCGGTGAAGCGAACCTCGTCGATGCCCAGCTCGCGCACCGCGAGGGTGATCAGCCGGACGATCTCGTCGTCGGTGAGCAGATCGGGCTTGGCGAGCCACTGCAGGCCCTCTTCCGGCATGCAGTACGTGCACCGCAGGTTGCACCGGTCGGTGAGCGAAACGCGCAGGTCGGTGGCCACACGGCCAAAGGTGTCGATGAGCACTGGGCCCCCTCCCCGAGAGTGATGGCTCGGTACGTCTCCTTCGGAGATCGGTACTTCTTCGAGCCTACGCGATGGGTGTGACAGCGAGCAGGGAGGAGAAGCACGAGGTGGGCGGGGCGGCGTCGTAGATCTCTACGAGGCCGCCCCGCCCGGCCCCTGGAGGGACGGCTCAGCCGGAGCGCCTCAGTGGGCGCCGGTCCCGGTCAGCGAGCGGACCTCCAGTTCGGCGTACTTCTGGGCGTCCGGCTCCTCCTTCGACAGCAGCGACCCCAGCCAGCCGAGCAGGAAGCCCAGCGGGATGGAGATCAGTCCCGGGTTCTCCAGCGGGAAGAAGTCGAAGTCCGCGCCGGGGAACATCGAGGTCTCCTTGCCGGAGACGACCGGGGAGAAGAGCACCAGGAAGACGGAGGAGGCGAGGCCCCCGTAGATGGACCACAGCGCGCCCTGGGTGGTGAAGCGCTTCCAGAACAGGCTGTAGAGGAGCGTCGGGAGGTTGGCGGAGGCGGCGACCGCGAAGGCGAGCGCCACCAGGCCGGCGACGTTCAGTCCGCGGGCGAAGACCCCCAGCACGATCGCGACCGCGCCGATGCCGACGGTCGCCCAGCGGGCGGCGCCGACCTCCTCCTTCTCGGTGGCCCGGCCCTTGCGGAGCACGTTGACGTACAGGTCGTGCGCGAACGAGGAGGACGAGGCGAGGGTGAGGCCGGCGACCACCGCGAGGATGGTGGCGAAGGCGACGGCCGAGATGACGGCGAGCAGGATGGCGCCGCCGGTGGAGCCGGCGCCGCCGCCGATCGCCTCGGCGAGGAGCGGGGCCGCGGTGTTGCCCGCCTTGTTGGAGGTGGTGATCGTCTCGGGCTTGATGAGGGCCGCGGCGCCGAAGCCCAGCGCGATGGTCATCAGGTAGAAGACGCCGATGATGCCGATCGCCCAGTTCACGGACTTCCGGGCGGCCTTGGCGGTGGGGACCGTGTAGAAGCGGATGAGGATGTGCGGCAGTCCCGCGGTGCCCAGGACGAGGGCCAGGCCCAGCGAGATGAAGTCGATCTTCGAGGTGGCGGTGGCGCCGTATTTGAGACCGGGCTCCAGGAAGGCCGCGCCCTGGCCGCTGTTCTCGGCGGCGGCGCCGAGCAGGTCCGAGAGGTTGAAGTGGAACTTCAGCGCCACCAGGAAGGTGATCAGCAGGGTGCCGGCGATCAGCAGCACCGCCTTGACCATCTGCACCCAGGTGGTGCCCTTCATGCCGCCGATGGTGACGTAGAGGATCATCACGATGCCGACGAGGACGACGACCAGGATCTTGCCCGCCTCGCTGGTGATGCCCAGGAGCAGGGTGACCAGGGCGCCCGCGCCGGCCATCTGGGCGAGCAGGTAGAAGATCGAGACGATGATGGTGGAGGTGCCGGCGGCCGTACGGACCGGTCGCTGGCGCATCCGGTAGGCGAGGACGTCGCCCATGGTGAACCGGCCGGAGTTGCGCAGCGGTTCGGCGACCAGGAGCAGTGCGACGAGCCAGGCGACCAGGAAGCCGATGGAGTACAGGAAGCCGTCGTAGCCGAAGAGGGCGATGGCGCCGGCGATGCCGAGGAACGAGGCGGCGGACATGTAGTCGCCGGAGATGGCCAGCCCGTTCTGGAAGCCGGTGAACTGCCGGCCGCCGGCGTAGAAGTCCTCGGCGCCCTTGGTCTGCCGGCCGGCCCAGACCGTGAGGCCGAGGGTGGCGGCGACGAAGACCGCGAAGAGGGTGACGATCAGGGCGCGGTGCTCGCCCGCGCCGCCGGCCGCGAGCTGCTGCACGAGCGGCTGGTGGGTGAGGTTCATGCGTCGCCCTCCTTGCTGAGGGTGACGCCCTCCAGGCGGGACTTGATGGCCTCGGCCCGCGGGTCGAGCTTGGCGGCGGCATGCCGGGAGTACCACCAGGCGATGAGGAAGGTCGTCACGAACTGGGCGATACCGAGGACGAAGGCGACATTGAGGTGGCCGGCGACCTTGAGAGCCATGAAGCCGCCGGCGTAGCTCGACAGCAGCACGTAGCCGAGGTACCAGAGGACGAAGGCGACGGTCAGCGGGAAGGCGAACGAGCGGTGCGCGCGCCGGAGTTCGTCGAACTCCGGGCTCGACTGCACCTGGCGGTAGTCGGGCGGCTCATGCGTCCCCGGGTCGAGGGTCGGTGCGGCACTCACGGGCTCTCCTGACACGAAGGGGCGGGTTTCCCGGGGGCCGGCCCGGGTTCCGCTCGGGCGGACCCCGGACCAGCCATAAGACTCAGATAAGTGATCCGGATCACGCATGGTAGAGGCGTGGCACACGATCCAACAGGGGGGCGTTGGTTGAATCCCAGAAGATTCCGGGGAATGGCCGCACCGGCCGCCACCGCGCGCGGGGCGCTTCGTTGAGCCCGGTGTGAATCCGCCGCCCCAGCAGGCCCCGCAGCCACCCGCTCCCCGCCGGCGCCCGTACGGCAGCATCCGCCTGCCGGCACCGCTCACCGTCGCCCCGCCGGAACCCAGGCCGGGGACCGCCACGACCGCCCGCCGCTGGTACGGCCCGCGGGTCGCGCTGCCCCCGCTGAGCATCACCGCTCTGCGGCGTCACGGCTGACGCACTGTCAATTCCGGCCCTCTGACAGGTTTTCCCCCGCTTTTTTCCGCTTTCCATTGCTGTACGCGAGTGATCGCCGATAGCTTCACGTCTCACTGCATCTGCCCGTGCGCAATCCGTGCCCGGGCGGTCTCACGGATGATGTGGAGTATCTATCCATGGCACATCCCCGATCCAGACGCATGCGGGCGCTGGCCGTACCGCTCGGACTGGCTCTGACGGCGTCGCTCGGATTCCTGCCGAACGCGGCCACCGCCGCGCCCCAGGACTCCGCCCCGGCCGCCGCGGCCCCGGCCGACGGCCCGCTGCTCTCCTACGTCGTGAACACCACGCCCGGCCACCAGGCGGTCGGCAAGGTGAAGAAGGCGATAGCCCGGGCCGGCGGGAAGGTGGTGGTCGCCCATGAGCAGATAGGCGTGATCGTCGTCCACTCGGCCGACCCGCAGTTCGCGGCCACCGTGCGGACGGTGCCGGGCGTGCAGTCGGCGGGCGCGACCCGCACCGCGCCGCTGAAGGCGCAGGGCACCACCGACGTCGGCAAGCCGCAGAAGGTCGACCTGCCGAAGGCCCAGCTCAAGGCGGCCGGCCAGGCGGCGAAGGCGAACGGCAAGGAGCCGCTGGAGCCGTTGCAGTGGGACCTGCCGGCCATCAAGGCCGACAAGGCCGCGAAGGTGAACCCGGGCAGCAAGAAGGTCACCGTCGCCGTCATCGACACCGGTGTGGACGACACCCACCCCGATCTGAAGGCCAACTTCTCCGCGAAGCAGTCCGCCAACTGCGTGGGCGGTGTGGCCGACACCTCCAAGGGGTCCTGGCGCCCCTGGGACCCGGCCAACGACTACCACGGCACGCATGTCGCGGGCACGATCGCCGCGGCCCGCAACGGTGCCGGCGTGGCGGGGGTCGCCCCGGGCGTGAAGATCTCCGCCCTGAAGGTCAGCGAGCCGGAGACCAGCCTCTTCTACGCGGAGAGCGTGGTCTGCGCCTTCGTCTTCGCGGCCGACCACGGTGTCGAGGTCACCAACAACAGCTATTACGTCGACCCGTGGATGTTCAACTGCAAGGACGACGCGGACCAGGCCGCCATCATCGACGCGGTCGGCCGGGCGGCGAGCTACGCCCAGCGCAAGGGCGCGATCAACGTCGCGGCGGCGGGCAACTCCGACATGAACCTGGCGGCCGCCACGCTCACGGACGACTCCAGCCCGAATGACACCACGCCCGTCGAGCGCACCGTCTCCCCGAAGACCTGCTGGGACGTGCCCACCCAGCTGCCGGGCACGGTGACCGTCGCGGCGAGCGGCGTGCAGAAGCTCAAGTCCGGTTACTCCAACTACGGACTCGGCCAGATCGACGTGGCCGCGCCGGGCGGCGACTCGAAGCAGGTGCCCGAGCTGCCCGCCAAGAACGGCAACATCCTCTCCACCATGCCGGGCGGCGACTGGGCCTACCTGGCCGGCACGTCCATGGCGAGCCCGCATGTCGCGGGTGTCGCGGCGCTGCTCAAGAGCGCCCACCCGAAGTCCAGCCCGCAGGAGATCCAGTGGCTCCTCAAGAAGCAGGCGGACAACCCCGGCTGCCCCACGGGTGAGTCGACCTGCACCGGCACCAAGCATGTCAACAGCCACTTCGGCTACGGCATCGTCGACGCGCTGGACGCGGTGAAGAAGTAACTCCGGAGCGGATCACGGCAGTTGGGGGAGGGACGGGTGAGCGGCACCCGGCCCTCCCCCCTGTCGTGCCCGGGTCCGTCCAGGGCGGGTCAGGCCGGGTCGCGGCCGAGGAAGGCCGCCAGCCGGTCCGTGGCGCCCGCACCGGGCGGCGCGGGGCGCTCCGGGGCGAGCGAGCTGCCCTCGGTGCGCGGCGCGGCGCCGTAGATCCGGCGGGCGGCGGCCAGCGTCTCCTCGGCGGCCTCCGGCGCGAGTCCGGTGGGCGCGCCGACGGCCCGCGCCAAGTCCCAGCCGTGGGCGAGGAGTTCGACCACGACCTGCTGGACGAGCATCACGCCGGGCGCCTCATAGGGGCCGAAGGTACGGTGCAGCATCCCGCTGCCGGTGAAGGCGGCGCGGGCCGCGCGCACCGAGTCCGCGAAGGCGGCGCGGTGGTCGTCACCGAGGTGGTCGGCGGTGTGGTCGGCGCGCGGTGCGCCCTCGGCGACCGACGCGGCCATCAGGTTCTCCCACACCATGTGGCCGAGCAGCTGCCGTACGGTCCACCCCGCGCACGGGGTCGGCAGCGCGAGGTCCTCCGGGCGCACGGCGTCGACCAGGGCGGCGACGTCCCGGGTCACGTGTGCGTAGGCGCGCAGCACCCGGTCCGGGTCGGTGCCGTCGAACGCGGAGCGGTCCAGCACGTACGGGCGGGGATGGGCGCGCAGCGCGGCCGTGGTCCAGGCGCCCGCGAGGTCCCAGCGGGGTGGCGCGGGCCGGCCCGTGACCGTGCACAGCAGCTGCCAGTAGCGCTCGACGAGCGGCTCGGCGGCGGTCTCCAGCTGCTCCAGCAGCCGGGCGCGGGCCGCGGGGACGTCCTCGGTGGGCGGGTCGGCGGTACCTGCCTGGGTCGGGAGCCAGGCCGCGACCAGCTCGGCGAGGAAGGGCTCGGCGGCGGGCGAGTCCGGCGCGATACCGGCCGCGACGGCCTCCTCACCGCGGACCCGCATCAGCTCCGCGACCCGCACGGCGGCGTGCTCCTGCCCGGCGGGGTCCGGGCCGGCATGCTCCTGCCCGGCGGGCCCTGCCGTACGTGCGCTGTGTTCGGCGAGGCGGCGCAGGGCCGCCCGTAGTTCCGGCTCGCGGACCAGGGCGGCCAGTTCGAGCCAGGCGCCGATCTGCTCGGGGGTGGGGTCGTCGGGCAGATCGGGGGTGACGGCCAGCAGACCGCCGCGGTAGGCGGGGGCGTCCACCCCGTCGAGGGCGTCCTCGACGAAGTCGGCGATGATCCGGCGGCGTTCGCGGGCCGACAGCCGGGCCAGTTCGGTCATGTACGGCAGCTCCTCTGCTGCGCTGCCCCGCGTGGCCACCGACCGCAGCACCGCGGACTGCAGCCGCAGGGTGCGGATCTGCGCGTCCAGCGCGTCCGCCCACTGCGCCGCCGTCTCGGCGACCGTGCGCTCGCGGTGCAGCACGGACCGGATGGCCGCCCGCCCGATGCCGAGGGCGCGCAGACTGCGCACGATCTCCAGGCGGGCCGGGGCGTCCGGGCCGTAGAGCCGGTAGCCCGCGGGGGTGCGGGCGGCGGGCGGCAGCAGGCCCTCGTCCGACCAGCCGCGGATCGTCTTGACCGGTACGCCGGTCAGCCGCGCCAGTTCGCCGATGGTGAGCAGCTCGCTGCCGTCCTCGTTCATGCCGTCCACTCTCGGGTCTCCCCCGGAGGGAGACTCAAGCCGCGACGCGTCCGGCGGTCCGGCCCCGGCGGCAGCGGCCGTCCGCGGCGCGGCGGTTCACGCGGTGCCCGCCGCCCGGAGTTCCGGCGTCCGCGCCGGTGCGGTCCGCGGGGCCGCGCTGACGGACCGCAGGACACCGTCCGCCAGTGCCCACTGCGCCGCGACATAGGTGAGCATGATCCAGAACTGCGGGGCCGGGAGCTGCGGCCAGTGGGCGATCCCGCTCGCGATCAAGGTGTCGGAGAGCAGGAACAACAGCCCGCCGGCCGCGGCCCACAGGCCGGCGCGGAGCGCGCCGAAGGCCATCGAGGTGAGCAGCAGGCTGTAGCCGGCCACCGGAATCCGCAGGTCCGCCGGGAGGTCCGGCCACAGCAGCACCACCGTGCCGGTCAGCAGGACGGCGTACCCGGCGCCGGCCGCGACGGCCCGCCCCCGCCGGCCGGCCGCGGGACCCGCCCCGTACCGGGCGAACAGCAGCAGGTAGCAGATGTGTCCCGCGGCGAACGAGCCCATCCCCACCAGGAAGGCGAGGTCCCCGCCGATCTGGAGGAAGGTGTCGCCGCCGCAGCCGAAGAGGAGCGCGGCGGACAGCAGCGGCGGGCCGCCGCGCGCCAGCGCGTAGCCGGCCAGCAGCGGCATCAGGACGGGCTTGGTGAGCTGCACGACGGGCAGCACGCCCGCGAGCAGCGCCACCAGGTGCACGACGCTCAGCAGGGCGAACGTCCAGAGCAGGGGTGATACGGCCCGCGGCCACCGTGCGGTCATGTGGCCGGCTCCTCTACCGAGGCACCGGGCCGGGCGGCCTTGCGGGCCTCCTCGGCGGCGGTCCGGGCCTCTTCCGCCGCGAGCCGGGCCTGCTCCGCTGCGATCCGCGCAGCGGGCTGCCAGCCCGGCCCGCGGAACACCCGTCCGGCCCGCTCGCTCCAACTGTCGGCGGCCCGTATGTCCCGTGCGATGGCGGCGTACTCGTGGGTGGCCACCCGCAGCGGGTTGAAGGTCTCGATGTTCTTGGTGAGTCCGTAGACGGGCCGCTCGGTCTCCGCGACGAACGAGCCGAACATCCGGTCCCAGACGATCAGGATTCCGCCGAAGTTCCGGTCCAGGTAGCCGCCCTGGGAGGCGTGGTGGACGCGGTGGTGGGACGGGGTGTTGAGCACGAACTCGACGGGCCGGGGCAGCTTGCCGATCCGCTCGGTGTGCACCCAGAACTGGTAGAGCAGGTTGGCCCCGGAGGTGAAGGCGATCGCGGCCGGGTGGACGCCGAGGGCGACCATCGGGACGTAGAACGGCCAGACGGTCCAGGTCGTCCAGGGCTGCCGCAGCGCGGTGGTGAGGTTGAACTTCTTGCTGGAGTGGTGCACCACGTGGCAGGCCCACAGGACGCGGATGACGTGGTGGCCGCGGTGCGACCAGTAGTAGAAGAAGTCCTGTGCGAGCAGCATCAGGAGCAGCGTCCACCACAGCACGGGCACCCGCAGCGGGGTGAGTTCGTAGACCGTGGCGTAGATCGCCACGATGGGTATCTTCCACAGCGCGTCGAACACGAGGCTGCCCAGCCCCATGCCGACGCTGGTGGCGGCGTCCTTCGCCTCGTAGCCCTCCGCGTCCTCGTCGGGATGCAGGCGGTAGCTCACCATCTCCACGACGGTGAGCAGGACGAAGGCCGGGACGGACCACAACACGACATCGGGCAGGTGCGGCATGTCCCGCACCATAAAGGCGTTGACGGGGGTGCCGCTAGGGGTTGTTACTGAGAAGTATGTAAGACATGCCGTCAGCTGGGCCGCACCGTCCGCCGCCGGCGCTCCCCGCGACGCCCGGAAAGAGGCCCATGACCGGCGCACCCACCCTCGCCCTTCTCGGCGGCGGCTTCTCCGACGACCCCGACGCCCTGCTGGACGACTACCTGCTGGACACCGTGGGGCGGGCCAGGCCGAAGGTCTGCTTCCTGCCGACCGCCAGCGGCGACGCACCGGGCTACATCGAGGGCTTCCACACGGCCTTCGGGGCACGGGACTGCGAACCGAGCCACCTGGAGCTGTTCCGCCGCACCGTGACCGATCTGCGGTCCTTCGTCCTCGCCCAGGACATCGTCTACGTCGGCGGCGGCAACACCGCCAACATGCTCGCCGTCTGGCGGGTCCACGGCCTGGACACGGTCCTGCGCGAGGCGTACGCGGCCGGGGTCCTGCTGTGCGGCGTCAGCGCCGGGGCCTGCTGCTGGTTCGCCTCCGCGTTCTCCGACTCCTTCGGCCCGCCGGTACCGCTCACCGACGGGCTGGGCCTGCTGCCGGGCAGCCTGTGCCCCCACTACGACAGCGAGCCGGAGCGCCGCCCCGGCTACCTGTCCGCGGTCGACGACCGCGCGCTCCCCGGCGGCTGGGCCCTCGACGACGGCGCCGCCGCCCTGTTCACCGACGGCCGCCTCACGGACGTGGTCACCCGGAAACCGGGCGCCACCCTCCACCGGGTGAGCACCGGCGGCGACGGCGCGGTGCGGGAGGTGGCAGAGACGGCGCGGCTGCTGGGGCCTTAGGGCCTGTCGTCAAACTCCCGCCTGCCCCGCGGCGCCTGGCACGCACGCTCGCTGCGTTGTCGGGTTCGCCCCGATACACCCAGTATCGGGGCGACCCTCCGCCTTGCGATCGCACGCACCAGACGCCGCGGGGCCGCCCTTCGGGCGAACGACGGGAGTTTGACGACAGGCCCTAGGGGACAGCCCCGGCCGTCCCCGGCCCGCGCCTCACCACACCCGTACCGACCCGCCCCGTGCGAACGCCGGGCTGGTGGCGTTCGGGGGGATGGTGTGGAGGGGTTCGGAGATGTCGGTGATCCTGGGGCCCACGCGGGCGGCCAGGGGGGCGAGGTGGGTGAGGTCGAAGCCGTAGACGCGGGCGGCGTTGGTGCCGAGCATGGCGGCGGTCTCGTCGGCCGGGACGCCGGCGTAGGCGAGGCGGAGGGCTTCGCGGGAGTGCGGGTGGGTGCCCTCGTCGTGGGGATAGTCGCTGCCCCACATGAGCTTGTCGAGGCCGATGCGGTGGCGGAGCGGGACCTCGTGCGGGCGCATGAAGCTGGCGCCCACGAAGCAGTGGTCGCGCCAGACGCCGGACGGGGAGCCGCCCATGGCGTCGGCCAGGCCGGCGCCGAACTTGGCCTCGGCGGTGGCGGCTTCGGTCGCGGCCGCCACCATCCGCCCGTGGTAGTAGTCCAGCATGTCCAGGACACCGGGAATCCAGCCGGAGCCCTGCTCGGTGAGGACCAGGCGGAGGCCAGGGTGGCGGCGGAAGACGCCGCCGAAGATCAGGTGCCACAGGGCGCGGTGGGAGAACCAGGTCGTCTCGACCATGAAGACGGCGCGGGCGGCGGGCTCGTCGCCGAGCGGCGGGGAGGCCGACCCGCCGTGGTGGTTGACCGGGACGTCGAGTTCCGCGCAGACCGCCCAGAGCGGGTCGTAGCCGCTGGAGTGGAGTTCGGGGAGACCGGAGCCGGGCGGCGTACCGGGGAGCATGACGCCGCCGGTGAGCCCGGCCTCCTTGGTGCGGCGGACTTCCCGTACGGCCCGGTCGACGTCGTGGAGGAGGATCTGGGCGACGCCGGCCCGGCGGCCGGGAGCCTCGGCGCAGAAGTCGGCGAGCCAGCGGTTGTGGGCGCGCAGGCCGGCCCAGCGCTGCTCGAACTCCGTGCGGGTGGGCGCGGGGGCCATGAGGGAGGCGCTGGGGAAGAACGGCGGGATGGTGTTGGGGAAGATCACCTCGGCGACGATGCCGTCGGCCTCCAGCTCGGCCAGACGGCGGGCGGAGTTCCAGTTGCGGTCGGCGGTGTCGGCGAGCAGGTCCTCGTGCGGATTGACGTAGGAAGCGGCCCAGGCGTCGAAGTCGTCGTGGTACCGGGACTCCAGATACGGCCGGTAGTCGAGGAGGTCGGCGCCGGCGTGGCAGTCGGCGGAGATCACGGTGTAGCGGTCGTCGGTCATCGCTCGGCCCCCAGTACCGGGAAGTCGTGGTCGGTCAGCCAGTGGCGCCCCACCTCGCGGGAGCGCGCCCAGGAGGCCTCGACCGCCGCCTGGTCGGCGCTCTGGCCCAGGTCGGCCGGGGTGGGGCCGATACGGCGGGCCAGCGGGGCCAGCCGCGCGGTGTCGAAGCCGAAGACCTCGGCGGCGGACAGGCCGAGCATGCGGCGGGTCTCGGCGACCGGGATGTCGTGGAAGGTCTTCCGCAGCCAGCCGCGGGTGTCGGGCCAGGTGCCCTCGGGGTGCGGGAAGTCGCTGCCCCAGAGGATGTTGTCGACGCCGGTCTCGTACCGCTGGGCGAGTTCCCTGCGCTTGGTGTTGGTGGCGCAGACGAAGACCTGCCGGTCCAGGTACTCGTGCGGGGGCCGGGTGAGGGCGGCGAACGGGGAGAGCTTCTTGCCGCCGTGCGCGCCCAGGTAGAGGCGGTCCATGAACCACAGGAGGTTGGGCAGCCACCAGCAGCCGGACTCGGCGATGCCGAACCGCAGTCCCGGGTGGCGTTCGAAGACCCCGGACCAGAGCAGGAACCACAGGGGGCGCGCGGGCCACCAGGTCACCTCGGAGACGTAGATCCCGAGGTGGTCGCCGTACTCGTGGCGGGGCGCGGCCCCGGAGTGGGTCAGCACCGGCATCGCACACTCGGCGGCCGCCGCCCACACCGGGTCGTAACGGCGGTCGTGGTAGGGCTCCTTGTCGACCCACATCGACGGGATCATCAGGGCGCCGAGGCCGGACTCCTTGGCGCGGTGTATCTCGGCCACGACCCGGTCCGTGTCGGCGGTGACCGGTAACAGCGCCACACCGCAGTGCCGTTCGGGGTGCGCGGAGACGAAGTCGGCGAGCCAGCGGTTGTGCGCCTGGGCACCCGCCATGCCGAGGTCCGGGTCCTGGTCGCCGGAGAGGCCGAGCCCGACGCCGAAGGGGGCCGCGGTGCCGCTGTCGACGGCGTCCGCGTCCGGGAAGACGACCTCCGCCGCCACCCCGTCGCCGTCGAGTTCCTTCGCCCGCTGGGCCGGGTCCCAGCCGCCGCGCAGGCCCTCCTCGTGGTCCCGGAACCACCGGGCGGCGAAGGCCTCGTTGCGGATGCCGAGGCGGGTGGCCTCCGCGCGGCGGGCGTCCCGCTCGCCGAGGAACGCGTCGAAGTCGCGGTGGAACCGGGCCTCCAGATAGGGGCGGTACTCCTCGGTGGGGAGCCCGGCGTGGCAGTCGGAGGAGATGATCAGGTACGGCTCGTGCGGGCCGGTACGGCTGTCCGGCCGGTCCGTTCGGTCCTGTGGGTCCGTCATGGCGAACCTCCCTCAGTCTTCCGGGTCGAGGATGAAGTGCTCCAGATAGGCGGGCGCCGAGCGGTCGAGCATCGAGGCGGACCGGGCCCGGATCTGCGCGTCGGTGTGCGCGCTGGGCGGCAGCAGCCAGAAGCGGCCGGCCCGGACGCCGTCCACGACCTGCGCCGCGACCTCCTCGACGGGGGTGAAGGCGACCTCCTGCCCGGCCTCCCGCATCGCCGCCTCCCACTGCGCCAGGCTGCGGTACGGCGTCCGGCGCGGCCGGGTCTTGGCGTAGCGCACGGGCCGGTTGCGGTGCGACTCCCACAGGCCGGTGCGGAGCATGTGCGGGCCGGGGAAGAGCACCGAGGCGCCGATGGGGGCGTGCTCGGCCCGGAGGTGGGCGTGGAGCGATTCGGTCATGGTCACCACGGCCGCCTTGGTGACGGCGTAGACGGACGCGGTGGGCAGCGGCGCGACACCGCCGTCCGCCGAGGAGGTGTTGACGACATGGCCGGGTTCGCCCGCCGCCAGCATCCGGGGCAGAAAGCACTGGATGCCGTGGAAGACGCCCCAGACGTTCACCGCGAACGCCCATGCCCAGTCGTTGGGCTCGTGCTCCCACATCCGCCCCTCGGCGCCGGAGCCCACCCCCGCGTTGTTGCACAGCAGATGGACGGCGCCGAAGGCCTCGTACGCGGCGTCGGCGAGGCCGGCGACCTCCTCGCGCACCCCGACGTCCACGGTGTGCGCCAGCACCCGGGCGCCGTCCGCGGCCAGCTCGTCGGCGGCGGCCCGCAGCGGCTCCGCCTCCACGTCCGCGAGGACCACCCGGAGCCCCTCCGCGGCGAACCGGCGCGCCATGGCCAGGCCGACACCGCTCGCGGCGCCGGTGACGACCGCGACCTGTCCCGCCGTCAGCTCCATGCCCGCTCCCTTTTCCCTGCCGCCCGGTCCGGCCGCCTCCGGGGCCGGGAACCGCGGACTCGTCCTGTGGGGGCGCTCGGCATCAGGCACTCCCCTCGGGCGGCCCGTCGAGGATCTGCTGCGGATCGTCGTAGCGCTGGTGGATGTACGGCAGCAGGGACGCTGTGGCGACCCGCTCGACGACCCGGCCCCGCTGGTCGCTGGTCTTCTCGCCGAGGGTGAGCTCGACGAGGGTGCGGACGGGGAGATCGGCGACCGGGTCGTACATCGACTCGCGGAGGACGACATCACCGGTGATCCGCTCCAGTACACGGACCTTCTCGTGGCGCTGGCAGTGCACCAGCACCGGGTCGAGGTCGAACCCCGAACCGTCCACGGCGGGCAGGAACTTGAAGTAGAAGTCGGTCTTGCGGGCCGGCTCGGGGACCGGCAGCGGTCCGCTGACCGCACCGCGCACCTCGACGAAGGCGATGCCGTGCCGGGCGAGCGCGGCGCGGACGACCGGGCCGTCGCGCTCGACGGTGACCTCGCCGAGCTTCTTGGGTTCGCCGAAGACCTCCCGCCCGCCGGTCAGCGCCCGCTCGTGGGTCATCGGCATCACGAGCGGATACCAGCCCTCGACGCCGCGGTGTGCGGCCGCGACGGCGACCGAGCCCGCGCCCAGGGGATATCCGGTCAGCCGGACGGTGGAGATGCTGACCCGGACCAGGGGGCGGCCGGTGGGTTCGAGGGGCGGCGGCAGTACGGCGGCGACCGCGTCCGGGTCGGTCTCCCACACGGCGGTGACACCGGTGGACCAGATCTCGGGTAACCGGGAACTCGCGGTGCGTGCCGCGGTGATCTCCGTCGCGCTGCGCGCTCCGTAGCGTATGCGGGCCATGGCGTACCACCCTTCGTCGTCGGTGACTTGCGGGGGTCGTGCGAGGCGCCTGTAACACTGTTACACCGAGCGGGATGAAGGGTAAAGAGCCTCGTACGCACGGGAGTTGAGGGGCCGTGGGGAGGGGAAGGTAGGGAAAGTGGGGGGAACATGACACGTACCGCGCTGACCGGCGATGAGGTACTGGCGGCCGCCGCCCGGCTGGTGCGGGCGGACGGTCCCGGCGCGCTGACCATGCGCCGCCTCGCCACGGAACTGGGCACCGCCGTCACCTCCATCTACTGGCACGTGGGCAACCGCGAGTCGCTGCTGGACGCCCTCGTCGAGCGCACCGTCCGGGAGATGGGCGAGATCCACCCCACCGGGGACACCCCGCACGCCCGCGTCGTGTCGGTCGCCCGCGCGCTGCACTCGGCGCTGCGCGAGCGCCCGCAGCTGATCGCGATGGTGCACGAACGCGGCCTGACGGAGCGGATGTTCCTGCCGGCGCAGCAGGCGCTGGTCCATGAGATGCACGCCGCCGGGCTGCGCGGCGAGACGGCCGCCGAGGCGGTGCGGGCGGTCCAGTTCCAGGTCGTCGGCTTCGTCCTGGTCGAGCGCAACCGGGAACGGTCCCCCGCGCAGCACCCGAGCGAGGGCGAGCTGTGGGACTCCCCCACCGCCGGACACGATCCGGCACTGGCCCGCGCGCTGGCCGGCCCGGTCGACACCGGGCGGCTGTTCATGGTCTCCCTGGAGGCGCTGGTGACGTCGCTGCTGGCGGCGGGGGCGGCAGCCGGCTTGTGAGCGTCTACGGTCGCGAGTGTCCGGCTCGCGAGTGCTGGTGCCTGCGCGCCTGGCCCCTGAGCGCTGGCACCTGAGCCGGGGCAGGCCGCTTTGCCCGGTTCCTTCCGGGAGTTCGGTATGTTCCGTTCATCCGGAGGTGGTTGTTCCGCTGCTCCGCCTTTCCGGGGCGGCTGTTCGCCGCCTTCCTGGGGCATGCGGAATTCCCCCTTCGGGCAGGCGCACCTGCGTTTTTTCCCCGCCGCCCACCCCCCTTCGGGGGGTGGGCGGGTCAGGACAGCACCCCCGGCCGCCGTCCGCCCCCGCCGTTGCCCACCCCCGCCAAGACCGCCCCTCAGCCGCCGGCCGCCCCGCCAAGGCCAGCCCCCAACCACCCTCCGCCCCCGCCGGCCCCCACCCCAACACCCCGTCAACTCCCCCACCCCGCCCTCCAACCACCCCCACACCACCCCACCCACCCAACCCCCAGAAGCGCAAACCCCCCACAACCCCCCATGCGGTTCGGTGGCTGTCAGTGGTGGCCCGTATCCTCAGGGACCATGCTCGAAGACCGCATGGCAGCAGCCGCCGACCCGATCGCGCCGAAGATCGGGCAGCAGCCGGGCCCGCAGACGCCGCCGGCCCCCTGGCCGTCCGCGTATCCCCAGGGGTACGCGGTGGTCGACGTGGAGACCACGGGCCTGGCCCGCGACGACCGGATCATCTCGGCGGCCGTGTACCAACTCGACGCCCAGGGCGAGGTCCAGGACCGCTGGTACACCCTCGTCAACCCGCAGCGGGACCCGGGGCCGGTCTGGATTCACGGGCTCACGAGCGCCGTGCTCGCCGACGCCCCGCTCTTCCCGGAGATCGTCCCGGAGCTGTCCCGGCGTCTGGCGGACCGGGTGCTGGTCGCGCACAACGCGATGTTCGACTGGTCGATGATCGCCCGCGAGTACGCCCGCGCCGCGGCGACCGCGCCCGTGCAGCAGCGGCTGTGCACCATCGCGCTGTCCAAGGAGCTGCGGCTGCCGCTGCCCAACCACAAGCTGGAGTCCCTCGCCGCCCATTACGGCGTGGTGCAGGAGCGCGCCCACCACGCCCTGGACGACGCCCGGGTGCTGGCCGAGGCGTTCCGGCCCAGCCTGCGGCGGGCCGCGCAGGAGAATCTGCGGCTCCCGCTGCTGAGCTGCCAGCCGCTGACGGAGTGGTCCGACGCCCCCGCGCCCCGCGAGCGCGCCACCGCAGCGGCCTACCGCCCCACGTCCTGGCGGCCGTCCCGTAAGCGCCCGGCATGCCCGTACCCCAACCCGGGGCGCTACGAGTCCGGCGGACAGCTCGTCCAGGGGATGCGGGTCGCCTTCTCGGGTGACACGTCCGTGGACCGCGAGCTGCTGGAGGACCGGGCGATCGAGGCGGGGCTGCACGTCGCGACGAGCGTGTCCCGGCTGACCAGCCTGCTGGTGACCAACGACCCCGACTCCCGGACTTCCAAGACCGCCAAGGCCGCCTCGTTCGGCACGGTCGTGATCGACGAGGCGGCCTTCATGCAGCTACTGCGGGACGTCGAGCCGGCAGACCCGGCGCCTGCGTCCGGGTGAAGCCCGCCCAACACACCCGCCGGCACCGCGCCGCGCACGGGCGGCGCCCGCACTCTGTGGCGCATGGCACGTTGTGAGGTCTGCGGAAACGAATACGGCATGACGTTCGAGGTGCACGCGCAGGGCGCGGTGCATGTCTTCGACTGCTTCGCCTGCGCCATCCACCGCATGGCACCGATCTGTGAGCACTGCCGGTGCCAGATCATCGGGCAGGGCGTCGAGGCCGACCAGAAGTGGTACTGCGGTGCGCACTGCGCCCGCTCGGACGGCCGGGTGGGCATCGTCGACCGGGTCTGACCCGGGAGCCGCCCACCAGGGCGGCGCGGAGAGCCACCGGGCGCGGGCGGCCACCGCCGGGCCGTCCCCCGGCCCCCACCGGGGACCCCCGGCTCGGTGGTCCCGGCGCCCCAGGTACCGTCAAGGCCGTGTACCGCTTCCTGTTGTCCCGGCAGTGGGTGATCCTCACCCTCGTGGGTCTTGTGCTGATCCCCGTCATGATCAAGCTGGGCTACTGGCAGCTCCACCGCCATGAGCACAAGGTGGCGCAGAACCAGCTGATCGCGCGCAGCCTGGCCGCCGACCCGGTTCCGGTCACCACGCTCGCCGCCCCCGGCCGCGAGCTGCCCCGGCGCGACATGTGGCGCACGGTCACCGCGACCGGCACCTACGACACCGCGCACGAGGTCGTGGTCCGCCAGCGCACCGCCGCCGACGAGCAGAGCATCGGCTACTACGTGGTCACCCCGCTGGTCCTCGGCAACGGCCGGGCCGTGCTGGTCAACCGCGGCTGGATCTCGGCCGGCAACGACCTCACCAAGTTCCCCGACGTGCCGGCCGCCCCCCGGGGCAAGGTCACCGTGACCGGCCGGATGATGGCCGACGAGACCACCGCCGCCAGCGGCATCAAGGACACCAAGGGCCTGCCCGCCCGCCAGGTCATGCTGATCAACAGCACGGAGCAGGCGAAGCGGGCCGGCCGGCCGATGCTCGGCGGCTACATCGAGCAGACCGGCCCCGAGCCGGCCGGCGGCAAGCCGGAGCTGGTCCCCGAGCCGGACCACGACTCGATCGGCCCGCACATGGCGTATGCGATCCAGTGGTGGCTGTTCGCCGCGGCGGTGCCCGTCGGGTGGGTCGTCCTGGTCCGCCGCGAGCGCCGTGACCGGGCGGCCGCCGCCAAGGCGGCCGAGGAAGCCGGGGCCGCCGGAGCCGCGCCGGAGGACGAACCGGACGGCGGGCCGACCACGGAACCCGCCGGTGCCGGGGACGCCGGGGCGGCCGGCGACCACGCGGCACCGGCACCCGCCCCGGCCAAGCCGTAGCCCGGACGGCCGTCACCACGGCGTAGCGTCTCCCCCGGGCGGGAAAAGGCGCTGAGTGCACCCACGTATCGAGGACTATGCGCTCATCGGCGATCTCCAGACCGCCGCACTCGTCGGCCGCGACGGGTCCATCGACTGGCTGTGCCTGCCGCGCTTCGACTCCGGCGCCTGCTTCGCCGCCCTCCTCGGCGGCAAGGAGAACGGCCACTGGGGCCTCGCCCCCTGCTCTCCCGACGCCCGCGCCCAGCGCTCCTACCGCGGCGACTCGCTGATCCTCGACACCGTCTGGGAGACCCCCACCGGCAGCGTCCGGGTCACCGACTTCATGCCGCAGCGCGACCAGGTGCCCGACCTCGTACGGATCGTCGAGGGCCTCAGCGGCAGCGTCGAGATGCGCGGGGTGCTGCGGCTGCGGTTCGACTACGGGCGGGTGGTGCCCTGGGTGCGCGCCACCGAGGGCTGCCGGGTGGCGATCGCCGGACCGGACTCCGTCTGGCTGCGCACCCCGGACCGGAGCACCACCTACGGCCAGGACTTCAGCACCCGCTCGGACTTCACCGTCGCCGCGGGCGAGCGCGCCGCGTTCGTGCTGACCTGGCACCCCTCCCACGAGCCCCGGCCGACCCAGATCGACCCGTTCACCGCGCTCCAGGACACCCTGGACGACTGGCACGCCTGGTCAGCGCGCTGCCGCTACACCGGGCCCTACCGCGAGGCCGTGATCCGCTCGCTGATCACTCTCAAGGCCCTCACCTACGGGCCCACCGGCGGCATCGTGGCGGCCCCGACCACCTCGCTGCCCGAGGAGCTGGGCGGAGTCCGCAACTGGGACTACCGCTACTGCTGGCTGCGCGACGCCAGCCTCACCCTGAACTCCCTGCTCTCCGCCGGATATCTGGACGAGGCCGGCGCCTGGCGGGACTGGCTGCTGCGCGCGGTGGCCGGCGCCCCCGACGACCTGCAGATCATGTACGGGCTGGCGGGTGAGCGGCGGCTGCCGGAGGCCGAGCTGCCGTGGCTGACCGGCTACTGCGGCTCCGCGCCCGTCCGCATCGGCAACGCCGCCGTCGAACAGCGTCAGCTCGACGTCTACGGCGAGGTCCTGGACTCCTTCCACATCGCCCGCGCGGCCGGGCTGCCGGCCGAGCCGCACGCCTGGAACATCCAGCGGGCGCTGATGGACTACCTGGAGTCCACCTGGCGCGACCCCGACGAGGGGCTGTGGGAGATCCGCGGGCCGCGCCGGCACTTCGTGCACTCCAAGGTCATGGCCTGGGTCGCGGCCGACCGGGTGGTGCGGGCGATCGAGGGGTTTCCGCGGTTCGGCGGGGACGTCGACCGCTGGCGGGCGATGCGCGACGAGGTCCACCGCGAGGTGTGCGAGCAGGGCTACGACGCCGACCGCGGCACCTTCACCCAGTTCTACGGCTCCGGGGAACTGGACGCCGCGACCCTGCTGATCCCCCGCGTCGGCTTTCTGCCGGGCGACGACCCCCGGGTCCTCGGCACCATCGACACGGTGTTCCGGGAGCTGTCGCACGACGGTCTGGTACGCCGTTACAGCACCGAGGGGAGCGCGGTCGACGGGCTGCCGGGCGGCGAAGGCACCTTCCTGGTCTGCTCGTTCTGGCTCGCCGACGCGCTCCAGCTGAGCGGCCGGCGGGCCGAGGCCCAGGAGCTGTTCGAACGGCTGCTGGGGCTGCGCAACGACCTGGGGCTGCTCTCCGAGGAGTACGACCCGGCCGCCCGGCGCCAGCTGGGCAACTTCCCGCAGGCCTTCAGCCACATCGGCCTGGTGGGGACCGCCTTCGGCCTCCAGGACGGGGCACGGGCACACTAGGGGCCATGGATCTCGGACTCACTGACCGGACGTACCTCGTCACCGGGGCGACCCGCGGCCTCGGCTTCGCCACCGCCCGTGAACTGGTCGCCGACGGCGCCCATGTCGTGATCACCGGACGCACCGAGGAGAGCGCGTCCGCGGCGGCCGCCTCACTGGGCGAACGGGCCCTGGGAGTGGCCGCCGACAACGCCGACGCGGACACCCCCGGCCGTCTGGTGGCGGCGGCCCGCGAGCGCTTCGGCCGGCTGGACGGGGTGCTCATCAGCGTGGGCGGCCCGGCGCCCGGCACCGCCGCCGACAACACCGACGCCCAGTGGCAGGAGGCCTTCGAGTCGGTCTTCCTCGGCGCGGTGCGGCTGGCCCGCGCGGCCGCCGCCGAGCTGCCGGAGGGCGGGGTGATCGGCTTCGTGCTGTCCGGCTCGGTGCACGAGCCGATCGGCGGACTGACCCTCTCCAACGGGCTCCGCCCCGGTCTCGCCGGTTTCGCCAAGTCGCTCGCCAACGAACTGGGCCCGCGCGGCATCCGCGTCCTCGGCGTGCTGCCCGGCCGGATCGCCACCGACCGGATGACCCAGCTCGACGCGCTCTCCGGTGACCCGGAGGGGTCCCGCGCCCGTAACTGCGCGTCGATCCCGCTGGGCCGTTACGGGACGCCGGAGGAGTTCGGCCGGACCGCGGCCTTCCTGCTGTCGCCCGCCGCGTCGTACGTCACCGGGGTGATGGTGCCGGTGGACGGCGGGGCCCGGCGCGGGTTCTGACCCCGTACGGGCGGCGGGCCCGGGGCGCGCCGCCCGTACCGGCCTAACTGACCCGCTCGGGGCGGTGCTTGACCGCGCGCAGCCGGACCTCGCCCGGCAGCCGGTCGAGCCCGGCCGAGCGGCGGGCGTGCGCCACCGCCTCGTCCGACAGCCGCCGCACGACGGTCCCCGGGTCGGCGTGCGGGGCGAGCGCCAGCACGGCCCGCACCCGCGGTTCGCTCCGGCGGCCGGTCAGCAGCACACCGGCCCCGTCGACGCCGTCCAGCGCCTCCGACTCGGCCGTGAGGGCCGCCTCCAGCGCCCGGCCGCGCAGCACGGCGCCCTCGCCGTCGCCGCTGTCGACGAGGATCGTCTGCAGCCGGCGGCGCCGCAGCTGGGTCAGCAGCCACCACAGCATCAGCAGCACGACGACGGCCAGCGCGGCGATGGCGACGGGCCACCACCAGCCCTGGTCCGTCCACCGGGTGCGCTGCCGTGCGGGGAGCAGCACCTGGCCGGGGCGGGACCAGGGCCAGCCGGCGGGCAGGCCGAGATGCCATTTCTCGGGCAGGCCGAGGCCGCCGAGCAGCACCAGGCCGCCCGCGCCGAACAGCACCACACCACTCAGGCCGAGCAGCACCCGGTTGACCGTTCCGCGGACCCTGCGCATCGCTCGCTCACCTCTTCTTCGGGCGCCGGACGTCCACGGTCAGGCGGAGTTCACGGGCCAGTCCCAGCTGCCGCAGTCCCTCGGCGAGCGAGGTGTCGAGGTCGGCGCGGACCTCGTCCAGCTCACGGAAGTGCGCGACGGCGTGCGCTTTCGCCTTGCGGCGGCCGACCTTCATCCGTACGGACTGGACACCGGCGACCTCCATGGCACGGTCGCGCAGCACCAGCGCGGCGGCCGCCCGGTCCAGCCCGGCCCGCAGGTCCGGCGCCGCCGGCCGCATCGGCAGCACCTGGCGCAGTCCGGGGGTCACGGCCGCCACGAACAGCCAGATGCCGAGCACCACGGCGACCGCGGCGGCGCCCAGGACCCAGGGGTTGTCGAGGTGACGGGTGGCCAGTTCGCGGGCGAGCCGCCGGCGCCAGGCCATCGCGGGGCGGTTGGCGCGCACCGCGGCCGCGTCGTAGAGCAGCAGGCCGGCCGCGGCCAGCAGCACCAGCGCCACCAGGGCGGCCGGTACCCGGCGGGCCGACCAGAAGCGGCGTACCCGGTCGTGGCCGGCGGAGTCCGTGGCCGTGGGGTCCGCGGTGGACGGGGTCGAGCCGTCCGCCGCGCCGGGGTCCGAGCCGTCGGCCGTGTCCGGTGTCTTGTCGAGCGTGGGCAGCCGCCGGGTGCCGGACGGCTCCCTGTCCTCGTCGCTCATCGGACCCTCCCGCGGTCCGTACGGTCCAGCAGCGGGGAGTGCAGCCGCTCGACCTCCACCGCGACCTCGGGCACGGTCATGTTCGCCAGCGCCGTGACCCGCTCGGTGACCTGACGGCGCACCAGCCGGCACTGTCCGCCGATGTCGGAGGGGTAGCCCAGCTCCACGGCGATCCGCAGCCGCGCCTCACCGAAGTTCTGCCGGTCGTCGCGCCGGTGCACGGTGACCGTCGCATGGGCGTCGGTACGGGCGCGCGGGGACTCCGCGCGCAGCGCCTCCCGGGCGACCCGTGCGGCGATCTTCGCCACCACCCGGTCCGCGATTCTGGTCGCGCCCCGCTCACCCGCCGGTACGGCGGTCGCGGCGGCGGCCGGGGACACCGTCGCCACCCGGCCTCACCGCCGCCGGTCGCGGTCGCCGCCGCGCGGACGGAAGAACTCGCCGGCCTCCAGGTCCCCGTCGAGGAACCTGCCGGCCACGAACCCGACGGCGCCCAGCGCCGCCACCAGGACGAAGGCGCCGAAGCCACCGAAGTACCCGGCGAAGCCCAGCGCCATACCGGCCAAGAGACCGGCCACGGCCATGCTCATCGTGCGCTCCTTCGCTGCCACGCCGGACGGGTCCGGTTACTGGAGCCGCTGCTCCGATTCCTCTTCTTCGTCTGCCTCGTCGGGCAGCTTGACGTCGCTGACCGCGATGTTGACCTCGACGACCTCCAGGCCCGTCATCCGCTCCACGGCGGAGATGACGTTCTCCCGGACCGACCGGGCGACCTCGGCGATGGCGACGCCGTAGTCGACCACGATCTCCAGGTCCAGCGCGGTCTGCACCTCGCCGACCTCGGCCTTGACGCCCCTGGTCGCGGTCGCGGACCTGCCGCCACCGGGCACCTTGTCCCGGACGGCGCCGAGGGTACGGGCGAGGCCGCTGCCCATGGCATGCACGCCGACGACGTCCCGGGCCGCGAGACCGGCGATCTTCTCCACGACACCGTCGGCGATGGTGGTCCGCCCCCGGGTCGCGGGGTCGCCGCCGCCCCGTTTGGCGGGCGTCCTGGGCTCTGCGTGCTGCTGGCTCTCGCTCATCGACGTGTCCCTTTCCGCGGGGAGAAGCGGTCCGCCCGCTCCGGTCCCCACAGTAGGCCGGGTGCCACCGGGCCGCTCCGGGGATGCGGCAGGCGAGTGCTCCACCCGGCGCCGCCGGGCGCACCGCCCTGCCGCACGGGCCGGTCTGCGGCAGGCTGGGGGCGTGGTCCGGGACGCTCGGGGAATCGGTCCGTGGGCCTTCCGGGAAAGGGGTGACGCGGTGGCCGTGAACCAGTTGGCGCGGACGGTCCGGGCGCAGCTCGGCATCGGCCGGGTGCTGCCGCTCGGCGGCCCGGCGGACGGCTCGTGGATCACCGAGCAGGCGGCCGCCGGGGCGCTGCGGGCGGCGGCCGGAACACCGGCCGGGGTCCGCGTCGGCACGCTGCGGCTGTCCGTCGCCGACCCGGACAACGCCCCGGAACCGGCGGTGCCGGCGCCGCCGAGTGCCCTGCCGCCCGGCCCGCTGCGGATCGAGGCGGAGTTCGCCGCGGTCGCCGACCGGCCGCTGCCCACGCTGGCCGACGAGGTGCGCGCGGCGCTGCTGGAGGCCTCGGTCCGGGAGCTGGGGCTGGTGGTCGGCGTGGTCGATCTGCGGGTCAGCGGTCTGCTGGAGGCGGCGGAGGCCACGGCGGACACCGCGTCGCCCCGTTCCGCTGCCCCGGGGGACGTGCCGCCCGCAGCGCAGGAGCGGACCGGTGCGACGCAGGAGGGCGCGGCGGGCATCGCCGCGGTCGCCCGGGGCGTCGCGGGGGTGGCCCGGCTGGCGCCGGTGCTCGGCGGTTCCCGTCCGGTGCGCCTCACGGAGGGCCACGCGCTGATCCAGCTGGCGACCGCGCCCGGCCACCGGGCGCTGGACGTCGCCTGCGCCGTACGGCGGGCGGTGGCCGCCGGGCCGCCCGCGGCCTCGACGGTGGCCGTGCTGGTCACGGCGGTGGAGCAGAGCTGACGAACCGCCCGGCGAAGCACCGTGGTGGTACCCGCCGGGCGGCTCGGGAAGGCGTGAAACGGTGCGGTGCTACTCCCCCACACCCGCGAGGTCGCGCAGCCGGCGCGCCTGGGCGGCCCGCTCGGCGCGGCGCTGCTCCTCGTAGGTACGGCCCGCGGCACCGGCCAGCAGGGCCTTGGTCTCGATGACGGCATCACGCGGCGCGGCGGTGAGCGCAGCCGCCAAGTCGGCCACGGTGGCGTCGAGTTGGTCCCCTGGCACCACGAGGTTGGCGAGCCCGGTCCGCTCGGCCTCCTCGGCGTGCACGAAGCGCCCGGTGGCGCAGATCTCCAGCGCCCGGGCATAGCCCACCAGCCCGACCAGGGGGTGGGTACCGGTCAGGTCCGGTACGAGTCCCAGGCTGGTCTCGCGCATGGCGAACTGGACGTCCGGCGCGACCACCCGCAGATCGCAGGCGAGGGCGAGCTGGAAGCCGGCACCGATGGCATGCCCCTGCACGGCGGCGATGGACACCAGGTCATTGCGCCGCCACCAGGTGAACGCTTCCTGGTACTCGGCGATGGTGGCGTCCAGTGCGCCGTCCGTGCCGCGCGCCAGATCGATGAACGACGGCTCGCCGTCGAAGCCTTCGGGCGTGAACGCCTGACGGTCGAGGCCCGCGGAGAAGGACTTGCCCTCACCGCGCAGCACCGCGATCCGTACGTTTCCCGGCAGCAGCGACCCCGCTTCGGCGAGCGCCCGCCACATGGCCGGCGACTGCGCGTTGCGCTTGGCCGCGTTGGCGAGGGTCACCGTGGCGATCGCACCGTCCACGGTGAGCCGCACGCCGTCCTTGTCGAGCAGAGTCATGAGCGCCTCCGAGTCAGCCAGCCGCACCTGCGTGCGTAAGTGACTGAACGGTAACCTCCCGGCCGACTGCTCGGCCGACCGGGGGGACACCGCTGTACCCGGAGTCGCGGCCGTCAGGCCGATGTGGCCTTCTTGCCCCTCGTGGCTCCGCCGCGACCGCGCAGGACCACACCGGATTCGCTGAGCATCCGGTGCACGAATCCGTAGGAGCGGCCGGTTTCCTCGGCCAGCGCCCGGATGCTCGCACCGGAGTCGTACTTCTTCTTCAGGTCTGCCGCGAGCTTCTCGCGCGCGGCGCCGGTTACCCGGCTGCCCTTCTTCAGAGTCTCGGCCACCCGTGCCTCCTCGTGGGAAGTGCGCTCTGGACTCTCATGATCACCCCTCCCCGGCTTCCTGGCCACCCATTCCGCAAGGTCCGTACGACATCCTTTGCCGTCCGGCGGCCGCTCAGCCGGGCCGGAATGCCTCATTCCGACCCGCGGGGAGGCCGTCCTCGCCCGGCTTTACGCGAGAAGCGGCAGGTCAGGTGGCGTGCCGCCGAAACGGCGACGGCCGGGCCCCAAGGACCCGGCCGTAGGCCGCAGACTCGCCGGTGTACGAGCCGTTCTCACTCAGATGACGGATCACTCGTCGGCCGAATGATCCATACGGCATGATCCGTCCGCCGCTCTCAGGCCAGCGCGACCAGGTCCGCGTAGTCCTGGCCCCACAGGTCCTCGACACCGTCGGGCAGCAGGATGATGCGCTCCGGCTCCAGGGCGTCCACCGCTCCCTCGTCGTGCGTCACCAGGACCACCGCGCCCGTGAAGGTGTGCAGCGCGCCGAGGATCTCCTCGCGGCTGGCCGGGTCGAGGTTGTTGGTGGGCTCGTCGAGCAGCAGCACGTTGGCGGAGGAGACCACCAGCGTCGCCAGGGCCAGCCGGGTCTTCTCGCCGCCGGAGAGCACCCCGGCGGGCTTGTCGACGTCGTCGCCGGAGAAGAGGAAGGAGCCCAGCGTCTTGCGGATGGCCACCAGGTCCATGTCCGGGGCGGCCGAGCGCATGTTCTCCAGGACCGTGCGGTCCGGGTCCAGGGTCTCGTGCTCCTGGGCGTAGTAGCCCAGCTTGAGACCGTGGCCCGGGCGGACCGCGCCGGTGTCGGGGGTCTCGACGCCCGCCAGCAGGCGCAGCAGGGTGGTCTTGCCCGCACCGTTCAGGCCCAGGATGACGACCCGGGAACCCTTGTCGATGGCCAGATCGACGTCGGTGAAGATCTCCAGCGAGCCATACGACTTCGACAGGCCCTCGGCGGTCAACGGCGTCTTGCCGCACGGCGCCGGGTCCGGGAAACGCAGCTTGGCGACCTTGTCCGAGGCGCGCACCGCCTCAAGACCGGCGAGCAGCTTGTCGGCGCGCTTGGCCATGTTCTGCGCCGCGACGGTCTTGGTGGCCTTGGCCCGCATCTTGTCGGCCTGGGTGTTGAGCGCCGCGGCCTTCTTCTCGGCGTTCTGCCGCTCGCGCTTGCGGCGCTTCTCGTCGGCCTCGCGCTGCTGCTGGTAGAGCTTCCAGCCCATGTTGTAGATGTCGATCTGCGAGCGGTTGGCGTCGAGATAGAACACCTTGTTGACGACGGTCTCGACCAGGTCGACATCGTGGGAGATCACGATGAAGCCGCCGCGGTAGGTCTTGAGGTAGTCGCGCAGCCAGACGATGGAGTCCGCGTCGAGGTGGTTGGTCGGCTCGTCGAGCAGCAGGATGTCGGAGTCCGAGAACAGAATCCGGGCCAGCTCGACACGGCGGCGCTGACCGCCGGAGAGGGTGTGCAGCGGCTGGCCGAGGATGCGGTCGGGCAGACCGAGGCTGGCCGCGATGGTCGCGGCCTCCGCCTCGGCGGCATACCCGCCCTTGGTCAGGAACTCGGTCTCCAGGCGCTCGTACTTCTTCATCGCCTTGTCGCGGGTGGCGCCCTTGCCGTTGGCCATCCGGTCCTCGTTCTCGCGCATCTTGCGCAGCACGGTGTCCAGATCGCGGGCGGAGAGGATGCGGTCGCGGGCGAGGATGTCCAGGTCGCCGGTGCGCGGGTCCTGCGGCAGATAGCCGACCTGACCGCCGCGGGTGACCGAGCCGGAGGCGGGCATGCCCTCGCCCGCCAGAACCTTGGTCAGGGTCGTCTTGCCGGCGCCGTTACGGCCGACCAGGCCGATGCGGTCGCCCTTGGCGATACGGAAGGAAGCGGACTCGATGAGGATGCGGGCGCCGGCACGCAGCTCAAGGCCGGAGGCGGTGATCACGGAAAAGCTCCAGGGCAGGAAGACGGCGGATTGGACGGTCCGAGAGCGGGCTGCGCCGTCTAATGAACCCAAGGGAGAACTGCCATAGGAGGCAGTCTAACGGTCCCCTGCAAATCGTTTTTCCTTCCCACGTTGTCGGCGTTCCCGCCGTGGTGGCTCGCGCTGTTTCGGCTCCGCTGCGCGGGGCGTGGGTGCGGGTGATGTTTGTCGTTTCCCTCCGTTGCGCCTGCGGCGGGCGGGTCCGCTGCGCGGGGCTGTCGGGTGCGGTGACGGGCCTCCGGGGCCTGGTGTGTGGACTGCTTCGCTTTACGTCCACACACCAGGCCCCTCCGGCCCGCCCCCTCCCGTTGGTGGATGGTGAAAAACGGTGAGTGGCGGCGTATGCCGGTGGTCGAGTGCGCCTTGCGAAGCAGGAGTGATTCGCCCCACAGACGCCCGCCCCCACTCAGCTGTAGTCACTCCCTCAACGGGAGGGGACGGGCCGGAGGGGCAGGGTTTCCGGACGTAAAGCGAAGCAGTCCGGAAACCCTGCCCCGGAGGCCCGTCACCGCACCCGACACCCACCCGCCCGCCGCAGGCGCAACGGCG
>NZ_JBICVV010000034.1:0-55944 GCF_043199295.1 Streptomyces sp. NPDC048612
TCAGCGCCGATGGTACTGCAGGGGGGACCCTGTGGGAGAGTAGGACGCCGCCGAACAATCTTTGTGGGAAAGCCCCGCACCTTATGGTGCGGGGCATTTTCGCGTTCCCGGGGAGTTCTGGCGTCGGCCGATCTCGTGGCGTGTGTGGCGTTCAACGAGCTCCGCGAGGACGCCGTGGGTCGGCCCGGTGAGTTTCTGGACGGCAGCGGGTGGGCGGCAATAGGCGACGAGGGGCACACGGTGGGGAAGTTGATGCTGCGACGGGCGCGGAGGCCCTGAGGGGCCGTCTCGTCAGGCCTGGAGGGTGTGGTGGGGCCAGCGGGCGCGGGCCTGTTCCTGGGAGCGCAGGGTGGCGAGGGTCAGCAGGCCGTGGGCGTGGCCCGTTTCGAGGAGGCCGGGGAGGGCGGGCAGCGGGGCGAGGGCCGCGATGTCGTCCAGGACCAGGGTGAGTGGTGGGTCGAGCCGACCGTCAGATGACCGTTCGGCCATGCGGCGGCCGTGCTCGACCACGTGCGAGAGGAGTGCGGTGAGCAGTGGCATCGCACCCGGGTCGGTACGCGGGTCCTCGATGGGCTCGCCTACCACGTAGAGCGTTCCCCCTTCAGCGAGGAATGATTCGAGAAGGACCGAATCCGCGCGAAGAGGGGTGCAGGCATCCCGGATGTGGATCGAGGAGAGGGCGGTCAGCGCGCGGCCGATCAACGCCTGGGCGGCTTCCCGGCGTTCGGGGTGGGCCGTGAGCACCGATTCCAGTTCGCCGGCCTGGCCGGCCGAGGCCTTGGGGCTGGTACGGAGGATGCGGACGGGCTCCTGGGCGGCTCCGGTGGCGTGGGCCCAGCGGTGCAGCTGGCGGAAGGGGCGGCCGTCCACGGCGGCGGCGTGCAGCCAGCAGCGCAGCAGGGTCTGGGCGGCGTCCGCGACCGCCGAGTCCAGGGCGGCGGCCGGGCGTACCGGGGCCAGTAGGGCGGTGGCGCGGTCGGCGGCGGTGGCGAGGTCCGTACAGCCGGAGGTCGGCGACCAGCGCAGCCGGGCGGGGGTGTCGAGGCGGTGGGCCGGGTCGTAGGTCAGCAGCGGGCCGAGTTTGGCGCGGGCGTCCTTGGTCTCGGCCCAGACCGCGGGGTCCGTCGTGGCGACGATCAGTGCGCCCGGGGCGGCGGTCGCGGTGGCGACGGAGGAGGTGACGGCGGCGGCGCGGTCGGTGGTGAACTGTACGCGGGGGAGGGTGAGTTCGGCGGGGGTGTCGGTGGCCGGGGTGAGCGGGGGCGCGGTGCGCTGCTCGGGGACGGGGCCGGCGGCGACGAGGTCGAGGGGCGGCGGGGCGGGGACGGCCGGTGTGGCGGGGGCGTCCTCGCCGGGGGGCGCGGGCGGCTGGGTGGCGGGTGCGGGCTTCCGGAGCGTTTCGCGGGCCTCTCTGGCCTGTTGTGCCGCCCGTTCCGTCGCCAGGGCCTCGTGCGTCTTCCGGCCCTCGGTACGGGCCGCACGCGCCTCCCGGGCCTCCGTCCGGCGGGCCGCCCGTACGGCGCGGTAGCGGGTGACCGTCCCCAGCGCGAAGATCACCAGGACCAGCAGCACCATCAGCTCGCCGATGAGGATGCCCCAGAAGAGGCCGTAGCCGGAGAGCTGGCCCTTGGGAGTGCCGGGCCAGGCGGCGGGGATGTCGTGGGGTGCGGAGACCAGGTGACGCAGTGCCATCGGGGTGCCGGAGTAGGTGACGCCCGTGGGCCAGGCGCCGTGGGCGAACAGGCCGGCCAGTCCGGTCGCCGTCCACACCAGCACGGTCATGCCCAGCAGGAAGACGAGCAGCCCGATCAGCAGGGAGTCGGGGACGCCGCGCCCCCGCGGCCGGCCGGCGCCTCGTGCGTCGTCGTATCCGCCGTTGTCGTATCCGCGGGTCACGCCACCGTCTCGCTCGACTCGTCTCTCCACTGCCGCTCCATCGCCATGGCCTCGGCGCGTGCCTCGGCCTCGGCGTCCGCCGCCGCCTGGACGGCGCGCGCCTCGTCCGTCGGCATCGCGGAGGCCTCGCTGATCGCGGACGCCTCGGTCATCGCCCGGTCGGTGAAGACCAGCGGGCGTTCGGCCTCGGTGATGAGGTGTTTGACGACCTGGACATTGCCGTTGACGTCCCAGACGGCGATGCCGGGGGTGAGGGTCGGGATGATCTCGACGGCCCACCGTGGCAGGCCCAGTACCCGGCCGGTGGCGCGTGCCTCGTCGGCTTTCTGGGCGTAGATGGTGCGGGTCGAGGCCATCTTGAGGATCGCCGCGGCCTCCCGTGCGGCGGCGCCGTCGACCACGTCGCTGAGGTGGTGGACGACGGCCACGAACGACAGGCCGAGCCGCCGGCCGAACTTCAGCAGCCGCTGGAAGAGCTGGGCCACGAACGGGGAGTTGATGATGTGCCAGGCCTCTTCCACCAGGAAGATGCGCTTCTTGCGGTCGGGCCGAATCCAGGTGTGCTCCAGCCAGACGCCGACGATCGCCATCAGGATCGGCATCGCGATGGAGTTGCGATCGATGTGCGACAGGTCGAAGACGATCAGCGGGGCGTCGAGGTCGATGCCCGCGGTGGTCGGCCCGTCGAACATGCCGCGCAGGTCACCGTCGACGAGGCGGTCGAGCACCAGCGCCACGTCCAGACCCCAGGCCCGGACGTCGTCTATGTCGACGTTCATCGCCTCCGCCGACTCCTCCTCCGGGTGCCGCAGCTGCTCGACGATGTCGGTCAGGACGGGCTGCCGGTGGGTGATGGTCTCGGTGACGTAGGCGTGCGCGACCTTGAGGGCGAAGCCGGAGCGTTCGTCCAGGCCGTGGCCCATCGCGACCTCGATGATCGTGCGCAGCAGGGCCAGCTGGCCGGTGGTGGTGATCGACGGGTCGAGGGGATTGAGGCGGATACCCCCGTTGAGGGCGGCGGTCGGGTCCAGGCGGATGGGAGTTATCCCCAGCTCCTGCGCGATGAGGTTCCACTCGCCGACGCCGTCCTCGCCCTGCGCGTCCAGCACCACGACCTGGCGGTCCCGGAACCTCAACTGCCGCAGGACGTAGGTCTTCTCCAGTGCCGACTTGCCGTTGCCGGACTCGCCGAGGACCAGCCAGTGCGGGGCCGGCAGCTGCTGTCCGTACAGCTGGAAGGGGTCGTAGATGTAGCCCTTGCCGCTGTAGACCTCACGGCCGATGATCACGCCGGAGTCGCCGAGACCGGGGGCCGCGGTGGGCAGATAGACCGCCTGGGCCTGGCCGGTGGAGGTGCGTACGGGCAGCCGGGTGGTCTCCACCTTCCCGAACAGGAAGCTGGTGAACGCCTCGGTGAGCGCTCCGATCGGGTCGAGCATGGCCATGACGTACGCGCCTCCCAGCGGCTTTAGCGGCGGATTCCGGTCGCGAACGGCAGGGTGTTGACGAACGCCCGGTGGTGCTCGCGGTCGCACCACTCCAGCTTCAGATAGGACTTGCCGGCCGAGGCGCGGATGGTGCGCTTGTCGCGGGCGAGGGCCTCGGGCGAGCGGGAGGACACCGTGAGGTAGCCGACGAGGTTGACGCCGGCGGCGCCGGAGGCCAGGTCCTCGCCCCGCTGGTCGACGCGGCCGTGGTGGGCGACGTCCCGCGGGTCGACGACCCGGTTCATCTTCGCCGCCCGGCTGGCCTCGGCGTCGTCGTTGGTCTTCTCCGTCAGCATCCGCTCGATGGCGATCTCGGTGGGCTCCAGGTCCATGCAGACCGCGACCGTACGGATCACGTCGGGGGTGTGCACCAGGAGGGGCGCGAGGAAGTTGACGCCCACCGGGGTCAGCGGCCACTCCTTGACCCAGGCGGTGGCGTGGCACCAGGGCGCGCGGGTCGTCGACTCCCGCGTCTTGGCCTGGAGGTACGTCGGCTCCATCGCGTCCAGTTCGGCGGGCCAGGCGTTGCGCTTGCTCATCGCCTGGATGTGGTCGATGGGGTGGTCCGGGTCGTACATGGAGTGCACGAGGGAGGCGAGCCGGGCCTGGCCGAGCGGCTGGCGGACCCGGATGTCGGCCTCGGCGAGCCGGGCGCAGATGTCGGTGAGCTCACGCGCCATGACGACCGCGAGGCCGGCGTCCCGGTCCAGCTTCTTGCGCAGCAGCCCGCCCTGGTGCATCCGTGCGGCGCGGGCCATGGTCTGCGCCTCGGCGGCCAGCTCGCGGGTGTAGTGCATACAGGCGACGAGGTAGGCGCGGTGCTGCTCGGAGGAGGTGGAGACCATCGACTGGAGCTGGTCGTAGGACTCCCGCAGCCAGTCGGGGGAGCTTTTGTCGCCGCGCTGGGCGACGTCCTTGGCGTGCGCGTCCGGGTCGGCGGGCAGCGTACGGGCCAGCATCTGCAGCCGGGTCACGAAGCCGTCCCCGTTGGCGACGTGCTTGAGCAGCGTCCCGAAACGGTCGACCAGCGCCTCCTGGTCCTCGCTGTCCCGCAGGCCGACGCCCGGCCCCTCGATCTCGATGGCGGCCGTCACCGTCTTGCGGTCGGCGTGCAGCAGCACCGCGATCTCGTCCGGGCCGAAGGGCGCGGACAGCCAGTTGATCCGGCCGATGCCGGGCGGCGGGCCGATCTCGACCTCGCGGCCGTCCAGCCGGACGCCCGCCTCGGCGGCGCCGGAGCGGTAGGTGGCGCCGCGGCGGACCGTCCGGCGGAAGCTGCGCCGGATCTCGAACCACTTGTAGAACGTGCGGCCCTTGTACGGCACGTAGACGAGGGCGAGGCCCAGCATCGGGAAGCCGGTGAGGGAGGCGATCCGCAGCGGCAGCATGGGAACCAGCAGCCCGCACATCATGCCGAGGAACGCGCCCGCGATGATCAGCGCGATCTCACCGGTCTCGCGGTTCTTGCCGACGATGGCGTTGGGCCGGGCGCGGCCGATGAGGTAGGTGCGGCGCGGGGCGATCGGGTGGGACTGCGTACTCAACGCCCCTCACCTCCTGAGGTCTTGCCGGAGCGGGAACCGCTGCCCGGGTGGGGGTTCGTACGGGGAGCGGGGGTGGCGGGCGCCGAGGAGCGGCCGCCGCGGGAGCTGTGCGCGGCGACGCCGCCGGCCACCGCGTCGGCCGGCCGGGACTGGCCGCCCTGCGCGCCCTGCGCCTGCCCGCCGTCCCCGCCGGACCGGCGGGAGCTGTGGGTCTTGATGCCCTGGGACACCAGCGCGGCGGGCGAGGAGATCATCGCGGCGGCCTGGCTGCCGTCGGTGGCCCGGCCCTTGTTCGTACGGGCGGAGATCATCTCGTCGCCGAAGCCGGGGACGAAGCGGTAGATCACCGCGCTGGCGAAGATGGCCAGGACGATGATCGAGAGGCCGGAGACGACGGCGGAGAAGGCGTTCGGGCCCTTGTCGTGGGAGAGCGCGCCGGCGACGCCCAGCACGATCACGATGACCGGCTTCACCAGGATCACCGCGATCATGATGCCCGCCCAGCGGCGCACATGCCCCCACATGTTCTTGTCGACCAGCCCGGCGTAGACGACCGTGCCGAGCAGCGCCCCGACGTACAGCAGCGCGGCCCGGATCACCAGCTCCAGCCACAGCACACCGGCGGCGAGCACGGAGACCAGCGACACCACGATCAGCATGATCGGGCCGCCGCCGATGTCCGTGCCCTTCGTGAGCGCCTGGGAGAAGGCCCCGAAGAAGGTGTCGGTCTGCGCGCCGGTCCCCTTGGCGATGATCTCGGTGACCCCGTCGGTGGCCGAGACGACGGTGTAGAGGATCAGCGGGGTGAAGGCGGAGGCGAGCACGGTCAGCCAGAGGAACCCGACCGCCTCACTGATCGCCTCCGTCAGCCGCACCCCGCGCACCGCACGTTTGGCGACGGCCAGCAGCCACAGCACGAGGGTGAGGATGGTCGAGGCCGCGAAGACGACGGCGTACTGCCGCAGGAAGGCGGCGTTGGTGAAGTCCACCTGTGAGGTCGCCTTCACCGCGTCGGAGAGCTTGGTGACGATCCAGGCGGCGGCTTTGGCACAGCCTTTGGCTAGGGATTCGAGGGGGTCTAGGGGGTTGTTGTCGGTGAGGCCGCCGGGCGCCTTGGGCGCCCCGGAACCGCCTTTGTCGCCGGATTGGCAGTAGTCCTTGGCGGGGCCGCGGACCAGGTCACAAGGGTCACTGCTCGGCGTGGGGCTCGGTGCGGCGAAGGCACGCGAGGCCAGGAGAACAGCGGTTGTCTGGACAACCGTCACCAATGCGGCCAGAGAGAGGGCGCGACGACTGTTAGCGGGCATAGGTGAACCCTCCGAACCCTTGCACAGCATTGGTCATGTCCTCTGCGGACGAGGCAGCTTGGTCCTTCCCGATCGGAGCGGGCCCGTCCTTCTGCGTGAAGTTCGTGACCTTCCAGTCCCCGTCCGTCCAGTGCAGGTCAAAAGTGTTCGTGTACCAGCTCTCGGTGACGGGGTTCTTGGACTGCAATCCCGCGAGGCCGAAGAGAGCGGAGTACCAGACCGAGACCTTGGCAGTGTCGCCCTTGAACGACTCGGTCTTCGTGCCGACAGGGTTGGCGCGCGACACGAAGGTCATTCCCTTGGGGGCAGTGCCGTCGGCCTTGAGTCCGATCCGGCCGAGGAAGGCGGGGTCGGAGTACACCTTGTCGAGGTCACTCTTGCGCGCTGTTGCCACGGATGGCGCATAGACGGCCTTGGCGATCTTGTGCCGTCTGGTGCCCTGGTACATGCCGTCGCTGGAGAGCGCCACCGCATAATTCGCCGCCGCCGACTGCGCCCCCTGCTCCGTCTTGGCGAAGCCCGACGCGATCCCCCCGTTCTTCCCGTTGACGGCCTTGGTGCCGGTGGGGGCGGTGGGCTGGGCGCGGCCGGGGTCCTTGGGGGAGTCGGTCGCGGTGGTTTCGCTGTTGCCGCTTCCGCCGCGGTTGGCGAAGGCGATGGCCGCGAGCAGCAGGACGATCACGCCGACGATGGTGACGAGGTTGCGGCTGGACATGCCGCCCCGGGGGCGCCGTCCCTGGCCGTAGAGGTCGCCCTCGTTGTCGGGAAGTCTGGTCCGGGTCTGGCCCGTCCCGGGACCACGGTGGCCGTCGCCTCCGTAGCCGCCGTCGTCACTGAGACTCATCGCGCCTGTGCCCCCTCTGCCGCCGTCGCGTGCGTGCCGTTGGTTGTGCCGCCCTCATATGACCGTAGCCGCGCGGGCGGCGGCTCGGGTGCAGCGGTACGAGTACATCTCACCGTGACGGGTCCTCAGATGCGGTACGACAGAGGCGAATGGGGGACTCTGGGTTATTTGTGCGCATCGCCTGCTCCGCGGTCGCCGGTCGCCTTCTTGCCCCCGGGTTCACCTGTCCCCGCGCGGTGCCCGGCCCAATCGGGCCGCTGGTGGCGGGGGTGATGAGGGTGTGCCGCGGTTCCGTCGGGCCGGCGTGAGCGGGCGTCAGCATGGGGCCTCGGCAGGGGAGGTGGGGCCGGTGGGAGCGAGTGGGGGCACGGGACGGCGGAGAGAGGGTGGGCGGGGGCGCACGGGGGGGCGACGCGGGGACGGGCGGGTGCCGGGGGTGCGCCATCCGGGCGGCGGCGGGTCGGGCGGTCAGGGGTGCCCTAGACCGCCATGCCGTAGACGATGGTGAACAGCGTCCCCAGGGAGCCGATGATGAAGACGCCGGTCAGGCCGGCCACGATCAGGCCCTTGCCCTGTTCGGCGCTGAAGGTGTCGCGCAGCGCGGTGGCGCCGATGCGCTGCTTGGCGGCGCCCCAGATCGCGATGCCGAGGCACAGCAGGATCGCCACCGCCATGATGACCTCGATCATCACGCGTGCCTCGTTGCCCAGGCTCCCGAACGGCCCCCAGTCCGGGGCGATTCCGCCGATGATGGTGGTGATGTCGCCTTTTTCGGCCGCAATGAACATGTGTGAACTCACCGCCCCTTGATGGGTAGTTGTGTCCGTGCCGACGCGGCACAGGTCGGTCTCTATCTTCGCTGACGAATGGACCGTCAGCTGTCGACTTGGCGGCTTTCTTTGAAGGATCTCCCGTGCGGGTGGGGTGTGGCCGCGGACGCACGTCCTCCATTGAACCGACTGGTCTCACCGTGTGTATCACGGGGGATAACCCTGGGCAATGATCATCGGGAGCACTGGTGGCCGGTCCGGCGCGCCGGATGGCCCGTAGCCCGTCCGGCGGTGTACGGGGCGGCATCCGGCGCGGCACCGCACCCCGGACGGAGCGCCCCCTGCGCCGTCGTATGCGCCGCCGTGCGGCACCCGGCGCAGCGGCGCGCGCGGGAGCGGCCGGAAAAGGGCAGTGAACCGGGGCTGAATGGGGGAGGGTTGGGGGGTGCGGAAATTCTGGGTGGCCGGTGGGCTCGGGGCAGGGCTGGTGCTCTGCCTGCTCGGGCTGCTTGTGGTCGGTACGTATATGGCCGCGGCCGGGCTGGCCGGGGCCGGCGGGCGGGCGCTCGGGCTGGCCAAGGGTTCGGTGCCGGCCGAGTACCAGCAGCTGGTGCAGAAGTGGGGGACGCTCTGCCCGGCGATAAGCCCCGCGCTGCTGGCGGCGCAGCTCTACCAGGAGAGCGGCTGGAACCCCAGGGCACAGAGCCCGGCGGCCGCGCAGGGCATGGCGCAGTTCATCCCGGGGACCTGGCAGACCCATGGCGTCGACGGCAACGGCGACGGCAAGAAGGACGTGTGGGACCCGGAGGACGCGATTCCGTCGGCGGCCTCGTACGACTGCGAGCTGGCCGGTTATGTGAAGCGCGCGCCGGGCAACGCCACCCACAACATGCTCGCCGCCTATAACGCCGGGGCCTATCGCGTCATCCAGTACAACGGGGTGCCGCCGTACCGCGAGACACGGAACTACGTGAAGACGATCACGACGCTGGCCAAGAGTTTTGAGGCTCCGTCGGGTCGGGTGGAGCCCTCGCGGCAGGCCGCGGCCGCCATCTACTTCGCCCAGCAGAAGCTCGGCACGCCCTATCTGTGGGGCGGCACGGGAACCGCGGCGCAGGGCGGCCGGTTCGACTGTTCCGGGCTGTCCCAGGCCGCGTACCGCTCCGTGGGCATCGAGCTGCCCCGGGTGGCGAACGACCAGTGGAACGCCGGGCCGCATCCGAAGCGGGACGAGCTGCTCCCGGGGGATCTGGTGTTCTTCGCTTACGACCTCAAGGACCCGCGGTCGATCCATCACGTGGGGATCTACGTGGGAGGCGGGTACATGATCAACGCGCCGTACACCGGGGCCAAGATCCGGTTCGACAAAATCGACACGCCGGACTACATCGGTGCGACCCGCGTCACGTCGGATGGCGCAAAAGCGCTGCCCGGCACGAACGCTGCGTGAACATAGGGCCCTGAACTGCGGTGATGAGTCAAGCTTCGATAACGTCCTGGTGATCATCCGGTGGAGAGTGGAACGCCAGGGGCGGGCATCGCGTTTCCTTGGCGTGGTGACGTAGCAGCGCTTGGCACAGCACACGCTCGACGACCACGGGGGCAGGCAGCACACGAAGGCGCTCGCGCGCGCGAAAGATTAAGGGGCCGCTGCAGATGGCTGGACTCGCATTCGAGGGGTCGAACCCCGACGTCGACGTGCTCGACGGCGTCAACGGCCTCGCGAAGGACGCCCCCCACTGGGTCAACAAGGCCATGGAGTACATCGGTGAGTACGGCCTCATCGCCGGTCTCGCCGTGCTGTGTCTGATCGCCTGGTGGTCCGCGCGCCGCAGGCCGGGCGCGCCGGCCGCCGTCGCCGGTCTGGTCTGGGCGCCGCTGGCCGCGGGCATCGCCCTGCTGGCGAACATCCCCATCCGGTCCTTCGTGGAGCGGCCGCGGCCGTTCAAGGACCACGCCGGGCTCGAAGTGCTGATCCCCGGCAAGAGCGACTTCTCCTTCGTGAGCGACCACGCGACGCTCACCATGGCGGTCGGTGTCGGACTGTTCGTCGCCCACCGGAAGTTCGGCCTGATCGGGATCGCGCTGGCGCTCGCCGAGGGCTTCTGCCGCGTCTACATGGGCGTGCACTACCCGACCGACGTGGTCGGCGGCTTCGCGCTGGGCACCGCCGTCGCGCTGCTGCTCGCCCCGCTCGCGCAGGCGCTGCTGGTGCCGCTGACGACGGCGATCAGCCGCTCCAAGCTGGCGTGGCTGGTGTGCGCGCCTGGCAACGAGGCGGACGCGGACGGCGAGGGCAGCCGGGTGGTGGCCACGGGATCGGCGGTGCCCGGCGGCCACAAGGAGCGGGACAAGGATCTGGCGGCCTGAGGGCGGGCCGGGCGGTTCGCCGAACCGCCCGGCCCGCGCCCGGGACACACGGCCTGGCGGATGCGGACGGCCCGGCCCCTCGCGGGGACCGGGCCGTCCGTGTTTCCGGGCGCGGGGAGGCCTCAGAGCGCCTGCGGGAAGGTGCTGAACAGCCGTTGCGGGTCGTAGGTCCGCTTGACCTCGGCGAGACGGCCGGCGGCGGCGCCGTAGTAGGCGGACTTCCAGTCGGTGAGGCCGGGGTCGGTGTAGTTCTGGTACGCGGCGCCGGAGGAGTAGCGGCGCATCGCGTCATGGAAGGAATTCAGCCACGCTGTGCGGGTGCCGGACGAGCCGCCCGCCGACCAGGACGTCAAGTACTGGGCGAGGAACCGCGAGCCGCGGTGGACGAAGGCGGTGTCGGTGCTGCCGACGCGGTTGATCGCGCCGCCCAGCGCCGTCAGCGCCACGTCCCCGCCGACGCCCTTGCGGCCGCCCGCCTCGATCTGGTCCATCAGCGTGCGGATACCGGCCGCGGACAGCGAGCGGTCGAAGAAGTGCGAGCGGGCGGCGTAGGTCTCGCGGCCCAGCTGGCCGGCCTTGTTCTGGCCGGGCAGCGAACCCGGCGTGTGGCACTGCGCGGTGGACTTGCTCGAACAGCCCGCGTAGGACTCCATCGCGTCCAGATAGCCGGTCGGCGTCAGGCTGACGCTCTTGGCGGGGCCGGGGCCGCCCGGCTGGTCGGCGAGCTTGTCGAGGGCGTTCTTCAGGTCGCCGTAGCCGCCCAGGGAGAAGGCCACGACGTAGACGGCCGGGGTGTTGCCGGGGCGCGCCTGGAGATGGCACGCGGACCATATCTCGTCGTCCTGCACCGGCCCCCACTTCTGCCAGGAGGCCACCACCTTCGCCGCCTTGGACCACGGCCAGCTCAGGTACGCCTTCACCGCGCGCGGCGCCGGATGTGTACGGAAGCGGAGCTCGGTGACCACGCCGAAGTTGCCGTTGCCGGCGCCGCGCAGCGCCCAGAAGAGGTCGGCGTGCTGCTTCCGGTCGCAGTCGACGGTCTTGCCGTCCGCCGTGACCAGCGTGGCGCCGACGAGGCTGTCGCAGGTCAGGCCGTAGGCGCGGGAGGCCACCCCGTGGCCGCCGCCGAGGGTGAGGCCGGATATCCCGACGGTGGGGCAGGAGCCCCCGGGTATCGTCACGCCGTGCGCCCCGAGGCCCTCGTAGACGTCGATGAGCTTGGCGCCGGCCCCGATGCGGGTGATGCCGCCGGACGGCGCGCCCACCTTGGAGAGGGCGGAGACGTCGACGACGAGCTTGCCGTTGCCGCTGGACCAGCCCGCGTAGGAGTGGCCGCCGCTGCGGATGGCGAGCGGGGTGTCGTACCGCCGGGCGAAGGCGAGGCACTCGGCGATGTCCGCCGGGTGCTTGACGTAGGCGATGGCCGACGGCTTCAGCGTGTCGAAGCGGGTGTTGTAGAGGCGCCGGGCGCTCTCGTAGGCGGCGTCGGAGGCCCGCACCAGCTTGCCGTCCAGGCTCTTGCCCAGCGCGCTCCAGGCGGACCCGGAGGCCCGGCCCTTGGCGGCGCCCCCGGCGGCGGCCGCGTTGGTCTGTGCCACGTTACCGGCGGCCGCCTCGGTGGTGGCGGCCGCCGCGCCGGTCTTCTGGTCGCAGCCGGTGGCCCAGGCGACCGACGTCGCCGCCAGTCCGCCGCCGGCCTGCAGGAGTGTGCGCCGCTTCACTGGGATGAATCCCCCTCGATGTCGTACGGTCCTGCCCCGCCTGCCGATGGCCCGGCCGGTGATCGCGGGGCGCGTGCCGGGAACCGCACCGGACGGGTGCGGCGCCGCGCTGCCCCTCGCGTACCGCTGTGTCCGGTTGTGCCCCGCGCTGTCCGGTGCTGTCCTCGAAGTCCGTTGGCGGCGCGGTGCCGTTGCTTCCCTGGTTAGGCAGATGCGGCAGGGGCGTGAGGGGTTCCCGGAACGGACGGCCTCATTCCAGCGGGCGCCCGGTTCCGTCGTCGTCGGTGCCGGAAGCGGCCTCGGCATCGGCCAGATGGCGCTCCGCGTCCGTACGAGCCTGAGAGCGGGCGCGGCGGGCCGGTCCCCGCCAGCCGCAGTCGCAGCGGGCCGTGCAGAAGGCGCCGCGTTCGGTGGTGGAGGTCGCGTGAGGGGCTCGGTCGGGCACCCCGTCACGCTACGCGCCCCAGGTGCCCGGGCGTGACGAGCCCCCTGGACGGTCGTTGAACGGAACGGTCGACGGAACGTCAGAGGCGGCGCGGCGGAACGTCCGACCCTCCCGAGCGGACCGGCCGCCCCAGGCCGTTCCCGAAGACAGCGGCCGAGGGGGCTCGTACGCGATGGTGGTGCAGGACAGGCGAGGCGGCGGCACGGTCGCCGTGGCCATGGCGTGCGGGACGGGTCTGGCGGTCGGGCTGCTGACATCGGGCTGTTCTCCTGACGGGGCCGCGGCCGACGACCAGGAGCCGGCCGGCCGGGCCGCCCCCGCCGCCGCGGAGGTCCGGGACAGCGCCGACGCCCTGGTGCGGGCCGGCTCCGCCGCCATCCGCACCTCCATGGAGACCGTCAGCGGCGGCACCCTCGTCGCCATCCGCGGCACCGGCGGCTACGACTTCGCCACCAGCACCGGGCGGCTGCGGGTGGTGCTCCCCGATCCGGCGGGCCGGCCCAGCGGCGGCCGTCAGCCGATCACGGAGATCCTCGCGCCCGGTGCGCTGTTCATGAAGAACCGCGGGGCCGGGGTGCCCGCCGACAAATGGGTACGGGTGGCCACCGCCTCGCTGTCCGACGGGAATCTGGTCACCGGCGGCGCCACCGATCCGCTGGCCGCCGCCGAACTGCTGCGCGGCGCACGGGAGGTGACCTATCAGGGCGAGGAGTGGCTGGACGGGGTGCGGGTGCGGCACTACCGCGGGACGACGGACATCCGGGTGGCCGCCGCCGCGGCGTCGCCGCACACCGGCCCGGCGCTGCTCGCCGCGGGGGACGGATTCACCACCGACGAGGTGCCGTTCGACGCGTATCTGGACGAGGCCGGGCTGCTGCGCAAGGTGCGCCAGTGGTTCCGTTTCGCCAACGGCGCGCCGAAGGGGGCTTCGGTGACCTCCACGACGGAACTGTCCGGTTTCGGGACGAAGGTCGCGGTGCGGCTGCCGGACGAACGGGACATCTACGCAGGGAAGATCGCGTCGCCCACGGCATGAGGCCGGGTACCGCGGGCAGGGCATGTGACAGGGGTGCTTGCCGGATGGCGGAAATGGTCCATCCGTGCCATGCGCGCGGCGCGCGCCCGTCCCTAGGCTTGCGGTAACCACCCCAGGCGTGGGAAGGCGCTCGAAGGAGGAGGTGTTGTACGTGGCCGGACACCGCCCTACGACGGTCCAGGACCTCGTAGCCCTCGTCGAGATCGACCTGACCGGTGAGCTGATGATCGCGGCCGCTGCCGCGAGCGAGGATCGGCTCAGCCCGGACCGTATCGACGAGGTGCTGGAGGTCGACGGGGAGGACGGCGACGGCGCGGACCGGGTGCCGCCCCGGACCGGACCCGCCGGACGCTGCCCCGGTTAGTGCGCCTCGGGCCGCCCGGCGCGAGCCCGCCGGCTCAGGTGCGCAGCATCCGCTCGATCGCCTTGGTGGCCTCCTGGACCTTGGCGTCGATGGCCTCGGGGCCCTTGACGGCCGCGTCGGCGACGCAGTGCCGCAGATGCTCCTCCAGGAGCTGAAGACCGAAGGACTGCAGGCCCTTCGTGCTCGCCGAGACCTGGGTGAGTATGTCGATGCAGTAGACATCCTCTTCGAGCATCCGCTGCAGTCCGCGGATCTGGCCCTCGATCCGCCGCAGTCGCTTGATGTGTGCGTCCTTCTGCTGTGCGTAGCCGTGCACGCCGGCCGCCGGAGAAGTCTCTGCGTGATCGGTCACGGTTTGAACGCCGCTCGGGGGGTCGGCGTCCGGCTTCCGGGGGTGGCAGGCCGCGGCGGCCGCGGTGCTGCCGTTGGCATCGGCGTCCGTGCTCGTCATGGCCTTCTCCCGTGATATCTCGGGGGTTCGTATACCCCCGGTGGGTATATGGTACCGAACTTCTCGGGCACCTGTGGTACCCCGTGCAGAGCATGCTGTGCGATGGGCGACACTGAAGGAATGCCGGTTAGCAGTGGCTGGATGATGCGCCTAGCATCATCCCGACCGAATCCGATGCACCCCGAGGATTTCACGTGCGCTTTCGTCTGACCCCCAGGGAGACGAGCTTCTACGACATGTTCGCCGCCTCTGCGGACAACATCGTCACGGGCTCCAAGCTCCTGATGGAACTGCTCGGGGCGGACGCCTCAGCCCGGGCAGAGATCGCCGAGCGTATGCGGGCGGCGGAGCACGCGGGTGATGACGCGACCCACGCGATCTTCCACCAGCTGAACTCCTCGTTCATCACGCCGTTCGACCGCGAGGACATCTACAACCTCGCCTCGTCGCTCGACGACATCATGGACTTCATGGAGGAGGCCGTCGATCTGGTCGTCCTCTACAAGGTCGAGGAACTGCCCAAGGGCGTCGACCAGCAGATCGAGGTGCTGGCGCGGGCGGCCGAGCTGACCGCCGAGGCGATGCCGCACCTGCGGACGATGACCAACCTCACCGAGTACTGGATCGAGGTCAACCGCCTGGAGAACCAGGCCGACCAGATCCACCGCAAGCTGCTGGCGCACCTCTTCAACGGCAAGTACGACGCCATCGAGGTCCTCAAGCTCAAGCAGATCGTGGACATCCTGGAAGAGGCGGCGGATGCCTTCGAGCACGTCGCCAACACGGTCGAGACCATCGCGGTCAAGGAGTCCTGAGCGCCGCCCATGGACACCTTCGCGCTCGTCGTGACCATTGCGGTCGCGCTCGGATTCACCTACACCAACGGCTTCCACGACTCCGCCAACGCCATCGCGACCTCGGTCTCGACGCGGGCGCTGACCCCGCGGGCGGCGCTGGCGATGGCCGCGGTGATGAACCTCGCCGGTGCCTTCCTGGGCAGCGGGGTCGCCAAGACCGTCAGTGAGGGGCTGATCTCCACTCCCCACGGCAGCAAGGGGATGGGCATTCTCTTCGCCGCGCTGCTCGGCGCGGTGGTCTGGAACCTCGTCACCTGGTACTTCGGCCTGCCGTCGTCGTCCTCGCACGCCCTCTTCGGCGGCATGGTCGGTGCGGCCCTCGCCGGCGGCACCACCGTGATCTGGTCCGGGGTGGTTGAGAAGGTCGTCCTGCCGATGTTCATCTCGCCCGTCATCGGCCTGGTGCTCGGCTTCCTGGTGATGGTCGTCATCCTCTGGATATTCCGGAAGGCCAACCCGCACAAGGCCAAGCGCGGCTTCCGGATAGCCCAGACGGTGTCCGCGGCCGGCATGGCGCTCGGCCACGGCCTGCAGGACGCCCAGAAGACCATGGGCATCGTGGTGATGGCCCTGGTCATCGCCGATGTCGAGGACCAGAACGCGGCCATCCCGCTGTGGGTGAAGCTGGCCTGTGCCATCACCCTCTCGCTGGGTACGTACGCGGGCGGCTGGCGCATCATGCGCACCCTGGGCCGCCGGATCATCGAGCTGGACCCGCCGCAGGGCTTCGCCGCGGAGACCACGGCCGCCTCGGTCATGTACACCGCCTCGTTCATGTTCCACGCGCCCATCTCCACCACCCATGTCATCACCTCCGCGATCATGGGTGTCGGCTCGACCAAGGGCACCCGCGCGGTGCGCTGGGGCGTCGCCAAGAACATCGTGATGGGCTGGTTCATCACCATGCCGGCCGCCGCGCTGGTCGCGGCGGGCGCGTACTGGATCGTGGAGCTGGCCTTCGGCTGACCCCGCCGCGCCGCGCGTACGGCAGCCGGCGAGCACGGCAAATGGGCCCGCCCCCCGGGAAGTGGGGGCGGGCCCTTCGTCGTGCGGTGGCACCGCCATGCAGCACCGCAGGACGCCGGTGGGGCGGCCCGGCCGCCGTGGGCCGGGCCGCGCGTGCCGCTCAGCCGAAGCGGCCGGAGATGTAGTCCTCCGTGGCCTGGACCGAGGGGTTGGAGAAGATCCGCTCGGTCTCGTCGATCTCGACCAGCTTGCCGGGCTGCCCGACGGCGGCGAGGTTGAAGAACGCCGTACGGTCCGAGACGCGCGCGGCCTGCTGCATGTTGTGCGTCACGATGACGATCGTGAAGCGCTCCTTCAGCTCGCCGATCAGGTCCTCGATGGCGAGGGTGGAGATCGGGTCGAGCGCCGAGCAGGGCTCGTCCATCAGCAGCACCTGCGGCTCGACGGCGATGGCGCGGGCGATGCACAGTCGCTGCTGCTGGCCGCCGGAGAGGCCGGAGCCGGGCTTGTTCAGCCGGTCCTTGACCTCGTTCCAGAGGTTGGCGCCCTTGAGGGACCGCTCGACGATGTCCTTGAGCTCGCTCTTCTTGTACGAGCCGTTCAGCCGCAGACCGGCCGCGACATTGTCGAAGATCGACATCGTGGGGAACGGGTTGGGGCGCTGGAAGACCATGCCGACGGTGCGGCGCACGGCGACCGGGTCGACCCCGGAGCCGTAGAGGTTCTCGTCGTCCAGCATCACCTTGCCCTCGACGCGGCCCCCGGGGGTGACCTCGTGCATCCGGTTCAGGGTGCGCAGGAACGTCGACTTGCCGCAGCCGGACGGGCCGATGAAGGCCGTCACGGAGCGCGGCTCGACGGTCATCGAGATGTCGTCGATCGCCTTGTGGCTGCCGTAGTACGCGGAGAGGCCGCTGACGTCGATTCGCTTGGCCATGGAAATCACTGCTTCTTTCGTGGTGTCGGCTCGGGTCAGCGGCCGGTTTTGGGGGCCTTCCAGCGGGCGATGCCGCGGGCCACCAGGTTGAGGATCATGACGAAGGCGATGAGGACCAGTGCCGCGGCCCAGGCGCGGTCGTACGAGGCCTCGGAACCCTGCTGCCACTGCTGGAAAACGTAGAGCGGCAGCGACTGCTGGGCGTCCTCGAAGGGGTTGTTGTTGATGGTCTTGGCGCCCCACACCAGGAGCAGCACGGGCGCCGTCTCCCCGGTGATCCGGGCGATGGCGAGCATCACGCCGGTGGTGATGCCGCCGATCGAGGTGGGCAGCACGACCTTGAGGATGGTGCGCCACTTGGGGACGCCGAGGGCCAGCGAGGCCTCGCGCAGCTCGTTCGGGACGAGCTTGAGCATCTCCTCGGTGGAGCGGACCACGACCGGCATCATCAGGATCGCCAGCGCCATCGCGCCGGCGAAGCCGGACGGGCCGAAGCCGAGGATCAGAATCCACACGGAGAGGATGAACAGGCCGGCCACGATCGACGGGATGCCGGTCATCACGTCGACGAAGAAGGTGACGGCCTTGGCAAGCCGGCCGCGGCCGTACTCGACGAGGTAGATCGCGGTGAGCAGACCGATCGGCGCGGCGATCAGGGTGGCCAGGCCGACCTGCTCCAGGGTGCCGATGATCGCGTGGTAGATACCGCCGCCGGGCAGCGCGTCCGGGGTGGTGCCCATCGAGTGCTGCAGGAAGTAGACGTCCAGGACCCTGGTGCCGCGGCTGACGGTCTCCCACAGGAGGGAGGCCAGCGGGATGACGGCGGTCAGGAAGGCGAACCAGACCAGGCTGGTGGCCAGCCGGTCCTTGGCCTGCCGGGCGCCCTCGACGGCCGCGGACAGCACGAAGCCGCCGAGGACGAAGAGCACAGCGGCGATCAGGCCCCACTGGACCGTGCTGTCCAGGCCGGCGCCCAGTCCGATGCCGCAGCCGGCGCCGGCCGCGACCAGCGCGAGGACCGGCGGGGTCCAGCGCGGCAGCCGGGCCTGCTTGAGGGAGACCGGAAGCGGGCTGCCGCCGTTGGAGACCGCGGGGCGGTCGGTCGTGATACTCATGCGGCGGCTCCCGAGTACTCCTTGCGACGGGCGATGATCAGGCGGGCCGCGCCGTTGACGAGCAGCGTGATCACGAAGAGGACGAGACCGGAGGCGATCAGGGCGTCCTGGCCGAACTGGTCGGCCTCGCTGAACTTGCTGGCGATGTTCTGGGCGAAGGTGCCGCCGCCCGGGTCCAGCAGGCTGGCGTTGATGAGGAAGCTGGGCGAGAGGACCGTGGCGACGGCCATCGTCTCGCCCAGGGCGCGGCCCAGGCCCAGCATGGAGGCGCTGATGATCCCGGAGCGGCCGAAGGGGAGCACCGACGTCCGGATGACTTCCCATCGGGTGGCGCCGAGGGCCAGCGCGGCTTCCTCGTGCATCTTCGGGACCTGGAGGAACACCTCGCGGCTGACGCTGGTCACGATCGGCAGGATCATGATCGCGAGCAGGATGCCGACGGTGAACAGCGAACGGGCCGCCCCGCCGCCGTACTCGAAGACGCCGGTCCAGCCGAGGTAGTCGTCCAGCCAGGTGTAGAGGCCGGACAGATGTGGCACGAGGAAGAGCGCGCCCCACAGGCCGTAGATGATGCTGGGCACCGCGGCGAGCAGGTCGATGACGTAGCCGAGCACGGAGGACAGCTTGCGCGGGGCGTAGTGCGAGATGAACAGCGCGATGCCGACCGCGACCGGGACCGCGATGGCCATCGCGACCACGGAGCTGACGACGGTGCCGAAGGCGAGCACCGCGATGCCGAACTTCGGCTCCGCTCCGCTCGCGTTCCAGTCCATCGTGGTGAAGAAGTTGGCCTTGTCGCCGGAGAGGGCGAGCACGGACCGGTAGGTGAGGAAGACCGCGATGGCGGCCATGATCACCAGGAGGGCGATACCGGAGCCCCGGGAGAGCCCGAGGAAGATCCGGTCACCGGGGCGGACCGCCTTGCCCGATATGGCCGAGGGGCCGTCGTGGGGTGGCGGTGGGGTGTCGAGTGTCGAGGAGGCTGTGTTCATGGGTTCTCCGGTCTGCGGAGCCGGGTGGGGCTCCTGGCGCGGCGGTGCACCGGACGGGCGGCGGCCCGAAGGGGGCCCTGGTGAAGGGGCCCCCTTTGTGTGGACCGTACGGCGGTTCATGGGCCGCCGCCCGGTAGGTCAGGAGATCTTGGCGACGGTCGCGCGGACCTTGTCGGCGATCTCGGTGGGCAGCGGGGCGTAGCCGAGCTGCTTGAGGGCGCTCTGGCCGTCCTTGCTGGCGATGTAAGTCAGGAAGGACTTGGTGGCGGGCAGCGTCTCGGCCTTGTTGCCCTTGTCGCAGGCGATCTCGTACGTCACCAGGGTGATCGGGTAGGCACCCTCGGCCTTGGTGGTGTAGTTGAGGTCCAGGGCCAGGTCATCGCCCTTGCCGACCTGCTTGGCCTCGGAGATGGCCTTGGAGGCGTTGTCGACGGTGGCCTCGACCGGCTCCTTGGCGCCGGTGTCCAGCTTCGCCGTCGCGATCTTGCCGGCCGTGGCGTACGACAGCTCGAAGTAGGAGATCGCGCCGCTGGTCTGCTTGACCTGCGAGGAGACACCGGCCGAGCCGGAGGCCGCCTGGCCGCCCTCGCCCTCCCACTTCTTCGCCGGCTCGTGCTTCCAGTCGCCGGCGGCCTTGAGGTACTTGGTGAAGTTGTCGGTGGTGCCCGAGTCGTCGGAGCGGTGGAACGGCTGGATCTTGAGGTCCGGGAGCTTCGCGCCCGGGTTCAGCTTCTTGATCGCCGGGTCGTTCCACTTCTTGATCTCCGAGTTGAAGATCTTCGACAGCGTCTTGGCGTCCAGCACCAGGTCCTCGACGCCGGGGACGTTGTAGCCGACCGCGACCGGGCCGCCGACCATCGGCAGGTCGATGGCCTTGCCGCCCTTGCAGACCTGCTTCGACTTGGTGACCTCGTCGGGCTTGAGGGCGGAGTCGGAGCCGGCGAAGGCGGTCTGGCCCTGGAGGAAGGTGGTGACACCGGCGCCGGAGCCCGTGGGCTGGTAGTTGATCTCGGTGCCCTTGCAGGCGCCCGAGTAGTTCTGCACCCAGACGTCCATGGCGTTCTTCTGCGCGGACGAGCCGGAGGCAAGCAGCTTGCCCTTGCCGTCGCACTTGATGTTGGACGGCTTGGCGGCGGCACCGCCACCGGCGCTGGTGTCGTCGGAGCCGCACGCGGACAGGGCCAGGGCACCGGAGACGGCGAGAGCGCCAACGGCGAGGGCGCGAACCCGGTTCTTGCGCTGAAGCTTCACTGTCGAGAGTTCCTTCCTGGGGCGCGCCGCTTCGTCGGCGTGCGGGATGAGGGCATTGGCGGTCGCGGTCGTGCGAGGCCAGCTATCCGTGTCGCGCTTGCGCTGAGGGCAGGACGCGCACTCGGTACGGCTGAAATTAGGTAGATCAGGTGAAGCGGCCGATGGAGCGGAGTGAACGCAGGGTGAACCTCGGCCATCGGCTGGGTGCGGGGGGATAACTGCTCACCGACTGGTGCGAAACGGCCCGTCACCCTGTTGAATTACCAGTCGGTATGGCAGCATCCGCGCCTGAGAGAAGGCGAATCGGCGCGGAACGACCGGAGGTGGCTGGTGGGGAGCCAGGGGGCACAGCAGGGCGTTCGGGACGTACGGGGCATGCGGGGGTCACGCGGGGTGAGGGGCGGCCGGCTGGTGGCGTGCACCGCCGTCGTGCTGTGCGTCACGGGGCTGCTCGGCGGCACGGCGACGGCCGCCTACGCCGATGACCCGAAGAACCCCGCGGCCGACGCACGGCGGGCCGGGGAGGCGGCGGCCGCCGCGGACGCCGACGCCCGCCGTCTCGACGACATCCGCAAGAAGATCGAGGGCCTCTACCGCAAGGCCGAGCAGGCCACCGACGCCTACAATGCAGCCGAGGAGCAGGTCGAACTCCAGCAGAAGGAGATCGTCCGGCTGGCGCGCAGCATCGACAGCACCCAGCGCAAGCTGACCGCCCTCAAGCGGCAGGCGGGTTCACTGGCCAGTGCCCAGTACCGCGGCGGCGGGCTGCCCTCCGAGGCGAAGCTCATGCTCGACGCCGACCCGGAGGGCTTTCTCGACAATGCCACCCTGGCCCGCAAGGGGCAGCTGGCCGCCAAGCGCGTGATACACCAACTCGCGCTCCTGAAGGGTGACTTGGAGCGGTATTCGGACTCCGCGACGGACCGCTGGGAGCAGCTGGAGGCGCACCGCAAGAAGAAGGAAAGCGCCCGTCGGGACATCAAGAAAAAGATCGACGAGGCAAAGCAGCTGGAATCCCGGCTGGCCGTCAAGGAAAAGGACCGGCTGAAGAAGCTGGAGGACGAGCAGGCCTTCAAGCGGCAGCAGAAGTGGCTCGACTCCGGCGTGCTGAATGACATCAGCAACAAAGCGTCGGCGGCCGGCAAGAAGGCGATTTCCTTCGCCACCGCCCAGCTCGGCAAGGATTACGTGTGGGGCGCCGAGGGGCCGGACACCTTCGACTGCTCCGGGCTGACGCTGCGGGCCTGGCAGGCCGGTGGCCACACGATTCCGCGCACCTCGCAGGAGCAGTGGCGGCAGCTGCCCCGGGTCGCCCTGAAGGATATGCGGCCGGGCGATCTGATCATTTATTTCTCGGACGCCAGCCATGTCGGGATGTACCTCGGTAATGGCGCACTTGTGCACGCACCGCGCCCCGGCCGGCAGGTGACGATCACCGGCGCCGGATCGATGCCGATCCTCGGTGTCGTACGCCCCGATCGCGCGGGCGGACGGTGATGGCGCGCATCACACGGACGGATAACGACCGGATTGCTTGCTGTCTGAGGGTTGTCGTGGCGTAGCTGAATGCACTCAAGCGGGGTGATGTTCGTCATTCCGCATTCCGCCCTCCCCAGGTCAAATGGCTTATCGGCCCCGGCATATGACGATGGCCGATTGCCGCCGGGCATTCCATACCTCTCCGTACTGACGCTATGGTCGCCTGTCAGTGCCCGGTGTACGCCTCACTCATTTGACCGACGAGCCAAGAGGGAGCCGGGCACGGTGGTGCGCCGGTCGGTGCCCATTGCGCCCCTCGGGGGGAGGGAAGGAAGCAGATCGATGCCCGTACCCGTACCGCACCAGCGGACGGTCGTGCTGCCGCACCAGGCAGGACCGGCGGACGACGCCTGCGCGGACACCGCGCGGGTCGCCGACGCGCCGGGCGCGGGAGACGCGGCGGCCCGGAGCACCGGTGCCGGCCAGGAGCCGGCCGAGGAGCGAGTTCCGGCCGACCGTGGCCCCCTGCACCAGGGCCTGACCCTGCTCCTCATCGGCGAGAACCCCAACAGCCATGTCCCCGAGATGTGGGACTGGGCCGGCCGCAAGGTGCGCCTGCGGACCGCCCGCAACCTCACCGAGGCCGAGCGGCTGCTCACCGACGACGTGCACTGCATCCTGCTCGACCTGCCCCCGGCGCAGCGCACCGCCGACCGTGACACCGACGGGACCGGCGCGCCCGGCGACGAGCTGGGCATGCTGCGTGACGTGCTGCGCATGGCGACCTCGCACGCCGTCCTCGTGCTCACCTCCGAGACGGACGCCGAGCGCGCCGCCGACGCCGTGCGCGTCGGCGCCCAGGACTACCTCTTCCGCGACGAGCTGGACGGCGCGGTCCTCAGCCGCGCGGTCCGCTACGCCGTGGAGCGCAAACGCGCCGACCTCGCCCAGCGCCAGCTGACCGAGTCGCGGATGCTCGCCCAGGAGAACGCCCGCCTGGAGCGCGGCCTGCTGCCCACGCCGCTGCTCGACGGCTCCGACCTCCGCTTCGCCGCCTGCTACCGCCCCGGCCGCAGCCGCGCGCTGCTCGGCGGCGACTTCTACGACACCGTCCGCACCCCGGACGGCACCGTGCACGCGATGATCGGCGACGTCTGCGGCCACGGCCCCGACGAGGCCGCCCTCGGCGTCGAGCTGCGGATCGCCTGGCGCGCGCTGACCTTCGCCGGGCTCTGCGGCGACGAGCTGCTCGCCACCCTCCAGAAGGTGCTGGAGCACGAGCGCGCCGACGACGAGATCTTCGCGACGCTGTGCACCGTCGACATCTCCGCGGACGGCCGCCGCGCCGGGCTGTGCCTGGCCGGCCACCCCGCACCGCTGCTGGCCCGGGCCGGCGAGCGCCCCGCGCTGCTGCCGTACGAGTTCGGCGGCCCGGCGCTGGGCCTGCTCCCGCACGCCCGCTGGCCGCGCCGGCAGGTCGAGCTGGGCGGCTCCTGGAGCCTGATGATGTACACCGACGGCCTGATCGAGGGCCGCATCGGCCAGGGCAACCAGCGCCTCGGCCAGGAAGGCATGACCGAGCTGGTCAGCCGGCAGATGGCGGCGGGTCTCAGCGGGGAGGAGCTGCTGGAGGCGTCGGTCCGGGAGGCCCGCGATCTGAACGGCGGCGAGCTGACGGACGACGTCGCCGTGCTGCTGCTGGACCGGCGGTAACGGAGCCGCGGGCCTCGGGGGGGGCGGGGGAGCCCCGTGCGGGTCAGCGCCCGCCGTTGTAGGGCCCGTACGGCCCGTCCGAGCTGGAGCCGCCGCGGCGCGGGCCGCGGCCGCCACCGGTGACCCCGCGGAGCGCGGGCCGGACGTCAACGGTGTAGACGATCACCGCGATCATGCCGATGACCGGCAGGAACGACATGATCGGCAGAATGAACAGCAGCGCCGTGGCCAGGGCGAGGAAGATCAGCCACATGCCCTTGGTCTGCTTGCTCGCGGCACGGTAGGCGTCCTCACGCCGCACCGCCGCATCGATCAGCATCACCGCGGCATAGACGCCCAGGGCGAGCTGCACCCAGCTCAGAACGCTCTGGAACCCGTAAATCAGCACGCCTTGCACCGCCCGTTCGCCCGTTGTGTCGTCTCGGTCCCTGCCGCGGCCGTCAGCCGCCCGTGCGGCCCCACCGTACCCGGACAACGGGCCGGGCACCTGAAGTGTGCCCGGCCCGTGCGGTCAATCGGCGCCCCTGGCGCCCTATGAGCGAGCTCACAGCCCGCCTACCTCCGGCGTTCCGCGGTCACTTGGCGGACGGCGGGGTGCTCTTCTTCGCCGGGGCCGGCGCCGGCTTGCGCTGCGCCACCGGCTTCTTCGGCGCGGCCGGCTTGGGCTGCGTCGACGGGGTGGCCTTGGTCTCCGCCTTGGTCCCGTTGGTGGCCTGGGGCTTCGCGCCGCTCTTGGCGGCCGGCTTCTGCGCCGGCTTCTGGGCGGGCTTGCGCACCGGCTCCGGCTCGATCGCCACCGCGAGGTCCTCGACCTGGTCGGCGGCCTCGCCACGCCAGGTCGCCACGGCGCCCCGGCCGCGCTCGGCCAGCTCCTCGTAGCCCTCACGGGCCCGGACGACGGCCTCGGCGGCCCGGCCCACGCCCTGCAGCGCCAGCTCCTGGGCCTGGTCACGGACCTTCTTGATGTCGCCGTCCAGCGACCCCAGCAGCTCGGAGAGCTTCTCCTGCGCGTCCTTGGCCTGCTTGCTGACCAGGGCCTGGACGTCCTTGGGGTCGGTGCTGCGGACGGAGTCGAAGCGCTTGGGCGCCTCGCTCCGGATCTTCTCGACGAACTGCGGGACCTCGCCGAGCTTCTCGGCAGCCAGGTCGACGGTGCCGGCCAGGGCGTACAGCGGGGTCGCGTCGGTCAGGGCCTTGCGGAGGTCATCGGTGTTGATGGCCATGACGTTGTTCCTCCTGGAAACGAAATCGGTTGCTCAGGTGGCGTGCGGGCCGCCGTCGGCCTCTGTCTCGAGGGAGTCCGTGCCGCGCCCGTCCTCGTGTCCGCTCGCAGCGGCGTCCTTGCCGCCGTTCCCGAGCCCGTTCTCCTTGCGGAAGGACTCGTAGATCTGCAGCAGGACCTGCTTCTGCCGCTCGTTCAGCGCCGGGTCGGTGAGTATCGCGGTCTGCACCTCGACCCCGTCCAGACCCTGCCGCTCGTCCAGAATCCCGGCCTGGACATACAGCGTCTCCGCGGATATCCGCAGCGCCTTGGCGAGCTGCTGCAGGATCTCCGCGCTCGGCTTGCGCAAGCCGCGCTCGATCTGGCTGAGGTACGGGTTGGACACCCCGGCGGCATCCGCGAGCTGCCGGAGGCTCAGCTGCGCGGTGCGCCGCTGCTCCCGCAGGAACTCGCCGAGATTGCCGACGTTGAGTGATGCCATGCCTCGATGGTGCCTCGGAGTGCTAACTATTGCAAGCAAGCGCTAGCAATAGTGCGCCGGCCGGGTGGGGCGAGGCCGCTCACCCTGGCGGAAAAGCACCGGGCACACCCCCGGCGCGGGCAACCCTGAAGCATGCGCCCGGACGACTGGTACCTCACCGAAGACCCCGACGACTTCCTCGCCCGCGCCGGAGACTTCCTGCGCTCGCGCCCCGACCTGCACACCATGCCGCTGACGGTGCTGGAGAAACTGCGCACCGACGGGGCGGACGCGTACGGCGCCGGAGCCACCGTCCTCGGCCGGCTGGAGCGGGCGGGCACGGTCCACGCCGCCTTCCACCACCTTCCGTCCCGCGGCCTGAGCGTCACCGCGCTCACCCCCGAGCACGCCGACACCCTCGCCGCCCACCTGGCCGCCCTCGGACACGTCCTCCCCTACGTCAGCGCGGACCACGACACCGCCACGGCCTTCGCCGAGGCCTGGCAGCGCCACACCGGGGCGGAGCCGGTGCTCAGCAAGCGGATTCGTCTGTACCGTCTCGGCACGCTCACCCCGCAGGAGCCGGCCCCGGAGGGCCGGGGCCGCGTCGCGGGCGGGCCGGACCACGAGCACATCGTGCGCTGGTGCGGCGAGTTCACCGACACCGTCGGAGAGATCCCCGCCGTGGACGCCGGCTCCTGGGCCGGCTCCCGCTTCGCCGACAAGCACTTCACGTTCTGGGAGACCCCGGACGGCACTCCCGTCTCCATGGCGGCCGTGACCTCGATGATCGCCGGCATGGTCCGGGTGGACCCCGTCTACACCCCGGCGCGCCTCCGGGGGCGCGGCTACGCGGGCGCCGTGACGGTCGAGGTGAGCCGGGCCGCGCTGGCCGCGGGTGCGACGGACGTCGTGCTGTTCGCCGACCCCGCCAACGCCACCAGCAACGCCCTCTACCAGCGCCTCGGTTACGTCCCCGTCACCGACTTCGCCGTGTACGACTTCTGAGGGCAGGGGCGTAGCCCGCTTCCGTGGCACCGCAAGGCCCACCGCGCGCCGCCGCTTCGGGAGGAGAGGGCCGTCCGTCCACAGCGGACGGCAAAAAACAAAGGCAAGGAGGTCAACGACTCCTTGCCACTCTCAAGGTATAGCTCACAGGGGGCCTTGCGGCAAGGCCCCCTGCATGCCGCAGAATCGCCCGCCGAAGCAAGGACCTGCGGAAATGGGGGTTGTGATGATCGATGTGATCGTCGTCGGCGGGGGACCGACCGGCTTGATGCTCGCCGCCGAGCTGCGGCTGGCCGGAGTCCAGGTGGTCGTCCTGGAGAAGCTCACCGAGCCGACCGGGGAGTCCCGCGGGCAGGGCCTGCACGCACGCAGCGTCGAGATGATGGACCAGCGCGGCCTGCTGGACCGGTTCCTCGCGGTCAGTGAGAAGTTCCGGGTCGGCGGTCTCTTCGGCGGCATCATGAAGCCGTGGCCGGAGCGGCTGGACACGGCGCACCCGTACGGTCTCGCCACCCCGCAGCCGGTCACGGAGCGGCTGCTCAACGAGCGCGCCCTCGAACTCGGTGCCGAGATCCGGCGCGGCTGCGAGGTGGCCGGACTGAGCCAGGACGAGGACGGGGTGACCGTCGAGACCACGGACGGCACGCGCATGCGTGCGCGCTACCTGGTCGGCTGCGACGGCGGCCGCAGCACGGTGCGCAAGCGGCTCGGCGTCGCCTTCCCCGGTGAACCCGCCACGGTCGAGACGCTGCTGGGCGAGATGGAGGTGGCCGAGGACCCGGAGACCGTCGCCGCCGTCGTCGAGGAGGTCCGCAAGACCCAACTGCGGTTCGGTGTCGCCCCCGTGAAAAACGGCGTGAGCCGCGTCATCGTGCCCGCCGCGGGGGTGTCCGAGGACCGTGCGGCCCCGACCCTCGACGAGTTCAGGCAGCAGCTGCGGGCCTACGCGGGCACCGACTTCGGTGTGCACTCGCCGCGCTGGCTCTCCCGGTTCGGTGACGCCACCCGGCAGGCCGAGCGCTACCGGGTCGGCCGGGTCCTGCTGGCCGGCGACGCGGCGCACATCCACCCGCCTACGGGCGGGCAGGGGCTCAACCTCGGTATCCAGGACGCGTTCAACCTCGGCTGGAAGCTGGCCGCAGAGGTCAACGGCTGGGCACCGGACGGGCTGCTGGACAGCTACCAGACCGAACGGCACCCGGTGGGCGCCCGCGTACTGGAGAACACCCGGGCGCAGATCACACTGCTGGGCTCCGAACCGGGGCCGACGGCACTGCGGGGGCTGCTCACGAAGCTGATGGACTTCGAGGAGGTGAACCGGTACGTCACCGAGATGATCACCGCGGTCGGGGTCCGCTACGACCTCGGCGAGGGCCATGACCTGCTCGGTCGCCGGCTGCGGGACGTGCAGCTGAAGCGGGGGCGCCTCTACGAGCTGCTGCACGGCGGCCGCGGCCTGCTGCTCGACCGCACCGGGCTGCTCTCGGTGGCGGGCTGGGAGGACCGGATCGACCACATCGTCGACGGGAGCGGGGAACTGGACGTGCCCGCGGTCCTGTTGCGCCCGGACGGTCATGTGGCGTGGGCCGGTGAGGCGCAGGAGGATCTGCTCGGCCCGCTGCGGAGGTGGTTCGGGGCGGCGGCCGGCTGAGTAGGGGCGGGCGGGGCCGACGAGGGCGAGAGGGGCGCGCCGGGGAGGCGGTATGGCCGCCGGGGTGGGGCGCTCACCAAGGCGCTCGCTATTGGGGCCTACTCCTTGAGCCAGAAGCTGACGCCGTCGAGCCAGGCGTCGAGCAGCGGCACCTCACCGGTGATCTCGATGGCGTTGCGCCTGCTGCTGCTGCCGCCGCTGCCGCTGCCGTTGTGGCTGTCGCCGTCCCGGCCGTTCCCGTCGCCCGTCCCGGCGTCGTGTGTGGAGCGGCGGCCGTAGAGGAGCAGCAGGAGTTCGGCCAGCGGGGCGCGTACCGCGACCGTGGCCGGGGCGGGCGTGCGGCTCCAGGTGAGGGTGTCGCCGCCGAGGCCGATCAGCCAGTCCGGGGCGGTCTCCGGGGCGGCGTCGGTGGCGTGGAAGTGGAGGGTGCGACCGCCGGACATCACCCCGCGCAGCCCCGGCGTGGTCGCGAAGACCTGCGGCAGGCAGGCGAAGTCCATCCACTCGTCGAGGGCGTCGACGGCGACGTCCCGGTCGACGCCGAAGCCCGGAGCGCGGCCGCCGCTCACGGCGGGAGCACCGGTGGCGGTGGCCGGGCCAGGGGCGCCGGCCGCACCGGAGACGGTGCACGCACCGCGCGACCCGGCCGCGGCCACCGTGAACAGCGCGTCGGCGCGGTGGATGACCGTCTCGTGCACCATACGGCGGGCCCAGAACGCCGGCGTCCCACCGGGAGCCACGGTCCACACCCGCGCGTCGGGGCCCGCTGCCCGCAGTGTGTCCGCCAGTTGCCCGGCGCCTTCGGCGAGCCAGGCGTCGAGCGCGGCGAGGTCCTGGCCCGCGGCGCCGGAGACCTCGTTGACGAGTTCCTCGGAGACCGGCCCCGCCGCCCGGGTCCGTACGATCGTCTCCGCCCAGCGATGCGCCCCGCCCAGATGCCACAGCAGCTGGCCGAGGTTCCAGCCGGGGCAGGTGGGCACCGGCGCCGCCAGGTCGGCGCCCACGACGCATGCTCTCAACAGCTCGGTCTGAGCGGCGATTTCGGCACAGTGACGGGCATAGCTCAGCGAAGGCATGCCGCCACGGTAGAGCGCCGCCGGGCCGGGACCCAGCGCATTTTCCCGGCCCGGACCCAGCGCATTCTCCCGGCCCGGCGGCGGCTCGGCTTCCCGGCCCGGCGGGGGCTCGGCACCTACCGCGCTGCTGCCCTGCTCACCGCCCGTCTGCCGGCCGGGCCCCGATGATGACCGTGGCGTACAGCTCCTCGGACTCGGCCACCCTGGGGAGCAGCCCCTCGCGGGCGAAGGCCTCGACCGCCCGCTGCGCCTGCCGTTCGCTCGTCTCGACCAGCAGATGTCCTCCTGGCGCCAGCCATCGCGGCGCCGCCGCGGTCACCCGTCGCAGCACGTCGAGCCCGTCCGCACCGCCGTCCAGCGCCACCAGCGGTTCGTACTCACGTGCCTCGGGCGGCAGCAGCCCGACCTCTTCGCTCGGTACATAGGGAACGTTGGCCACCAGGACGTCGATACGGCCCCGGAGCCCAGTAGGCAGCGCGTCGAACAGGTCGCCCTCGTGGACCTCACCCCCGGCGGGAGTGACATTGCGGCGGGCGCAGCGCACCGCGGCGGGCTCGATGTCCGCCGCGTACAGCTCGACCGGGTCCAGGGCGGCGGCCAGCACGGCGCCCACCGCGCCCGATCCGCAGCACAGGTCGACGGCGACCGGGGGCCGCCCGGTGCGGTCGGCGGCCCGGCGTCCGAGGCCGACGGCCTGGCCGACGAGGAACTCGGTACGGCGGCGCGGCACGAAGACGCCGGGATCGACGGTGACCCGCAGGCCGCAGAACTCGGCCCAGCCGACGACCTGTTCCAGGGGCAGGCCGATGACGCGCCGCTCCACCATGGCGGCGAGTTCGTCCGCCGTGCGTGCGGTGGAGAGGAGCAGCTCCGCCTCGTCCTCGGCGAAGACACAGCCGGCGGCGCGCAGCGCGGAGATGACGGTGGAGCGGGAGTGCGGGGCGGCGAGCGGCGCCGCGAGGGGTGGGGAGAGGGGCGATGGGTGGGACCGCATCGGAGATGACGACATGTGAGCCTTTCGGGGCGCCGAGCGCGCTTCCCGGGTCACGTGTGCCGGACGGTCACCTGCATCGGGCGGACCGCACGGGCGTGAGCCGGGAGCACCTGCCTGGTCTGGCGGGGAATCGGTCTCACCTCCTCGGTCCGTCCACTTCTGGGGGCGCCACACTACCTGACCTGGCCCTCGACGCGCAGGCGGACGTGGTGCGGACGGCAGGCGACTCCCCATCAACCCTCAATGGCTGGAAAGTACTTGTCAGATTGGAAAGTACTTGGCACGCTGAATGAAGGACGTCGGGGGGCGGCTCGGAACGCCCGAGTGCGACGCACGGACCGGTACGCGAGCCGGGCGGCGCGGGGCGTGACTCCACGACTCCCGAAGGGGAACGGCGGCGCCGGACGAACCGGCGGCGACGGAGCATCAGTCAGGGGGGACTGGCATGACGGAGTGCGCCTCACGGGACGCGGCGGCCGCACTGGCCCGGGTGAAGGAGCTGGGCTCGACAGTGCGGAACGGCACGAAGTGGTACGTCTGGTATCAGGTGATCTTCGGCTGCGCGGCCGCGGTCATGGTGCTGTGCATCGGCCTGCTGGGCCGGCCTCACGGGGTGGCGATCGGCACCGGCTCCTGGGTCGCCGTCGTCGTGGCACTGTCGGTCTACGCATCCCGGCAGCGCGTGTCCCGCCGCGGATTCGGGCGGTGGCACGCCGGTCTGATCACGGCATGGGCGGTGCTCTACCTCGCGGTGCTGCTGCCCGGCGTCTTCTGGTTCGAGGGTGCCGTGTCGTGGTGGGTGCCCGGCGCAGTGGTGGTGGCCCTTCCCGGGCTGATAGGCGGATATGTGGAGGCGCGACGGTGACCGAATCGCGTCACGGGGCACATCCGCGTCATGAGCTGGACGAGGTGATCCACGCCCCGGTCCGCTTCTCCATCGTGGCGACCCTGGCAGCCGCCGACAAGGCCGAGTTCGCCTTCGTCCGCGATACCGTCGAGGTGAGCGACTCGGTCCTGTCCCGGCAGGTCACCACCCTGGAGAAGGCCGGCTATGTCGCCGTCACCAAGGGATACGTCGGCAAGCGCCCACGAACCTGGCTCGCCCTGACGCCCGGCGGCCGCGCCGCCTTCACCGCACACTGCCAGGCGCTACGGGCCATAGCGGGAGAGGCCGCTGACGGTGTCTGACGGCAGTCGACGGCAGCGGACGGAGGGTGCGGCTACTGAGGGCGGGCGCATCGGGGCGAGCGCGCCGCGAGGAACCTGTCGGCCCACCGCCCCGATGAATCCCCACTGATGGCTTGTTGACTTGGAGAGCGCTCCAACTCATACCGTCCGGGACGGGGTTCCGCGACCGGCCGTCCTGCGGATACCCGACTCGGGGCAGCTCAGGGCTCAGTGGTTCGCGGCCGGGACCAGAGCGCTGGGCTCAGCTTCCGGGGCCCCGATCCATCCGCCGTACGTCCGAGAGGTGGCAGCAGCCATGACCACGACGAGCAACCCGACGAACACCCGGGCGCGGGTCCCGGCCGAGATCCCGACGCGTCACCTCGGTGACCTGGAGGTTTCCGCGCAGGGCCTCGGCTGCATGGGCATGAGCCACGGCTACGGCGAGTCCGACGACGCGCAGTCGGCCGCGACCATCAATCACGCGCTCGACCTCGGCGTCAGCCTCCTGGACACCTCCGACTTCTACGGAGCGGGACACAACGAGGAGCTGATCGGCCGGGCCATCGCCGGCCGGCGGGACGAGGTGGTGCTGGCGACGAAGTTCGGATTCGCCAACCGACTCGGTGAGCCGACCGCGATCCGGGGCGACGCCGCCTATGTACGCGAGGCCTGCGAGGCCTCGCTGCGCCGCCTCGGGGTCGACCACATCGACCTCTACTACCAGCACCGCGTCGACCCCGAGGTGCCGATCGAGGAGACCGTCGGTGCGATGGCCGAGCTTGTCACGGCCGGCAAGGTGCGCCACCTCGGCCTGTCCGAGGCGAGTGCGGCGACCCTCCGCCGGGCCCACGCGGTGCATCCGATCGCCGCGCTGCAGAGCGAGTGGTCGCTGTGGACCCGCGGTCTGGAGGACAAGATCGCGCCGGTGTGCCGTGAACTCGGCATCGGCCTGGTGCCGTTCAGCCCGCTCGGGCGCGGATTCCTGACCGGGCGCTACACCTCGGTGGAGGGCCTGCCGGAGTCCGACGTACGCCGCAGCCAGCCACGCTTCGCCGACGGCAACCTGGAGCAGAACCTCGCCATCGTGGAGAAGCTCGACGAACTCGCCGCCGAGAAGGGCGTCAGCGCCGGACAGCTCGCCCTGGCCTCGGTGCAGCACCGCGGCGCCGATGTCGTACCGATCCCCGGCACCCGGCGCCAGAAGTATCTGGAGGAGAACCTCGGCGCCCTCGCCATCGAGCTGACTCCCGAGGAACTCACCGCGATCGACGCCGCCGCCCCCGCGGCCCGAATAGCCGGAACGCGCTACGACGCGGCCAACATGACGTTCATCGAGGGGTGACGGGGCCCGGGCGTCGCCGGGTGCCGGGTAACGGGTGACGAGGGGGAGGAGGGCCAGGGGCCCGGCCCCGGAGCCGGAAGCCGGAGCCGTGCGATGGTGTGGTTCAGGGTCACGGCCATCAAGCGCTCCCGGGGGCGTTGAGGGTGCCGTGCAGCAGTACGGCGATGAGTTCGTCGGGTGTGAGCGGCGCATCGGCGTCCGGCACCGGGGTCTGGAGCCGGGTGAAGAGCAGGCTCAGAAAGGCGGCGGCGACCTTCTCGGGGCTCAGGCGGAAGGCAGCCCGGTCGGGTTCGATCAGCTCGACGACGGCGTTGCGCAGGGCGGCCACGGACTGCGCCCGGCTGTCCGCCGGCGGAGGCGCCTCACCGTCCCCGGGGGCGTCCGGCCCGACACCGGCACCAGGGCCGCGTGCCCGGCGGCGGTGCCCCGAGGCGTGGAGGGCGCGGACGACCGTGCCCATGCGCTCCACATGGGCGCGCAGTGCCTCGGCGGCCTGGGCCAGCCGGTCGGCGAGCGGTTCGTCCAGCGAGACCGAGGCGAGTTCGCGCCGCACATGGTCGGTGTCGACCGCCTCGGCGACGCAGGCGTCCAGCACCTCGTCCTTGTCCTTGAAGGCCCGGAAGATCGTGGCTTCCCCGATACCGGCGGCGCGGGCGATCCGGCTGGTGGTGACGGCCGCGCCGTACTCCGCCACGAGCGGCAGCGCGGCGGCCACGATCATGGCCCGCCGCTCCTCGACGCTCATGCCGGGGGCGCGCTTGCGGGAGGTGGGTGGCGTCATGCCTCCATGGTGCGGAGTGAGTACTCACTCCGCACCATGGAGACGCGCCTTCCCGCGCCACTCCTTAGACTTCTTGCAGCGCGACAGGCTTCTTGCAGTACGACAAGGCCGGTCCCGACGGCCGCTGTTCCCGGGCCGTCGCCCGTACGGAAGGACGGCGCGCCATGGACTGGAAGCTCGAACTGGTGCCGGTTCCGGTCACCGATGTGGAACGGGCGAAGCGCTTCTACAGCGAGCAGGTGGGCTTCGCCGTCGATCACGACATGCGCATCGGCGACGAGGCGCGCATCGTGCAGCTGACGCCGCCGGGGTCGGGCTGCTCGATCGTGATCGGCGCGGGCAGCGGCGTCACGGAGGTACGGCCCGGTTCGCTGCAGGGGCTCCAACTGGTGGTCTCCGACATCGAGGCGGCCCGTGCGCAACTGGTCGAGCGGGGCGTTCCGGCCGGCCCCGTGCAGCATGTCGAGGACGGCACGATGGCCGACGGCCCCGGCGGGGCATGGAACTCGTTCGTCTACTTCACCGACCCCGACGGCAACGGCTGGGCACTCCAGGAGCGACCTTCGGCGGGCTGAGGCGATGGGCGGCGCTCGGCGAGTCCGATCGCGCGGCGGGCGGGGTCGCTGCCACGGGCCACGATGCCCCGCGCCCCACGTGCCGACCGCCCCGGCGACTGGCGGCGACCGGTGGACCCGGCTGACTCGGCGGACCGGGCCGAGTCGGCGGGGGTGGGTGGGCTCACGCGATCTGCCGGCTCCTCCTTGTCCGCGGCTCCTACGATCGGCGCATGACGACGGTTCAGGAAGACTTTCTGCGGACCTTTCATGCCGCCCACCCATCAGTGACCGCACGGGCGATGGCTCACGGGCGGGCCGCCGACGGCCGTTCCAGTTACGAGCTGCTGCGGGACCGGGTGTCGGCGTGCGACCGGGTGCTGGACCTCGGCTGCGGCGACGGGCTGTTGCTGGAACTTCTCGCCGGGCGGGCATTGGGCGCGCCCCCGGCGCTCGCCGGACTCGACCTTTCCGCCGAGGAGTTGGCGCTGGCCCGTCGCCGTCCGGGCGTGGGCCGAGCGGTGCTCCTCGTCGGCCGGGCACAGCAACTTCCCTTCCCCAACGGCCGGTTCGACGGCTGCGTGTCCCATATGGCGCTGATGCTGATGAGCGAGGCGGAACGGGTCGCGGCGGAGTTGGCGCGGGTGCTGGAGCCGGGCGGCACGCTGGCCGCCGTGCTGGGGGCCGGTGCGGCGGGTGGCGGGGCGGTCGAGCGGTTTCTGCAACTGGCCCGCCCGCTGTTCGAGGCGGCCCCCGCAGCGCAACGGATTCCGCCGCTCGGGGACCGCCGACTGCGGACCCGCGAGGGCTTCGACGCGGTCTTCGGCCCGGCCGGATTCGGCCCGGCGGAGTGGGAGACCGTACGGATCGACCTGACCTGTCCGCCGGAACGGGTCTGGCAGACGGTGGGCTCGTACTACGACGTCGGGCCGCTCGACGTCGCGGTCAGGGCGGATCTGCGGGCCCGCTTCGAAGCGGAGCTGGCGGGGATGGCGCTGCCGGACGGGAGCATTCCGTGCGGGATGAACGTGCATGTCGTGACGGCGGCGCGGCAGGGCTCCTGAGGGGCGAATTCGGGTTGCCCGGGCCCGTTCCGATGCGCTTGCATTGGAACGGACCCGCGACGCGCGAACGGGGCCTGGGCCGGGCCTGGTTCAACGGGCGGGGCCGGCAACCGGTGATGAGCTGACGAGCGGTGAGGTGGACGGTATGGCGTCGATGGCGAGCGACGAGGCGCGGGTGGCGCGGGCGGAGGAGGTGCTGCGGGTGTACGGGCTGTCCGAAGCGGGCTGGCGGCGGAGCCCGGGCGGGAATCTGCAGGAGGTGCTGAGGGACCTCATGCAGTGGTGCGACGCCACGCAGCACGGCTTCGAGCGGGCACTGACCGCCGCCCGCGCGGAGCGTGCGGCGGAGGCCGCCGGGGTGGCCGGGGATGCTCGGGCCTCCGGGGATGCTGGAGCGGCCGGGATCGCCGAAGGCGCCGCGGATGGGGTGGGCGCGGGAACGGCCTGAGCCCTTGTGTCGCGCGGCGCCGCCGTTGGTGTTGGGGTGCCGGGTCCGAGGCGTTGCCGGATGGCGCCGGGGGTGAGTGGCACGTGCCCTTGCCCGGTCGGCCACGTGGCCGCGGCCCCCGGTCGCCAAGGGGGCGTCCCGGCCGCCAAGCCTCGCTCGTCGAACCACCGAAGCCGGCAACTGAGTGCGGCCACGGAAGCCGACAACTGGGGGCAGCGGCCGAGTCCGACAATGCGTGTGGCGCGCTGGTGTTCATAGGCCCTGGGCGGCCATCCACTCCGGGTCGGGGGCGATGTTCTGGAGCACCTCGATCAGGGTGCCCTCGGGGGCCCAGACGTTGAAGCGGCGTTGGCCCCACGGCTCGTCCCGCAAGGGTTCCGCGAGGGGGACGCCCTTGGCGCGCAGGGCGGCCTCCTCGGCTGCGGCGTCCGTCACGAGGAAGCCGAGCAGGGCGCCGCCGGTCTCCTGGGTGCGGAAGCCCGCGGGCATGGCCTCGTGGCCCCGCTGTACGAAGTCCAGGGTGTAGTCCGGGTGTTGGGGGTGGTGGAGGGAGGCGTACCAGTCCAGTTCCGCCAGGGGGCGGAAGCCGAAGTGGTCGGTGTAGAAGCGGGTGCTGGCGGCGACGTCGTCGGTGAGCAGGGCGGTGCCGAGTTTGGCGATGCGCATGGTGATCCTCTCCGTTGGCGGCGGACGGCCCGCGCGCAACAACTCCAACTGTAGTACTCCACGTGTAGTGGTTGCTGGGAATTTCGGGAGGAGTTTTTCGAGGGCGCCGGAGCAAGTCCGGGAATCCGGAGCAGGAGAGAGGGGATCTGCGAGATGGAGCGAGGTGGGCGACATGGTGCGTGACCCCGAGCGGCGGGCCGTGCTGGTGGATGCTGCGATCGAGGTGCTGGCGCGGGACGGTGCGCGCGGGCTGACGTTCCGGGCCGTCGAGGCGGCCGCGGGTGTGCCGGAGGGCACCGCCTCCCGTTGCTTCGCCGACCGGGACGATCTGCTGGGCCAGGCCACCGCGCGGATACACGAGCGCATCGCGCCGGACCCGGGCGAGGTCACCGCGGTGATGGCCGCGCCGCCGAGCCGGGAACTGGTCGCCGAGCTGATGCGGTGGATCAACCGCCGGGTGGCCGAGAACCGCACCGGCTATCTGGCGATGCTGGAGCTGCGCCTGGAGGCGACCCGGCGGCCCGAACTGCGGGCGGAGCTGGCCCGGGTCATCCGGGCGACGCTCCATGACGACATCCGCTGCCACCTGGAGGGCGGGCTGCCGGGTGACCGTACTGGCGTGATGCTGATCTACCTCGCCATGACGGGGCTGACGCTGGAGCAGCTGACGCTGCCCGGGGTGGTGGTGCCGGACGAGGAGGCCGAGGGGTTGATCTCGGCACTCGTCGACCGTGCGATCGGGCCGGAGGGCGAGAAGGAACGGGCGTCCTAGAGTCCGGGCCGGAGGATGAGAAGGGGCGGGCGTCCTGCGGTCCTAGACGCCGTACGGGCGGGTCGTGCGGGCCTCGCGGAGGGTTACCGCCCACCAGGTGAGCTGGTGGAGCAGGGCGTCGGCGGCCTGTGCGGCGGGGGCCGGGTCGTGCAGGTGGCCCGTGTCGTCGAAGAGGTTGCCGGCGAGCGGGAAGCTCACCGTTTCGCGCACCGTGGTGGCGTGCAACTCGGCGAAGACCAGCCGCAGTTGCTCGACGGCGCGGAGGCCGCCGGAGATCCCGCCGTACGACACGAAGCCGACCGGCTTGGCCTGCCACTGGCGGTGCAGCAGGTCGATGGCGTGCTTGAGCGGGGCCGGGAAGGAGTGGTTGTACTCCGGGGTGATCACGACGAACGCGTCCGCCTCGTCGACGCGCTTGGCGTAGGTCTCGAACTCCTCGCTGCCGTAACGGAGTTCGTAGGGGCGGACGGCGTCCAGGTCGATGACGTCGACGTCGATGTGCGGGTGGCCCTCGGTCTGCCGGGTGAACCAGTTCGCGATGACGGGCGCGAACCGGCCCTCCCGGGTGCTGCTGACGATCACGGCGAGGCGGTACGGGTGCTCGGACATGCGGGCCCTTCATGGAGCGAGGCGGTGAACGGCGGGGTGCCGTTCGGGGGCCGACGCTAGGGCCTCAAGGTTGCTTGAGGTCAAGCGTGGTGGGCCGTGTGCCGGTGCCTCGCCCCATGGGCCGTGGGTCTGGGCCTCGTCTACCGGGCCGCCTGCCGGGTCACTCCGCCCCGAACAGCTTCAGCAGCTCCGCCTTCTCGAACATCCGGGCCGTGTCGATCGCCGACGGGGTACCGGCCGCCGGGTCCGCTCCGTGGGCCACCAGGACCTTCACGACCTCGTCCTCGGCCTTGAACACCGCGCCGGCGAGCGGCGTCTGGCCGCGGTCGTTGGGGCGGTCGGCGTCGGCGCCGCGCTGCAACAGGGCCTCCACGGTGGCGGGGTGGCCGTGGTACGCCGCCAGCATCACGAGCGAGTCGCCCTTGTCGTTCGTCAGGTTGGCCGGGACGCCCGCGTCCACATAGGCGGCGACGGTGTCGGTGTCGCCGTGCCGCGCGAGGTCGAACACCTTGGCCGCGAGCTGCAACACCTCGGGGTCGTGTGCGTGCTCGATCGCCTCGGGCCCCTGCGGCTCGGAATTCGCGTCGCTCATGGTCGCCGGCCTCCTGCTGTCGTGGGTGATGCGTGCGTGCCCTGTCATCGCCACTTTATGCAGGCCATGGCGGTTGCGGCAGCGGGCGCGACCGTTGCCGTGGGCGGGGCGTCGGGGTGGATGGGGGTTTGCCCGGTGTGCGGTGCGGGTTGCTGGGCGCCGTTTGCCTACGGCCTGTGGGTGGTGGGTCGGAGGGGACGCCCGGTAAGCCGTCCTCGGCGCGGGCGATGCTGGTCCCTGAGGTTCTTCACCCCGTTGTTCGCTCCGGGTCCTGCGGGCGGCTCACCGGACATCCCCTCCGACCGCCGTTCGTACGCGGCTGACCCGCCGTACCGATTCCGGTCTACGGCAGACCCGTACGGCATTCCCTTGGCAGGCAGCTGGTTCGCCCACCTGCAGCTTGGGCGCGGCTGAGTCGTGGCCGTGAGGCGCGGTGTCACCGTCCGGCGGTCGGCAACGGGGGACGGTCGGAGGGGATGTACCGGGGACCGCCCGCAGGACCGGAGCGAACACCGGGGCACTCAATCCCATGGACCCGCGTCGCCCGCGCCGAGGACGGGCCCCGGTGCGTCCCCTCCGACCCCCGCGGCAACCACAAGCCCCGCAACACCCCAGCCCCCGCCGGGCCCGCACACACGCCCCACGCGGCAACCAGCTCACGCCCCAAAGGGGCGCGGGGAACTGCGCGCCCAGCCCCCACCGCACCCCGCAGCCGAACGAAACGCCCACAACCCCAACCGCTCAGAACGCCGCCCGAATCTCCCCCACCCGCACCGCGCCGCCGAGGAGCGGTGCGTCCGCGAGGCGGGTGAGGATGGGGTCGTCGAGGCCCATGAGGCGGAGGGTGCGGGCGAGGACGGGACCGAGGGTGCGGGTGGCGCCGTCGTCGATCTTGAACGCGAGGGCACGGCCGTCGGGGAGGGCCACGGCCTGGACGGCCTCGGCGCCCATCTTGGAGAGGGTGCCGGGGAGGGCCCGCATCAGCCAGGTGTCGGGGCGGCGGGTACCGGCGACGTACTCCGGGTGGGTCCGCATCGCATCGGCGACCCGTCGCTCGGGGCTGCCGGACTCGGCCAGGACGAAGTGCCGGAAGGCGCGGGCCAGACCGGTCAGCGACAGCGACAGCAGGGGCGCCCCGCAGCCGTCCGTGCCGACATGGGCGACGTCCTCGCCGCTCGCGGAGCGGACGCCGTCGGCCACCAGCTGCTGGAGCGGATGGGCCTCGTCGAGGTACGTGTCGAGCGGCCAGCCGTTCCGCGCCGAGGCGGCCAGCATCGCGGTGTGCTTGCCCGAGCAGTTCATGGTGAGGCGGTCGCGGACGTGGCCCGAGGCGAGGTAGGTCTCCGCCTCCTCGGGGTCCAGCGGCAGGTCGGCGGGCGTCTGCAGCTGGTCGGCGGTCAGGCCGTGCTCGGCCAGCATGGTCCGTACGAGGTCGAGGTGGAACGGCTCGCCGGAGTGGCTCGCGGCGGCCAGCGCCAGCCGCTCGCCGGAGAGGTCCAGGCCCGCCCGCAGCACCGCCGCGGCCTGCATCGGCTTGTTCGTGGAGCGGGGGAAGACGGGGGCGGTGACCTCGCCGAGCGTCCAGTCCACGCTGCCGTCGGCGGCGAGCACCACGAGGGAGCCGCGGTGCCGGCCCTCGACGAAGCCGGAGCGGACGACCTCGGCGAGGACGGGGGAGACCGCGGAAGCGGGAGACGCGGGAGACGCGGGAGACGCGGGGGAAAGCGCAGCCGCCGGGGAATCCGGGGACGGCGCGGATTCCGGGGTCGGCTCGGATATCGGGGTGGGCGAGGTCATCGTCGGCCTTCCGGGGAGTGGCCCGTGCCCCGGAGGCTTGTGGCCCGGTCAGGACAGCAGGTCGTCTACTTGCGCTTCGCCTTCACGGTACCTGCGGGTGATTTCGGCGCTGCACTCGTCGGTGGTGCGCTGCAGCGACTGACGGCGCCGGGAGACCTGCTGCTCGTAGCGGACCAGCCGGCCCATCCCGTCGTGCAGCTCCTGGTCCGTGCGCGCGGTGAGGTCGGACAGCTCCACCTCGCCGAGCATCTCGTCGGCGAGCCGGCGGTACTCCTCGCTGTGCGGCGTACCGAGCGTCACGTGCCGGGCGGAGGAGCGGTGGCGGGACGGCAGGTCCGTGAGGATCTCCGGGAGCCGGTCCAGCAGCGGTGACTGCTCGGCGGACCGGCGGCCGATCTCGGCCCGCAGGATGTCGATCCGGCCCTGCAACAGCCGCCGCAGATAGCTGAGATCGGCCTCTTCCTGCTGGGAGTCACGCCGGAGCACCCGCAGCTCGGGCAGCCCCAGCCCGGACAGGTCGGGGATGGTGGCCGGCAGGCAGCGGTCGCGCTGCTGCGGGGGGCGGGGGTGCTGCGCCTGGCCTGCCTGGAGCATGGGGCCGTCCTCGGTGCCGGGGGGCTCGACGCGAGCCGTCACTGTGGTGGTCGTCAGGGCGCTGGGCGGTGGTGGGCCGGCGGGCGCCGGAGCTGCGGAGCCGGGCGCGGGGGTGGTCGATGTCGTCCGACCGGTCGGTGTCGTACGGGCGGTTGGTACGGGACCGGGTGTCTGTCCGGCGCCGAGAGTGTTCATGAAGCGTTCCGTCCCCTCGTCCGGTGCCGCGTCCTGGGCATGTTGTCCATGAAACGCACCACGTGCACGCATCGTGCCACTCTGGGCGGTCCTTCTGCAGGGCCATGGCACCCGAACGGCCCCCGTGGGGGTACGGCTGTCCGAAGGCGGCGGGCCGCCCGGCATGATGGCGGGTATGCGAGCTGTGGTGCAAAGGGTGGACGGTGCCCGCGTCGAGGTGGCGGGCGAGACGGTCGGGGAGATCGTCGGTGAGGGACTGTGCGTGCTGGTGGGGGTCACGCACGAGGACACCCCGGAGAAGGCCGCGCAGCTCGCCCGCAAGCTGTGGTCGGTGCGGATTCTGGAGGGGGAGAAGTCCTGCTCGGACACCGCGGCGCCACTGCTCGTGATCAGCCAGTTCACTCTCTACGGTGACGCCCGCAAGGGCCGCCGCCCCACCTGGAACGCCGCCGCACCGGGGCCGGTCGCCGAGCCGCTGGTCGACGAGGTCGTCGCGCAGCTGCGGGCGCTGGGCGCCCAGGTGGAGACCGGCCGCTTCGGTGCGTCCATGAGGGTGTCGCTGACGAACGACGGGCCGTTCACGGTGCTGGTCGAGGTCTGAGACCGGCCCGGCGGCCGGGGCCGGAGAAGGCCCTGCCCCGCGCGCCAGGGGGTCGCGCCGGAGCCGCGGGCCCCTACGGCTCGACCACGACCTCCTGCGCGGCGGCCGTGCCGCCCGCCAGCAGCGGCGCGTCCACCGGCACGTTCCGCTTGACCAGGGCGAGCGCGATCGGGCCGAGCTCGTGGTGGCGGGCCGAGGTGGTGAGGAAGCCGAGCTGCCGGCCCTCCTCGCCGTCCGCGGCGAGCCGGATCGGGGTGCCGTGGGGCGGCAGCTGGACCTCGCTGCCGTCCAGGTGCAGGAAGACCAGCCGGCGCGGCGGCTTGCCCAGGTTGTGGACCCGGGCGACGGTCTCCTGGCCGCGGTAGCAGCCCTTCTGGAGGTGGACGGCGGTGCCGATCCAGCCCAGCTCGTGCGGGATGGTGCGGTGGTCGGTCTCCAGGCCCAGCCGGGGACGGTGGGCCTCGACGCGCAGCGCCTCCAGGGCCAGCACACCGATCGCCGGCCCGTGGGAGGCGGCGAAGGACTCCAGACCGGCGCGCGGCAGGAACAGTTCGCGGCCGTGCGCGGTCTCGCGCACCACGGCCTTGTCGGGCACCTCGGCGATGGACCCGGCCGGCAGATGGACCACGGCGAACTCGTCGGTGCGGTCGGCGACCTCGACCCGGTAGAAGAACTTCATGCTCTCCAGGTAGGCGATCAGCGCCTCCTGGTTACCGGGCTCGGTGTGCATCCAGGTCGTCTCGCCGTCGTCGACGAGGGAGACCGCGTGCTCGATGTGGCCGTGCGCGGACAGGATCAGCGCCTCGGTGGCCTGACCGGGCGGCAGGTCGCTGACGTGCTGGGTGAGCAGCAGATGCAGCCAGCTCAGCCGCTCGGCGCCGGTGACGGTGACCACGCCACGGTGCGAGAGGTCGACGAAGCCGGTGCCGTCGGCGAGGGCACGTTGCTCGCGGAAGAGGTCGCCGTAGTGCGCGGCGACGCCTTCGTCGGGGGCCTCGGCGGGGACGGCGCCGGGCAGCGACAGCAGGGGGCTGGCGGATGAAGGTCGCGGCATGGACCCAGCCTACGACCCGGGGGCGACCGCCTCAGCCCTCACCCTCGGCTGCCTTGGTACGGCAGGCCGCACAGCGCCCGAAGATCGCGAAGTGCTTCATGTCGGTCTCGAAGCCGAACTGTTCGCGCAGCATCGCCGTGAACGGCTCGGCCACCGACAGATCCGCCTCGATGACGTCCGTGCAGTCCCGGCAGACCAGGTGCATGTGGTGGTGGCGGTCGGCGAGGTGGTAGGTCGGGGCGCCGTGCCCGAGGTGGGCATGGCTGACCAGGCCCAGTTCCTCCAGGAGCTCCAGGGTCCGGTAGACCGTGGAGATGTTCACCCCGCCCGCCGTCTTGCGCACCTCGGTGAGGATGTCGTCCGGGGTGGCGTGCTCAAGGCTGTCCACAGCCTCCAGCACGAGCTGACGCTGCGGGGTCAGGCGGTATCCGCGCCTGCGGAGGTCGCTCTGCCAGTCGGTGGTCACCACACCGCCAGTGTAGAAGGGCGGCCGCCCGGGTGGTGCCCGTACGGTGCCGTATCAGCCGCCCGCCCGTACCCCGCGCAGATAGCGGGCCAGGTCACTGACGGCGCCGGGGTTGCGGGGGCTCTCGACGAGTTCGGCGTAGTCCATGACGTAGATCCGGTGGTGCCTGACTGCCGAGACGTGGGCGAGCGGGGCGTACGACATCAGGAACTTCTTCTTCTGCGCGGCGGAGGTGTCGCCGTAGTCGTTGATGACGATGACGTCGGGGTCGCGGGCGACGACGGTCTCCCAGCCGACGGTCGTCCAGGAGTCCTTGAGGTCCTTCATCACGTGGTCGCCGCCGGCCTTGGTGATGATGTCGTGCGGTCCGGCGTACCTGCCGGAGGTGAACGGCTTGTCGCGGCCGTCGTCGTAGAGGAAGACGGAGGGGCGGTCGGCCGGTGCGGGGGCCTTGGCGGCGGCGTCGGCCACCTGCTTCCGGTACTTCTTCACCAGGGCGGCGGCGCGGTCCTCGACGCCGAAGATCTTCCCGAGCGTCGTCAGGTCGGTGTAGAGCGCGTCCAGGGGCGGCATCACCCCGCGGGCGCCGTCCCGGCCGTTGTGGCAGGACTCGGTCAGCACATAGCTGCCGATGCCGAGCTTCTTGAGGGAGGCGGGGGTGAGACCGGTGTCCTCGCCGAAGCCGTAGTTCCATCCGGCGAAGACCAGGTCGGCGCGGGCGTCGAGGGCGATCTCCCTGGTCAGCGTCTTCTTGGCGAGCCAGGGGACCTTGCCGTAGGCGGCCTTCCAGGGGACGCCGTCGAGGTCGCCCTTGTCGTCGGGCATGACATAGCCGGCCATCCGGTCCTCCAGGCCGAGCGCGAACATGATCTCGGTGATGCCGACGTCGTTGGTGACCACGCGGGCGGGCGGCTTGTCGTAGGTGGTGCGGACCCCGCAGTTCTCGACGGTGACGGGGTGGCGGCCGGAGCCCTTGGCGGGCTTTTGGCCGTCGTCGGACACGGTCGCGCCGCAGCCGGTCAGGGCGAGCGCGAGGGCGAGGGCGGTGAGCGGGGCGGCGGTGCGGCGCACGGGCGGGTCCTCAGGAGTCGGCGGGGAGGCGGTCGAACAGCAGCTGGACGGCGCCCGTTTCGGGATGCCGTACGCGGTGGGCGCGGACGCCGAAGACCTCGGCGAGCAGCTCCGGGGTGAGCACGTCGTGCGGCGGGCCCGCGGCGACGATCCGGCCGTGGGCGAGGACGTACAGCTCGTCGCAGTGCAGGGCGGCCAGATTGAGGTCGTGCAGCGCGGTCAGCACCGTCAGCCCGCACTCCCGCACCAGCGTCAGCACCGCCAACTGCTGGGCGATGTCCAGGTGGTTGGTCGGTTCGTCGAGCACCAGCACCCGCGGGTCCTGGGCCAGCGCGCGGGCGATCAGCACCCGCTGCTTCTCGCCGCCGGACAGGCTGAGGAAGCCGCGCCCGGCCAGGTGGTCCGCGCCGACCCGGGCCAGCGCCCGTGCGCAGTGCCCGTCGTCCGCCGCGCTCGCCCGGCCCGAGCCGCGCTGGTGCGGCAGCCGCCCCATCGCGACGACCTCGGCGACGGTGAAGTCGAACTCGGTGCTCGCCTCCTGGGGCAGCGCGGCCAGCAGCCGGGCGCCGGTGCGCGCGTCCATGGCGTGCAGCTCCGCGCCGTCCAGCCGTACGGTCCCGGCGGCCGGGCGCAGCGCGCGGTAGACGCAGCGCAGCAGGGTCGACTTGCCGCTGCCGTTGGGGCCGACCAGGCCGGCCACCCGGCCGCTGCCGGCCCGCAGCGTGATGTCGTGGACCAGCCGCTGCCCGGCCACCTCCACGGACAGGTCCGTGACGTCCAGCCGCATCAGGCGCCGCCTCCGAAGGTGTAGCCGCGCCGCCGCATCAGCAGGACGAAGCAGGGCACGCCGAGGACGGCGGTGAGCACGCCGACCGGCAGTTCGACGGGCGCCAGCAGCACCCGGGAGAGCAGGTCCACCCACACCAGCAGCACCGCGCCGAGCAGCGGGGCGACGGCCAGCACCCGGCGGTGGTCGGCGCCGACCAGCATCCGGGTCACATGCGGCACCATCAGCCCGACGAAGCCGATCGCCCCGCTGACCGCGACCACCGCGCCGGTGCCGGCGGCCGCGACGACGAACAGCTCGTGGCGCAGCCGGCGGACGTCCACCCCGAGGGCGGCGGCGGTCTCGTCGCCCATGGCCAGCGCGTTGAGCCGGCCCGCGGAGAGCAGCAGATGGGCCAGCCCGGCGGCCACCGCGGCCGCGGCGATCGGCACCGAGCCCCAGCCCGCCCCGCTCAGGCTCCCGAGCAGCCACATCATCGCCGAGCGGGCCGCCTCGCCGCGGTCGGCGGTGAACACCATCAGGGTGGTGAGGGCGGAGAAGCCGTAGTACATCGCGCTGCCGGTCAGCACCAGACGCAGCGGGGTGAGCCCGTGGGCGGTGCGCGCGGCGGCGTACACCAGGGCCATGGCGAGCAGCGCGGAGACGAACGCCGCCGCCGACAGGGCCCAGACGCCGAGCGCGCCGAGCGCCCCGAAGAGGAGGACGGCGTTGGCGCCGACGGCGGCCCCGGAGGAGATGCCGAGCACGAACGGGTCGGCGAGGGCGTTGCGGACCAGGGCCTGGACGGCCACGCCGAGGCCGGCGAGCCCGGCGCCGACCACCGCCGCCAGCAGGGCCCGCGGGAAACGCAGCTCCCACACGATGGTGTAGGCGGCGACCTCGTCGGGCGAGAGGGTGCCGCCGGTCAGTCCGGCAGCCAGAGAGCGCAGCACCTCGGCCCAGCTCAGTCCGGCGGCGCCGAGCCCGGTCCCGCACAGCAGCGAGCCGAGCAGGACGGCCGTGAGCACGGCGAGCAGGGGTGGTACGGGCAGCCGCCCGCGGCCCGGCGGCGCGCCGGCCCGGTCGGTCGTCGGATGCGCGCGGGTGGTCGCCACGGTCGGCCGCCTCGGGGTCGGGCCGCGTCCGTACGTACCAAGGGGCGGCCCGGGTCCGCGAGGGCCGGGCCGCGTCCCCTCGCAGTCCACGGCGAGTTGAGCGGGAAGCTGCGCGCGCCGCGGGCGATCGGGCTCGCGGAAGGGATCTTCCGCCTACCGTTGCGGGTCAGCGCCGGACTTCGACCGGCTTCCCCCGCGGGGCGCTGGCGGGGAGAGCGGGACTCTCCCCGGGGTGGTCACGGGTTGTAGGGCGTGCCGTCCGGACGGAAGAAGGAGACGCCGTCGGGCATGTCCTCGGGCAGGCTCTCCGCCCACTCCTTGAGGTCGGCGACCTTCTTCAGGTGCGCGGACATGTACGGCCGCAGCGGGACGTCCGGGGTGGACTTCTCGCCGACCCACATCAGGTCGCTGTTGACGTAGCCGTAGAGCCGCTTGCCGCCGCTGTACGGGCCGGAGGCGCCGGTGCGCGCGATGGCGTCGGTGGCCAGGTCGATCTGCGGCTTCTGGTCGGCCAGCTCGCCGTACCAGACCTCCACCACGCCCTGGTCGCGGCACATCACGATCTCGACCTTGCGGTCCGCGTCGATGCGCCAGAAGCCGGTCTCGGTCTCCAGCGGGCGGACCTTCTTGCCTTCGGCGTCGAGCACCCAGCTGTGCGAGGTGTACTCCAGGAAGTCACGGCCGTCGTGGGTGAAGCTGACCTCCTGCCCGAAGTTGCACTTCTCGGTGCCGGGGAAGTCGGCGACGCCGGCGCCCTCCCAGTTGCCGAGGAGGAAGGCGAGCGGCACCAGGGCCGGGTTCAGGTCGGACGGGATCTCGATCATGAGAGCTCAGACGATCTATAGAGAGGGGACCGACAGGGCGCGGGCGGCGCTCCTGCCACGGGTGGTGGGCGAGGGGCTCAGCGCTGGCCCTGGTACAGCTTCTTCCAGGTCAGACCGGCGAACGCGATGACGCCGATGCCGACCAGAACGAGCAGGGTGGTGAAGAATGCCTCAAGCACGAGCGCGCCCCTTGTACGGATGAGGGTGTAACGGACCGCCTGCGAGTCTAGTCGGCGGCGGTGACTGCGGCGCTGTGAGGTCCGCCGCGCCTACTCTGGCCTCATGGCGAAGAAGCTCGTGATCAAGGTGACGGCGGGCGCGGACGCGCCCGAGCGGTGCTCGCAGGCGTTCACGGTGGCGGCGGTGGCGGTGGCCAGCGGCGTCGAGGTGTCCCTGTGGCTGACCGGGGAGTCCGTGTGGTTCGCGCTGCCGGGACGGGCAGCGGAGTTCGAGCTGCCGCACGCTGCGCCGCTGCCGGAACTCATCGACGGAATCCGCGCGGGCGGTGGGGCGATCACGGTCTGCACCCAGTGCGCGGCGCGGCGGGACATCGAGCAGAAGGACCTGATCGAGGGGGCCGGGATCGCCGGTGCCCAGGTGTTCGTCAGCGAGATCATGCCGGACGACGTCCAGGCGCTGGTGTACTGAGCGCTCCCGGCGGGGGCCCGCCCGGGCCTACTGCGGGTGTCTGTCGTCGCCCCGGTCGTCCAGCTCCCGCCACCAGCGGTCGGACTCCGGGTCGCCGGACTCGTCCCACCAGCGCTCACCGGGCTCGCGGCGGTTGCCGATGACGGCCGCGACCGGCGGGATGACCATGGCGACGACGCACATGCCCACCGCGACCGGGACCGACCACAGCCGCACCACACCCCAGGCCAGGACGAACAGCAGCAGGCACACGCCCATCAGCACGAAGTACCGGCGATGACGGCGCTGTGCGGGCGAACGGCGGTGCGCGTCCATGTCTCCACGGTAAGTCCGCGCGGGGCGGGACAGAAGCGGGGGAGCGGCCCCGGCCGCGCACGGCACGGAGGGCCGCACCCCAGCCAAGGCGTCCAAACCCCTGGGGTGCGGCCCTCCGGCCGTAGGAGGGGCGGCGGCGGTCCGGGTGTCCCCGGGAGCGCCGCCGCTCCTGCCGCCGTCAGACGGCGATGGCGACCTCCGCCAGGCCGCCCTGCTGGGCGACGACGGTGCGGTCCGCGGTGCCGCCCGGGACGAGGGCGCGCAGCGTCCAGGTGCCCTCGGCCGCGTAGAAGCGGAACTGTCCGGTCGCGGAGGTGGGAACCTCGGCGGTGAACTCACCGGTGCTGTCCAGGAGTCGGACGTAACCGGTGACGGGCTCGCCGTCGCGGGTCACGCTGCCCTGGATCGTGGTCTCACCGGGCTTGATGGTCGAGGCGTCCGGGCCGCCTGCCTGTGCTCCACACATGGGGGTACTTCCTTGAGGGGGTCGGGGGAGAGAAGCGTGCTTGCTTACTTGGCGGCGCCGAGCTCGATCGGGACACCGACGAGCGAGCCGTACTCGGTCCAGGAGCCGTCGTAGTTCTTGACGTTGGTCTGGCCGAGCAGCTCGTGCAGCACGAACCAGGTGAGCGCGGAGCGCTCGCCGATGCGGCAGTAGGCGATGGTGTCCTTGGCCAGGTCGACGGACTCACCCTCGTAGAGGGCCTTGAGCTCGTCGTCCGACTTGAAGGTGCCGTCGTCGTTGGCGTTCTTCGACCACGGGATGTTGCGGGCGCTGGGCACGTGGCCGGGGCGCTGCGACTGCTCCTGCGGGAGGTGCGCCGGGGCGAGCAGCTTGCCGCTGAACTCGTCGGGGGAGCGCACGTCGACCAGGTTGAGGTTGTCGATCGCGGCGACGACGTCGTCCCGGAAGGCGCGGATCGCGGTGTTCTGGGCCTTGGCCTGGTACTGGGTGGCCGGGCGCTGGGGAACCTCGGAGCCGTCGACCAGGTCGCGGGAGTCCAGCTCCCACTTCTTGCGGCCGCCGTCGAGGAGCTTGACGCTGCCGTGGCCGTAGAGCTTGAAGTACCAGTAGGCGTAGGAAGCGAACCAGTTGTTGTTGCCGCCGTAGAGGACCACGGTGTCGTCGTTGGCGATGCCCTTGGCCGAGAGCAGCTTCTCGAAGCCGGCCTGGTCGACGAAGTCACGGCGGACCGGGTCCTGGAGGTCCTGCTTCCAGTCGATCCGGACGGCGTTCTTGATGTGGTTCTTGTCGTAGGCCGAGGTGTCCTCGTCGACCTCGACGAGAACCACCTTCGGGTCCTCCAGGTGGGCCTCGACCCAGTCGGCGTCTACGAGGACGTCGCTACGGCTCATGATTCTTCTCCTCCGGGGCAGTTACGGGGGGCAGTGGCAGAGTTGCACGCGGGTATGCCGGGTGCGCGCCGTGGAGTTCCGGGCGGCCCGTGTCGTGGGTACGGGGCCGGCATGGCGCTGTGGGGACATACGGAACGGCCAGGGGGCCGGCCGGGCACGACACCCTCAGGGGCTGGGGTGCGGGAGGCCCGTCAGACAGGGCGACAGAGCATGGCGGCGACGCGGCACAGGTCTACTGCCCGCCGCTTCGTCAGGACCGCCCGTCCCCGCGGACGGAGACCGCTCAATGAGCTCTGCATGGCTCCGATCGTAGGGACGCGGAGCGGGGCGTGTCACCGGCGTGTCGAATGGTGAGACGCGTTTGTCCGTAAAGTGGGATGGGAGGGCGCGCGGCGCGCTGCCGCACGGGCTCCGGGCGCCCGTACGCCCGTGGGGGGTCTGGCGTACGGACCGGGCCGTCTCAGGAAATGGACGGCGGGTGGATGCGGCGGCGGACCGGTGGGGCGGTCCGCCGTGCGTGTCCCGGTCAGCCGGGGAGCTTGACGTCCTTGCCGGAGGCGGAGATCGAGAGGCCCTCGTTCATCAGCACGACCTTGTCCAGCTTCAGGTTGCCGGGCAGCTGGTCCAGCTTCCAGTCGTGGTCGGTCTGGGCCCGCACCTTGCTCTCACAGCCCGGCAGGACCTTGCACATCGTGGGCAGCCCGTCGGCCCGCAGCCGGACGGTGGTGCCGCCCACGATGCTGATGGAGCCGGTCACCTCCAGCGAGCTGAGGAGCGGGACCTTCGGCGAGATCTTGACCTGGCTGCGGCCGTTCTTCTCCCCGCCGTAGCTGATCTTGACGCCGCCGCCCGCCGCCTTCGTCAGGTCGGCATAGGTGATCCGGGCGTTGCCGGTGGCCGAGGCGGCGCTCTCGATGGAGGTGTAGTCGCTGGTCAGCCCGACGTCGTAGAAGTGCGCCGACAGCTGGTCGATGCGCAGCGCACGCCCCTGGGCCCGGGCCTCGATGCCCCCGAGGTCGGCGTCCACCTCCTGGAGGCTGCGGCCCGCGACCTGGGTCAGGAACGGAAAGCCCTTGATGGCGACGGTCGGGGTCTTGTCCAGCCCCTGGCCGGCCCGGATCTTCTCCGCGGCCTTGTCCTCGGCCAGCCCCACGGCCACCCGGTCGGCCGCCACGAACAGTCCCCCGAGTATGACCACGAGGACCACCAGCACACGTAGTGCACGCATCGAACCACTTCCCCCACACTGGGCCGGATTACGGCCGACTCGTCGCTGCAGGCCCCCTGCCTGCGTTCCGGGGGAGCCTAGACGACGGCCTCGCACACACGGGAGCGGGGGGGGGGGGGGGGGGGCCCCCCCGCGCCCGCCCCCCCCCCCCGGGGGGGGGGGGCCCCCCCCCCCCCCGGCGCCCCCCCCCCCCCCCCGCCGCTCCGTCCGGCCGTCGTACGGCCCCCGGCGGGCGCTACCCCAGAGTCCGCCCCAGGACGTACACCGCGGGCGCGGCTAGGGCCAGCGGCAGGGCCACCCCGGCCGTCATGTGCACGAAGCGGGACGGGTAGTCGTAGCTGGCCACCCGCAGGCCGATCAGCGCGCAGCCGCCGGCCGCCAGCCCCAGCAGGGCTCCGGCGGCGCCCAGGCCGGTCAGCTGTCCGGCCGCGATGCCCGCGCCCGCCGCGGCCACCAGCGCGATGCCGACCGAGGCGACGGACGGCAGCGGCAGCGCACGGGCCAGGGTGGCCACCGCGACCGCTGCGGCGCCGACCACCACCGCGTGCGGGCTCGCCGCGAGCTGCCCGGCGGCCAGTACCGCGAGCGCGGACGAGGTCAGGCCCGCGGTCAGCGCGTACATCCGCTCGTCGGCGCTGCTGCGGTTGCGCAGCTGGAGGACGAGGACCAGCAGACACCACACCCCGAGGGTGCCGATGCCGACCAGCGGCGCGCTCGCGCGGTCGGTGGCCAGCAGCGCGACATCGGTGGTCAGGCCGCCCAGGAAGGCCAGCGCGATGCCCTGGCGGGCCGGCCACATGCCGTTGAGCCGGAACCAGCCGGCGGCGGTGACGGCCTGCAGCAGCGCCACCGGCACCGCGAGCACCGGCCGGGCCAGCGGCGCGGTCAGTGCGAGCAGCAGGGCCAGTCCGGCGGTCAGCGCGGCCGGCTGGATGCCGGGCGGGATGATCGGCGAGCGGCCCTCGGCGCGGGCGCGCTGGTTGGCCGCGAGCGGGGCGCTGGAGACCACCGTGGCGGCCGGTGCGGGCGCGGCGGGCGCCGGGCGGGACTGCTGCGGGTGCCGGCGGGCGGGCGGCTCGTCGGCCGGTGCCGCGGTCTGGTGCTGGGTGGGCAGCGGCGCGGGCTCGGCGTGCGGACCGCGGTGGCCGTCCTGGCCGTGCGGCGGCTGCTGCGGCTGCTGGGACGGCCGGGCGTGCTGCGGCTGCCCGTGCCGGGGCTGCCGGCCGTACGCCTCGTACCCGTACGGGTCCTGCGCGGGCCGGCCGTACGGGCCGGGGCCCGGCTGCGGCGCGGGCTGCTGCTGCCGGTAGGGGTCGTGGGGCGGCTGCCCGCCGTACGGCGCCTGCCGGTCGTACGGCGGGTGCGCCGCGGCCGGGGGTGCCTGCTGCGGGTACGGGGCCGGACGGCCGTACTGGTCCTGCTGCCCGTACGGGTCGTGCTGCCCGTACGGGTTGTGCTGCCCGTACGGGTCGTGCCGGGCGTACGGGTCCTGCGGCGCGTTCGGACCGTAGGGCTCCTGCGGCGTGTACGGGTCGTGCGGGTCGTGGGAAGGGCGGTGCTGCGGCTGGTGGTCGCTCATGGTCGTCGGCTCATCCTCCCGCGAACGGCGGCAGGACCTCGACGGTGCCGCCGTTCGCCAACGACACCGCCCCGTGGTCACGGGTGCCGACCGGATCGCCGTCCACCAGGAATGAGCAGCGCAGCAGCACGCGCGCGAACTCGGGGTTCGCGGCATGCGCCGCACGCGCCGCGTCGAGCGCCTCGGCGAGCGTCGCCGCCGTATAGGGCTCCTCTGCCGTGCCGGCGGCGGCCTTGGCCGCGGCCCAGTAGCGCACGGTGCCAGTTGTTGTCACGGCGGCCTCTTCGTCGTGTCGGTCGGGGGGCTTCCGTGGTGGCGGTCGCCCCGTCGTTGCCGCCTCCATGATGGCGTACGCGGCGGCCCGCCCGGTGCCGGGCACGTTCCGGTAAAGGCTCGGGCACCGGACGGCGGCGAACACGGAAATTCGATTGCCGGAAGCAAGTGTTCGCCTAGGCTCTCGATGTGTTGGTCCGAATCGCCCGGGTGCATCTGCGGCCCCACAGACGCTCGATATCCCTGATCGTGCTGCTCCAGCTGATCCAGACCCTGGCCACCCTCTACCTGCCCACCCTCAACGCCGACATCATCGACAACGGCGTCGTGAAGGGGGACACGGGCTACATCCTGCGCATCGGCGGCTTCATGGCCGTCGTCACCCTGCTGCAGATCGTCTGCGCCGTCGGCGCCGTCTACTTCGGCGCCCGGACGGCCATGGCGCTCGGCCGGGACATCCGCGCCGCCGTCTTCGACCGGGTGCAGTCCTTCTCCGCCCGTGAGATGGCCGCCTTCGGCGCGCCGTCGCTGATCACCCGGACCACCAACGACGTCCAGCAGGTCCAGATGCTGGTGCTGATGACGTTCACGATGATGGTCTCGGCGCCGATCATGTGCATCGGCGGTGTGCTCATGGCGCTGAACCAGGACGTGCCGCTGTCGGGCCTGCTGCTGGTCATCGTCCCGGTCCTCGGGACACTCGTCTCACTGATCGTGCGCCGGATGCGCCCGCTGTTCCGCGGGGTGCAGGAGCGCATCGACACCGTCAACCGCGTGCTGCGCGAGCAGATCACCGGTATCCGCGTCATCCGCGCCTTCGTCCGCGACCGGCACGAGCGCGAGCGGTTCGCCGGGGCCAATACCGGTCTGTACGAGATGTCGCTGCGCGTCGGCCGGCTGATGTCGATGATGTTCCCGCTGGTCATGCTGGTCGTGAACCTCTCCGGCGTGGCCGTCGTCTGGTTCGGCGGACTGCGCATCGACAGCGGCTCCATGCAGATCGGCGCACTGACCGCGTTCCTCAGCTACCTCATGTACATCCTGATGTCGATCATGATGGCGACGTTCATGGTGATGATGCTGCCGCGCGCCGAGGTCTGTGCCGAGCGCATCCAGGAGGTGCTGGCGACCGAGCCCGGCGTCACCCCGCCCGAGCACCCCGTCACCGGACTCCGCCGCCACGGCGAACTGGAGCTGCGCGGCGTCGAGTTCCGCTTCCCCGGCGCCGAGCAGCCGGTCCTCAGGGACATCTCGCTGGTCGCCCGCCCCGGCGAGACCACCGCCGTCATCGGTTCGACCGGCAGCGGCAAGTCCACCCTCCTCGGGCTCGTCCCCCGCCTCTTCGACGCGACCGGCGGCACGGTCCTGGTCGGCGGCGAGGACGTCCGCACCCTCGACCAGGAGACGCTCGCCGAGGCCATCGGCCTGGTCCCGCAGCAGCCCTACCTCTTCTCCGGCACCGTCGCGAGCAACCTCCGCTACGGCAACCCGGACGCCACCGACGACGAGCTGTGGCACGCCCTGGAGACCGCCCAGGCGCGGGAGTTCGTCGAGCGGATGGAAGGCGGCCTGGACGCGCCCGTCGCGCAGGGCGGCGGCAACGTCTCCGGCGGCCAGCGCCAGCGGCTGGCCATCGCCCGCGCCCTGGTCCGCCGCCCCGGGATCTACCTCTTCGACGACTCCTTCTCCGCCCTGGACTACGCGACGGACGCCGCGCTGCGCGCCGCCCTCGCCCGCGAGACCGGCCGGGCCGCCGTCGTGATCGTCGCCCAGCGGGTCGCCACGATCCGCGGCGCCGACCGCATCGTCGTCCTGGACGAGGGCCGGGTCGTCGGCACCGGCACCCACACCGAGCTGATGGCCGGCAACGAGACCTACCGGGAGATCGTGCTCTCCCAGCTCACCGAGCAGGAGGCGGCATGACCACCGCGGACAAGGGCGCGGCCCCCGGGGCCGGGACCCCGCCGGCCACCGGCGCGGCGCCGCCGGCCGCCACCCGGCGGGGCCCGGCCCCGGCGGTCGGCCCCGCCCGGATGATGGGCGGCCAGCCCACCGAGAAGTCGATGGACTTCAAGGGCTCCGGCGCCCGGCTGCTGGCCCAGATGCGGCCGGAGCGCGGCATCCTGACCGTCGCGCTGGCCCTGGGCGCGCTGAGCGTGACACTGAGCGTCGTGGGCCCCAAGGTCCTCGGCCACGCCACCGACCTGATCATGTCCGGCGTCATCGGCCGGGAGCTGCCCGACGGCCTCACCAGGGCCCAGGCCGCCGGCCAACTCCGTGCCCACGGCCAGGACGGGCTCGCCGACATGATCGGCACGATGCCGGTCGTCCCCGGCCACGGCATCGACTTCGGCGCCGTCGGCCAGGTCCTGCTCTGGGTCACCCTGATCTACGCGGGCGCCTCGCTGTTCGGCTTCGTCCAGGCCCGGATCGCCACCCGCGTCGTCCAGCGGATGGTCTTCCGCCTGCGCGAACAGGTCGAGGAGAAGCTGGCCCGGCTGCCGCTGAGCTACTTCGACAGGCAGCAGCGCGGCGAGGTGCTCTCCCGGGCCACCAACGACATCGACAACATCCAGCAGACGCTCCAGCAGACCCTCAGCCAGATCGTCACCTCCCTGCTGACCATCCTCGGCGTGCTCGCCATGATGTTCTGGACCTCGTGGCTGCTGGCGCTGGTCGCCCTGGTCACGGTCCCGGTCTCGGTCGTCGTCGCCACCAGGGTCGGCAAGCGCGCCCAGCCGCAGTTCGTCCAGCAGTGGAAGACCACCGGCAAGCTCAACGCGCACATCGAGGAGATGTACACCGGCCACAGCCTGGTGAAGGTCTTCGGCCGCCAGCGGGAGTCCGCCGCGCTCTTCCGCGAACAGAACGAGGCCCTCTACACCGCCGGCTTCAGGGCCCAGTTCATCTCCGGCATCATCCAGCCCGCGATGATGTTCGTCGGCAACCTCAACTACGTCCTGGTCGCGGTGGTCGGCGGCCTCCGCGTCGCCTCCGGCGCCCTCTCCATCGGCGACGTCCAGGCCTTCGTCCAGTACTCCCGCCAGTTCAGCCAGCCGCTGACCCAGGTCGCCTCGATGGCCAACCTCGTCCAGTCCGGTGTCGCCTCCGCCGAGCGGGTCTTCGAACTCCTCGACGCCACCGACCAGGACCCCGACCCCGTACGGCCGGCCCGCCCCGCACGCGTCGAGGGCCGGGTCGCGTTCGAGGACGTCTCCTTCCGCTACGCACCGGACAAGCCGCTCATCGAGGACCTCTCGCTGACCGTCCGCCCCGGCCAGACGGTGGCGATCGTCGGCCCCACCGGCGCCGGCAAGACCACCCTCGTCAACCTCCTGATGCGCTTCTACGAGGTACGCGGCGGCCGGATCACCCTCGACGGCGTCGACATCGCCGCCATGTCACGCGAGGAACTGCGCGCCCACATCGGCATGGTCCTCCAGGACACCTGGCTCTTCGGCGGCACCATCGCCGAGAACATCGCCTATGGAGCCCCCGCGGGCACCCCCCTGGACAAGATCGTGGCGGCCGCCCGGGCCACCCACGTCGACCGCTTCGTACGGACCCTGCCGGACGGCTACGACACCGTGCTCGACGACGAGGGCGGCAATGTCTCCGCCGGCGAGAAGCAGCTGATCACCATCGCCCGCGCGTTCCTCGCCGAACCGGCCATCCTCGTCCTGGACGAGGCCACCAGCTCGGTCGACACCCGCACCGAGGTCCTCATCCAGCACGCGATGGCCCAACTCCGCACCGGCCGCACCAGTTTCGTCATCGCCCACCGCCTCTCCACGATCCGCGACGCGGACACCATCCTCGTCATGGAGAACGGCGCCATCGTCGAACAGGGCCCCCACGAGGCGCTGCTGGCAGCGAACGGGGCGTATGCGCGGCTCTATGCGGCGCAATTCGCGAATGGCTTGTGACCTCCCACGTTGTCGGCGTTTCCGCCGTGGTGGCTCGCGTTGTTTCGGGTCCGCTGCGCGGGGCGTGGGTGCGGGTGATGCTTGTCTGTTCCTCGCCGTTGCGCCTGCGGCGGGCGGGTGGGTGTCGGGTGCGGTGACGGGCCTCCGGGGCAGGGTTTCCGGACTGCTTCGCTTTACGTCCG
>NZ_JBICVV010000035.1:0-53916 GCF_043199295.1 Streptomyces sp. NPDC048612
ACCGCGGGGCAACACCCGGGCGCGTCCCCGCGCCGCCCCCGCGGGCCCGGGCCCCGGGGGTGCCCCCCCCCCCCCCCGGGGCCCCGGGCCCCCCCTGGGGCGCGGCGTGGGCGCACGACCCCCCAACGCCCGCGCCCAGCACCACCGAGCAGCGCCCCACCTGGGCCATCGCCCACCGGGTGCTGACCACGGGCGGGGTCACCACGGCGCTCAAGAACGGGGCCAACGCGCTGGAGATGGACGCAACGGCCTGGCGTCAGGGCTGGTGGGCCGACCACGACGGCTCTCCTACCAGTTCTGGGGACACCATGTCGGCCATGTTCGACCAGGTGGCAAAGGAGCATGACCAGGGGCGTCACGCCTCCTTCGTCTGGCTGGACATGAAGAACCCCGACTGGTGCGACAGCAACGACCCCAAGTGGCGCCACTGCTCCGTGGCCGCGCTGCGGGACTTGGCGCGCGAGAAGCTGGAGAGCAAGGGCATCCGGGTGCTCTACGGCTTCTACGGCAAGGAGGGCGGCAGCGGCTGGAAGAACGCCCTCGCGGACCTGAACTCCAAGGAGGCGGTCAGCTACAGCGGCGACTACGCGCAGGTCCGGGACGGCTTCGCCGAGCACGGGCCGAACGTCCCCGGCAACCAGCGCGTGATGGACAAGGGCGAGTTCAGCATGGCCTTGAAGTTCGGCAGCATCCGGGAGGAGCTGGCGGCCGGCCGGAAGGCCCGGGACGCCGGAGAACTCGCGCAGACCGTCGGCTGGACAGTGGGTAAGGGCGACGGGGAGCGTGCGACCACGCTGCTCGACTCCTCCGGCGGGAGTGCCGCCGTGAGCAGCCTGATCTACGGCAATCGGATGTCCTGCTACCCGGACGGCGTCAGCGGCCCGAAGGGCTGCGGCACGGACGACAGCGGGGTGCGCGAGTCACTCTCGTACATCACGGACTACGTGAAGGCCCACCCGGACACCCGCCGGATGGCCACCCCTCGGGACATCCCCTTCGGCAGCTGACGCCCCCAACTGCCCTGCCGGCCCCGGCCCCGGCCCCGGCCCCGGTTCCTGTCAGCCCCGTCGCTGTCAGGACCGGGGCCGGCGGCCGACTGCCGGACGCTGCGAAGAAGGCCGCCCGGAGCGCGCCGCCGCGGCCGGACCGGCAGGGATGGGTGGCTCTATCGCGCCGCCGGCTGGTGGAGCCAGGGCGCGCTGGTGGCCCAGAAGATGGCGTCGGCTCCGAGGGTGTTCGTGCCGAAGTCGGTGAACTCCTGCCGGGTGTACGGCTTCTTCGTCTCGGGGTTCTTGTACTCGAAGTCGGGCTCCTGTACGGCCATGGCCACCATGGGGAGCTGTCCCCGGTACTTCTTGAAGAAGGGGTACGAGTTCTCCATCTGCGCCGGCCGGTCCGGCAGGATGTCCGGTCCCCCCAGGCCGATTCCGTGCGCCTTGGCGAACTCGAAGGTGCGGCTCATGTACGTGCGGCTGTTGTTCCATTCGCCGGGCCAGAAGTTGACGTACTGGATGAACGGCGTCTTGGTGAAGACCTTCTTGCCGTAGGCCATGTTGTCGAGTTCTGCCTTGAAGTAGGCGTCATGGCTGTATCCGGTGTGGTCCTTCTTGGTGTCCACCTCGGTAGCGGTTTCCGGCAGGTTCACCCCGGCGAGGCGACCGTCGAACCGCTGTGACATCGCCTTCAGCAGCTGCTGGAAACGGCCCCGCACCTGTGGGTTCCATTGCGCCGCGACCGCCCCGGGCTCACCGGGGCCGAGGCCGTTCTCGTTCTTTGTCGGAGCCGCACCTCCCTTGTACTCCGGGTCCTTCAACAGATAGTCCGGGAGCCTCGTCGGCGGCGCGAAGAACCGGTCCTGGACCTGGATGAACAGCTTCTTGTGGCGCGACTGCAGAGCCTTCAGCACCCGGTCGATCTCCGAGAAGTCGTACTGCCCCTTCTTCCGCTCCATCGCCTTCCACGGCACCACCAGCTGCACGCCGGCGACATCGGGGCGATCGATCAACGGCTTCACCTTGGCATCGAAATCCCCGATGGAGGCGTAAAGGTAGTTCTTCGCCTTCTTCCCGGCCGCTGCAGCGGAACCCTCACCGGACACCGGAGCAGGAGCCCCAGAGGCCACCACGGCCGTGCCCGTCAGGCCCATCACCACGAGAATTCCGACGCCAACAGCAAATCGTTTGGTCACCATGAACCCCACGGTGCCGCTGAGTTGTGAGAGGAATGTAAGAAGGCTGGACGATCTTCCTGACGAAGAGGCCGTCCTAATTGTCCGTTTCTGACTCCTTGGAGTCGTCCACGGTGAGACGCTCGATATGTGGCGGGAGCGGAGAAGAGGGAAGAGAGCGAGCCTGGCGGATCGCCGGAAGGCGATCGCGCTCGTCGTCACCGGTGGTGATGCCTGAGCTGATGCCGACCGCAGGACCGGGCACGGTCAGTGGAGTACGCTAGCTCGGAAAAGGAGCGATCGTGTGAATTCCGCTGAGCGATTGACCTCGTGGGCTCGGCAGGGGAACTTTGTGGAGGCGCTACCCCAGCTGCTCGAGATTGCGCAGCGTCCGGGGGGAGCGCGAGGACCCGTCTGGGAAGCCGCAGCCGCATCGATTCAGATCATGTCTTGTTTGGACCGCTTCGCCGAGGCGGCTGACCTGGCCGAGTCCCTGATCGCTCTGGACGCGCCGGCTGGCAGGGAGTTGTGCAACCAGGACATGCCGTTCGACTCGGCTTTCCTGGCTGCAGAGGTGCATGCCGCCACCGCGGCAGCTCCTCGGATGGCCGCAGCGGCGGCGCACGTTCCCGTCGGCCGTGTGCTCGGAGAGCGACTCCGGTGGCTGTGCGACCAGCTTGAGCGGCGCCCAGTGGAGGAGTTTCTGCCGGGGAGTCTCAAGCCTTGGGGCAGCCCAGCGCAGCCCCTGGACGGCGTGATCGGCGCGCACCTGGTGGAGCGCGACTACGGGGATCTGGCCTCCCATGAGAAGCGGGTCGTCTGGCAGGCACTGGCGGCCGCCAATGACTTTCCTCGCGCACGCGCCCTGGCCGAGGCGACCGGCGAGACCCCTGGGCAGTTTGCCTTGTGCGTATGGATGGCAGGGTGGTATGCGAATCAGGGTGAGATCGAGCGTGGTGCGGAGATGCTGTTGACGGCCCACGGCCGTTGGTGGCCGTACGCGAAGTGGGATGCGCTGCCCCACGAGATCGTTCTGCATCCCACCCTTCGCCTGGTTGCCACTGACCGGGTGCGGAAGCACTACCTGACCCGACCCATCGGCCCGGAAGCGGAGCGATCCGGCCCGCGGCCGGGGTAATCCCGCGCCGTAGCAGGACAGCTGCACGGTCCTGCACGGCCGGGGAACGTCCGCCGCGGTGCCGTCGCGAACAGTCTGATGAAGCACGTGGCTTCCGGCGGTGCAGACGATCGGGCTTCCTCACGAGTTCCTGCGACAGCCATTTCCCACGGATGCCGGTGTGACGGGTCAGAACTCCAAGTCAGGAAACTCCGCCTCCAACTCCAGCTCCGCCTCCGAATCGAGGACCGGGCGGCAGGGGCCGGTGCTGGCGCGCAGGGTGATGAGTGGTTTGAGCAGGACGTGCCGGGGTGACGCGGTGGGGGAGGTGAGTCGCTCCACCATGAGGTCGACGCCGATCCGGCTCATCTCCTTGGCCGGTATTTCGGCCGCGGTCAGTGGCGGGCTCACCTGTTCCGCCCAGCGGCTGGCCGCCACACCGACGACCGAGAAGTCGCGCGGTACGCTGCGGCCGTGGCGGGTCAGCCCGCGGTAGATGCCTTCCAGGGCGGCTTCGTTCATGACGACCAGGGATGTGGTGGCCGGGTCGTCCTGGAAGATCCGTTCCACGACGTCTTCTCCGGCGCCGACGTCGTCGCCGCTGGGGTAGGTGCGCGCGGTCAGTTCCATCTCCTGCATCGCCTCGGTGTAGCCCTCGTTCCCGAGCAGCGCGTACCCGTACCCGGTGCTGACGATCTGCTCCGACTTGTTGACGAAGGCGATGCTGCGGTGGCCCAGTTCGGTCAGGTGCCGGACGCATCCGTTCGCCAGGCCGGCGAAGTCGAGATCGACCCAGCCGACCCCGTCGGTTCCGCTGTTCCGGCCGATGGCGACGAAGGGGAAGGCCGCTTCCGTGAGGTGCTGGATGCGGTCGTCCTCCCGGCGGACCTCCATCACGATGACTCCGTCCACGCGCCGTTCACTGACCATCCGCCGGAACGCGGGGTCCTTCCCCGACTTGCAGGGCGTGAGCAGCAGGTCGTAGCCGTATGAGGTGGCGGTCTCCGCCACCCCGCCGACGAAGGCGAGCTGCACCGGCGGGTAGTCCCGGTTGGCGCCGGACGGCGGGTAGAGCAGTGCGAGCGTATGTGTCAGGTCGCGGGCCGCAGCACCACTATGGGTCTGGGCGCCGCGTCCTGTTGCCAGGTGGACTGTGCGCTCCGTCATGGTCCGCCGGCTGGGAGACGTTGTTCGGCCCAGATGGTCTTGCCGGTGGGGGTCTGGCGGGTGCCCCAGCCTTGGGTCAGCTGGGTCACCATGTGCAGTCCTCGTCCCCCTTCGTCGTAGGTGCGGGCACGGCGCAGATGAGGGGAGGTACTGCTGGCGTCGGAGACCTCGCAGATCAGGGTCCGGTCCCGGATCAGCCGTAGCCCGATGGGGGCGTCCCCGTAGCGGATGGCGTTGGTGACCAGTTCGCTCACCACCAGCTCGGTGATGGACGCCGCGTCGGTGAGCCCCCAGGTCGCCAGCTGGCGGGAGGCCTGCGCACGGGCATCGGCCACGATCGCGGGGTCTGACGGCAGCGACCAGGCGGCGACCTGATCGGTGTGCAGCGCGCGGGTGCGCGCCAGGAGGAGAGCCACGTCGTCGGCGGGGCTCTCGGGCAGCAGGGCTTTGAGGATGATGTCGCAGGTGACGTCCAGCGAGGGCTCGGCGGAGGCCAGGGCTCGGCAGAGTCGTTCGAGGCCGACACCGAGATCGTGGCCGCGGGCTTCTATCAGGCCGTCGGTGTAGAGGGAGAGCAGACTTCCCTCGGGGAGTTCCAGCTCGGTGGGCTCGAAGGGCAGGCCGCCGACTCCCAGAATCGGCCCCGGGGTGAGGGGGACCACTTGGGCCGTGCCGTCGGGGAAGAGCACGACGGGTGGGACATGGCCGGCGCTGGCCATGGTGCAGATACGGGAGACCGGGTCGTAGACCGCGTAGAGGCAGGTCGCGCCGATCTGACCGGGGTCGGGCTCGTTCCGGACGTCGTTGTCCGAGGTCAGGTGGGTGACCAGTTCGTCGAGGTGGGTGAGCAGCTCGTCCGGGGGCAGATCGACTCCGGCGAGCGTGCGCACCGCCGTACGCAGCCGGCCCATGGCGGCCGAGGCATGGATGCCGTGGCCCACCACGTCGCCGACGACCAGGGCGACGCGAGTGCCCGACAACGGGACCACGTCGAACCAGTCGCCGCCCACTTCGGCGCCCCTGCCGATCGGCAGATAGCGGTGCGCCACCTCGACGGCCGCCTGCTTGGGGAAGTGACGGGGCAGCAGACTGCGCTGGAAGGTCAGGGCATTGGCGCGTTCCCGGGAGAAACGGCCCGCGTTGTCCACACTGCCGGCCGCCCGGTTTGCGAGTTCCTCGGCGAGGAGCACATCATCCTGCTCGTAGGGGTCCGAGCCTTCCGCGCGGGCGAAGACCACGACGCCGAGGGTCAAGCCCCGAGCGCGCAGGGGGGTGGCCATGATCGAGTGGAATCCGTGCTCCGCCGCGGCACCCGATCCCCCCGCGCCGGCGGCGACCCACCGGGTGAAGTCGGGGTCGTCCGTTCCGCACAGCACGGTCCGACCGCTGGTCAGGGCACGTGCGGGGGGTGAGCGCGGGGGATAGGTGGCGACCTCGCCGATCTCGGTATCGGCTTCGGGAAGCCCGTCGGCGGTCCGGTGCGCGACCCGGCGCAACACCACGGCGGCGTCCGCTGGACCGGGCGGCGGCTCCTTCCCGCGGGTCACGGAGTCGAGCAGGTCCACACTCACGGAGTCGGCGAACCGCGGAACGGCGAGGTGGGTGAGTTCCTGAACCGTCCGCCGTGCATTCAGGGTGGTTCCGATACGGCTGCCCGCTTCCTTCAGCAGGGCAAGGCGCTGCCGTGCGGCGACCTGCTCGGTACTGTCGAACGCCGCAGCCCCGACACCGGCCACCCGCCCCGTGTCGGGGCTGCGGACGGGCCACATCTCGATGGTCCAGGCACGCCGGTGAGCGGAAGGCGTGGCCGGGGCAAGGTGCTCATAGCGGCCTGGCTCGGCCTCCTCGGCGACCCGGCGGACGCATTGCAGGAACCCCTCGTCAGAGCGGCCGCCGCCGAGCAGATCCGCGTAGGGCCAGGTGCCCGCCTCAGCCTCCTGCCCCTGTCTGGATTCGACAGCTCCGGCTTGCCCTGCGGTCGTCTGCGCCCCGTCGCCGTCGGCGGGCCTGGACATCATTCGCCCTGTCGGCGAGGGATGCTCGCCGCCCTGCGCGACCGCGTTCCAGTGCCATGAGCGTGACGTGGTGCTGTAGGTGGAGAGTGCAACGGAGGACTGGGCGAACGCCCACTCCACCATCCGTCGGTCGGACGCCGTCTCGCCCGTCTCCGCGGTGGCGGTCACGACGAACGCCTGGGTCGTTCCGTCGTCACGGAATGTCGGATGAAGGTGCAGGGGCAGATCGACGCGGTGGCCGTCCCGGTGGCGGACTGCCGCTGTGCCGCTCCACTCCCGGGCGTCGAGCAGGCAGGGCCCGGCCACCTCGGGGTGCTCCCCGTTGATCAGGAGGTCCGAGACGGGGTGGCCGACAATCTCCGGGGGGTCATAGCCCAGCAGTTTCCGAGCCCCTTCGCTCCACCCTGTGACCTTGCCCCCCACGCTGATGATGGCCACGGGGACATGGTTCGACCACCCAGGGTGACCATTTTCCCCCACGGAAGTGGCCATTCTGACTCAATTCACCCGAGCGTCATTACTCACAGTCCCATAGTGCCTGCGTGAAAAGAATCGAACAAGCTGCACTGACGGTCAGGGATCGCGGCAGAGCCGGTCGGAATCCTCGGCCGCGGACACGAGGGACACGAGCAGAACCGGCGTCGTCGGCTGTGGAGGGGTTCGCCGGAGATTCCTCCGCGGGACCGGCCGCCCGGAAGTACGCACAGCCGAGTGCGGCCGTGCGACCGACGACCTGGAGGCGCGGCGAGAGGCCTCCTTGTTCAGTCCGGGAAGCTCACCTCCAGGGTGGAGCCGCGACGTACGAAGACGGGGATGCGTTCCAGTGGAGCGTCAGCGGTGAGGGTCTGGCCGCCGTCCTGGACGGTTCCGGTGGCGGCGTCCCTCCAGTCGGCGCCGGCCGGCAGGTAGACCTGGCGGTGCCGTTCGCCGAGTCGGGTCACCGGGGAGATCAGCAGGTCCGGGCCGCACAGGAACTGGTCCTCGACCGTCCACGCGGCCGGGTCGTCGGGAAAGTCGAAGAACAGCGGCCGGATGACCGGTGCACCGCAGTCGGCTGCGGAGACCATCTGACGGTGAAGATACGCACGAAGGTCCTGGCGTAGCCGCAGCTGCCGGGTCAGGATGCGGTAGGCCTCCTGACCGTAGGACCACAGCTCGTTGGGTCCCCCGTCCCGGCCGGCCGTGAGGACGTCCCGCGGTTCACGGTGGCCGTGCATCCGCAGCAGCGGGCAGAAGACGGCGAACTGGAACCAGCGGATGAGCAGCTCCCGGTAATCGGGGTCGTCCGGGTCGCCACCGTGGAAACCGCCGATGTCGGTGGTCCACCACGGAATGCCACTCAGGCCCACGCTCAGCCCGGCGCGTACCTGCGCCGCGAGCGCCTCGAAGGTGGCCGGGATGTCACCCGACCACAGAGCCGCCCCGTAGGCCTGGCTGCCGGACCAGGCGGACCGCACCAGGCTGACCGGAACGTCCTCACCTTCGGCCCGCATGTGCTCGAAGAATCCGCGCACATGCTCGCGCGGATACACGTTGGCCACCGCCTGGCCGGGCCCCGCCGCGTACCGCAGGTTGCCGAACTGTTCGGGGTACATCTCCGGTTCGCAGGCGTCCAGCCACCACAGCCGGAAGCCGAGATCGTAGTAGTTGCGCTTGATGCGGCTCCAGATGTAGTCACGAGCCCGCTCGTCGGTGGGGTCGTAGAACACCACGGGCAGGGACTTGCCGTCGACCTGACTGTCGGGGAAGACGTGCTGGAACGGCTGGCCCTGCTCCGTTCCCAGCAGCAGCCGCTCATCCCGCATGTGCGGGTAGTTCTCGCTCACGACGCTGACGGACGGCCACACGGACACCAGCGGCCGTACGCCCACGCTCGCCAGTTCCGCCACCATGCCGGCCGGGTCGGGCCAGTCGGCCGTATCGAAGCGCCAGTCGCCCAGATGCGGCCAGTGGAAGAAGTCCACGGCGATGACCGACAGCGGCAGGCCCCGGCGTCGGTGTTCGCGAGCGACGCCCAGCAGTTCCTCCTGGGTTTGGTACCGCAGGCGGGACTGCCACAGGCCCAGGGCCCATTCCGGCAGCACGGGAGCGTGTCCGGTGGCATCGGCATAGTTGGCCATGATGCCGGCGGGAGTCGGAGCGGTGGTGATCCAGTAGTCGATCTGATCGGCGGCGTCGGCGACCCACCGGGTCTGATTGGCGGCCAACTCCACACGTCCGACGGCGGGCAGGTTCCACAGCAGACCGTAGCCCCGGGAGGAGAGGGCGAAGGGGATGGTGACCTCCCCGTTGCGCTGCACCAGGTCGATGACCATGTGCTTGTGGTCGAGACGCCCGTGGGAGTGCTGGCCCAGCCCGAAGAACTGCTCACCGTCACAGGCGGCGAAGCGCTGTTCCAGCCGATAGCTGCCCTCGCCGACCGGTGTGAACTGGCGGGGACCGGGCCAGGCGAAGTGACCGACGGACTCCCGCAGCAGCTCGGTTCCGTCCTGAGTACGGGCGAAACGCAGGTGGCCCCGGGGAGACAGCTCCACCCGCAGCCGCCCGACGGTGAGGGTCCGGCTGCCGTGGGGACCGACGCCCACCTCTGCGTCCACGGCGGCAGGGGGACCGACCAGGGCTCCTGGCAGGTCGTCGTGCACACGATGTCGGGCCGCGCGCACCCGCACGCTGTCGGCTCCCCAGGGCTCCACGCGCAGTACGTGCTCGGCGTCGCCGAACTCAAGGCAGAGTGCCGGACGGGAGGAGGCGGGAGGCCGGGAGCTGGTCCCGGCTGCGTCGGACGTGGAGGGGGAGGGGGCGGGCCTGGTGCCGTCGGGCGGAGACATGCTGCTCCTTACTCACAGGGCTGTTGTACGGGTCGGTGGCGGCTGTACGGTTCAGCGGCGGCGCAGGGGGCGCGAGTGGCGGTTCACCGCGCGGTCAGTCTCTGACCGCTTCGTTGGTGACTCCGGCAGCGATGTGCCGCTGGGCAAGGGTCAGAAGCAGCGCGGCGGGCAGGCAGGCGATGACGGCGGTGGCCATCACCGCGTTCCAGATGGTGACGTTGGTGCCGGCACCGATGTAGTCGTACAGACCCAGTGTGATCGGCTTCCATGTCGTGGTGTTGAGGTTGAGCGTGGCGGCGAACAGGAAGTCGCCCCATGCGAAGAGAAACGCGAAGAGGCCTGCGGTGATCAGCGCGTTGCGGGATATGGGAAGCACGATCTGCCAGAAGATGCGTACCGCGCCCGCACCGTCCAGTGCCGCTGCCTCCAGCAGGGACCGGGGGATGGCGGTCATGAAGGCTCGCAGGATGAGCACGGCGAAGGGGACGGCAAGCGTGGCGTCGGCCAGGATCAATGCCAGGGCCGAGTTGAGGATCTGGACGGAGGCGAAGATCTGGTACAGCGCGTTGGCCATGACGATGCCGGGCACGAGTTGGACGACCAGCAGCACACTCAGTAGCGTCCTGCCGCCCGGGGAGCGCAGCTGCGCCAGCGCGTAGGCCGCCGGCGCGGCCAGGGCCAGCGTCAGGACCGTGGCACCCGTGGCGATGATCAGGGATGCCAGCAGATGGCCCCCTTGCTGGGACAGCGCGTCCCGGTAGCCGTCGAGCGTGCCGCCGAGGGGCAGCCAGTGCGGTGAGGGCCGGGCCAGCTGCTGATTGGTCTGGAAGGACGCGTTCACCATCCAGTACAGCGGGAACAGCATGACGCCGACGACGGCGACACCGAAAGCGGATTTCACCCAGGTGGGTACGGCCGCCCGGCCCCGTCCGCCCGTGGCGTGCCGGCTCCGGGCAGCGCGGGCGGCGGTCATGCGCGGGCTCCAGGGTCAGCGCGCAGCGCGCGCAGGTACAGCAGGGCGAAGACGGCGGCGACGAGGATGAGCAGATCACCCGCGGCCGCTCCGAGCCCGAACTCCGACAGCCCGCCGAAGGACAGCTGGTAGGCGTAGGTGGTGATCGTGTGGGTGGCGTTTGCCGGGCCGCCCTTGGTCATCACCCAGATCACGTCGAAGACCTTGAGCGTGTAGATCAGGCCGAGCGTCACGACGATGCCGATCACGGGTCTGATCTGGGGCAGCGTGACATAGCGGAACTGCTGCCAGTGGCCGGCGCCGTCCAGGGAGGCCGCCTCATAGAGCTCCGCAGGGATGGCCAGCAGCCCGCTGTGGAGGATGACCATGTTGAACGGCACACCGATCCAGATGTTGCAGATCAGCACGGAAGCCATCGCGGTGTGGGGGGTGTTGAGCCACGGCACCGGGTCCTGGACCAGATGGAGGGTGAGCAGGATCTGATTGACGACGCCGTTGCTGGTGTCGAGCAGCCACCGGAACAACGTGCCGCCGACGACCATGGGCAGGAGCCAGGGGAGCAGCAGCAGCGACCGCAACAACGGGCTGAGCGGAAACGAGCGGCGAAAGAACTCCGCGAGTCCCAGGCCGATCGTGAACTGGAAGAAGAGCGAGCCCGCAACGAAAACCACGGTGTTGACGACGGCAGTGGCAAAGGCGGGGGTGCTCAGCAGCCGGCGGTAGTTGCCGAGACCGATGAACGGGGCGTTGCCGCTGTAAAGGGAGTTGATGTCGTAGTCCTGGAAGGACAGCACCACATTGCGGGCCAGCGGATAGAGGTAGAACACCGCGACGAATACGACGACCGGCACGATGAAACCGATCCCGAGCCGTCTGCCACGAGCCGCCGCGGCCACGAAGGAGCGCTCCGGTGCCGGCCTCTTGCGGCCGACGGCCGCCGTCACGTTCTTGGGCACTTCCGGAACCACGGCTACCTTTCCGGAAGGGCGGCCGTCGGCGTGTACCACCCACGGGTCAGCGGCTCGGTGCTCATTGCGTCGCCTGCTTCTGCGCGTCCGTCAGCGCCGCGCCGGGCGACTTGCTCCCTGACAAGGCTGCCTGCACTGCGGTCCACATCGCCTGCGAGTACTTCGGATACTCCGGCCCGACTTCCGCCGTACGGCTCTTGGCGCTTCCGATGGTCTCCACGAACGTCTTCATCTCGGGCACAGCAGCACTGAATTCCGCGGCCACTTCAGGGTCGGACGGCACGTAATTGGTGAGCTTGGCCCACTCCAGGCTGTTTCCCTTCGACACCATGCACTTGATGACCTCGGTCGCCTTACGAGACTTGTCCCCACGGCTTCCGGCCGCCCACACCTCACCGCCGAGCGCACCGGAGGAGGTACCCCCGGCCGGGGCAGGCACCGGCACGACACCAAAATCCTTCATGCCTGCCTTTCGCAACAGGGGCAGCTCCCAGGGACCATTGATCATCATAGCCAGCGAACCGTTTGCGAATTGCTCCCCGACATTCATCTGATTCCAGCTGAGCACGTCCTTGGGTGCGGAACCGGAGGCGACCAGATCCTTCAGGAGGCTCAGCGCCGACACGGCCTCCGGCGAATCGAGCTTCTTCAGGGAGGCGCCGGCGCTGAAGAAGAAGGCCTCGAACTGGAAACTGCCCTCTTCCGTGGCCGGCACGGCAAAGCCGATGCCGTGCACCTCGTCGCCCTGCGTCAGCTTCTTGGCCGCGACGCGCAACTCATCCCACGTGGCAGGCGGTTTGACGCCCGCCTTCTCAAGCATCGAGGCGTTGTAGTAGAGCGCCAACTGGTTCACGCCGGGCGCCACGCCGTACTGCTTCCCCCGGTATTTACCCGCGGCGACGATGTTCGGATACATTCCGTCGGTCTTCACGCCGGCCGCACCGAGGTCGACGAGCGCTCCCGTGGCGGCAAGCTGCTGCAGGTCAGGATTGTCCAGAAGAATCAGATCCGGCAGCGCCCGGCTGTTCGCCAACTGGAGCACTTTTGTACGCAGGTCCGGCACAATCTGCCGCTTGATGGTGACCCCCGCCAGCTTGCCGCACCGAGCGAGCTGCTTGGCCAGGGCACTCCGCCCGGGTTCGGAAATGTAATAGTCCATTTCGGTGAGAGTGACCTTGCCGCTTTCGGTGGGTCTGGGCGGAGACCCATCACCGCCGCAGGATGTCAGCAGCAGACCGGCCGCGGTGACCGTCGCCGCCAACGTCACGATGGGCCGGGTGTGACGGCGTTCAACAGAGGTGCGCATGGCGGCTCCAAGGGGAAATCGGTGCGCAGACACTGACATGCGCGACCCAGGCCGTGTCCTTCTGTCGACGCGCGGAGAGGCAGACGTGGATCGGAATACGAATGACCACAAACCCGCAGCAGATCATCAGCAGACACGGTTCCTGGGGATGCCGCGCTTGTGGCGCAGAGTTCGCGGAGTCATGCGGCAGCGCGCGCGGTGAAACCGGGACGGCATCCCGCCTACGAGCTGACCTGGTCGACTCAAGCTCTGGCCTCGTCCGACGCAGGACGCTTGTCCCTGGTCACATAGGACACCGTGCTGCGAGACATACCTGCCCGCTCGACGATTTCGCTGAAGTTCACCGCTTGCCTCCCGGGCCGGCGGGCACTCGACCCCATTGTCGAACCATTCGGCAACCGGTTCGCCAACTACTTCGACAGGAATTACAGGCACGCCCTACCGGTAGTGTCAAGGAATTTCCCGCCTTTTCGTGAAAGGCATATTAAACTTGCTTTGTGCTAGGCCTGTGAAAACCGCAGGCGAGCACGCGATCGTCCGGCTCTTCTGTGGCAACGGTGAATGTTTGTCAGGCTGGTGGGGGCCGCACGATGAACCGAGTGCCGAGGGCAGCGCTACCGCTGTTCACGGGCCGCTGATGCCGTATCACCTGCGACCACGTACTCTCTCGGCTCCACGCGTCCCTCGGCTACCGCTGCGCGTCCCTCCACCTGGGTCCCGGCTACTGGCCGGGGGTGCCCTTCGGACACCGGACCCCTGACCGGCGGCCCGAGCGGGGCCGTCAACCGATGCGCCAGGCGCCGACGATCCAGAAGACCGCGAACCCCGTCCACGCGATCGCGAAGCCCCAGACCAAGGGGGGTCCGCCGAACAGCGCCATGGCGCCGAGCCATCCGACTCCGATGGCCACGAAGAGCCAGCCGAAGTTGGGGAAGGCGAGGAGCCCCGAGAGCCGCCCGCTCACCACTCCCCAGGCGCCCGCCGCCAGGAGCAGGCAGCCCAGGGCGAGCCACGACAGGACCCCGCTCTGCGAGGAGGGCGCGTAGGAGTGGGTGCGGCCGCGCACCTTCAGCCCCACGACCTCGCCCCGCCATAGCCGGACTTCGGCGCGGTCGCCCGTCCTGACCTCGTCGTACGTCTCCGACTCCACCGCCAACCAGACGGTGCGGTCAGGCCACTCGACCTCGACGTCGTAGTACGTCGTGCATGTGGTACCGCCCCCGCCACCCCCGGCGGTCACCCCGCCGGTCACCGCGCCACCGGTGCTGCCACCGGCGCTGGCCATGCCGCCGCCACCGCCGATCGTCGTGATGCCCCCGCTCGTGCCTCCGCTTGTGCCGTTGGAGGTGCAGTGCTCGCCCGTCCGGCGGTCGAGCACCGTGCCCACCTCGCGCCTCACGCAGGCCTCACCGTCGGCCCCGTTCCCACTCCGGCTCCCGGCCTCACAGACCGGCGCGTCGCGGTACGCCATGGTCGCCGCGTACCCTTCGACGACCTGCTGACCGCAGAGAAGGACTCCCCACCCTGCCGCGAGGACGACCAGCCCCCGTAACCAGACGGGCAGCCGCCCGCGGTACCAACCCCGCCCGTACCCCGTTGTCTTCACCCAGCCGTGATTCCCCTTGGGCGGAGCCCTCATGCGCTGCTCCTTCCCTTCCCCTGCGTGGCTTGGGCGTCCCCTGCGCAGGTGTCTCGGAGACCGTGCACGACTTGGTTCGAGTGCCTGAGCTGTGGTCGCATGGTGGGGATGCTCTCCAACGAACCTTCCGCAGACTCCAAGGCGCGGGTGCCGGCGAGCCGTGCCGCCCAGGACAGCCCGGCCTCAGACAACCAGGGCTCGTACGAGCCGTCGGCCCAGGGCGGTGAAGAGCCGGACGCCGCGTCGAACCAGGGCAACACCGCCGGCCCCGGCTCCAACACAGGCGCCGGGAGCGCCACCGCCGCTGATACCGCCGCCGAAAGCGGCACGTACTCGGGTGCCGGCGACGAGAAGGAGCCCCCGCGGGCCGGGCGCAAGCCGCGTCGGATCGTGCGGAGGACCGCGAAGGCGGTCGTCGCGCTGGTCGTCGTACTTGCGATTCTTGCGCTCGGCGACCGGTGGGCCGTGCTCTACGCGGAGAACGTGGCGGCGCAGCAGGTGCAGAAAGCGCTGAAGCTGCGGGCCGAGCCCGAGGTGCACATCGACAGTGTCCCGTTCGTCGGGCAGGTGCTCGCGGGCAAGGTCGACCACGTCGAGGTCAACGTCCCCGATGTCGACGCCGGGCCGGTCTCGGTCGCTCAGGTGAAGGGGACGGTGGACGGCATCCGGATCGTCGGAAGCCTGCCGTCCTCGGTCAAGGGTGCGGTGCTGAGCCGGGTGCGCGGCGACATCCTGCTGGACTTCAAGGACCTGAACCGTGAAGTCGGCGCGTCGCAGATCCACTTGACGCCCGGTCCTGAGAAGAACACCGTGCTGGCCGGCGGCGACCTGCCGGTGGGTGGCAAGCAGGCCCAGGTCCGGGGGCGCGCGCAGTTGCAGCGCACCGGGGACCGCGGCCTGCGCATGACCGTGCAGGACACGCGCGTGGTGGTGCCCGGCCTGCTCACGTACGTACCGGGCAAGGGCGGCGGCTTGCAGCTGACCGCACCCGTCGCCGACAAGATGGACGAGGACGAACTGCAACAGGCCACCGGGAAGCACCTCCTTCCGCAGCAGATGATGAAGGGCCCCGTGCTGGACACGCTCGTGGACCATCCCTCGCTGCTCGCGCCCACCGGCATCGACCCCTCGCTCATCCAGGGCCTGCAGAAGCTCCGGGAGCCGAAGGTCGCACAGCAGATGGAGTTCTCCGGGCAGCTGCCGGACAACGTGCCGGGCGGCATTCGGCTGCGCGACATCTCCGTGACGAAGAACGGCATCCGGGCGGAGCTGACCGGCAAGGACATACCGGTGGGCTAGCGAGTTCGTGCGTGGCTGGCGGTGAGGAGCCGCGGGTGGCGGCGCACTTCTACTGGCCGGCGGTCGGTCGGCAGGTAGGGGTCACGGGAACCGCGGCCGACCAGGGCCGTTCGCCGGCGTTCCAGCACGATGGGGCGGGTGGTGGCCCCTGTCCCAGGTGACGGGGCGAGACAGGTTCGTCCGGCGGCGGGGCGGATGTCTCCGCTCAGCGGATTCGGGGAAGGGCGGGCAGCGGGCGCCCGGTCAGGCCCGTGAGGAGTGGGGCAGGCAGGGTGTGTGCGGCAGTCAGGAACGCGTACGGGTTGTCGGGCAGGCACAGGGGCCAGTGCACGTCGGGGAGTTGGGATCGCAGTTGCGGATGTTTGGGACGTATGGCGACCGCGTCCACCACCCAGTGCGCACGCGACTCGGCCAGGCCGCTTCGTTTGGATCGTCGGGCTGACCAGATGAAGTTGCCTGCGAGGTGCAGCCCTGAGAGGAGCCCCGCGAGGTGGGAGGGCGGCCGTCCTGTCGTAGCGGCTGGCGGACCGGGCGGCGCGGAAACCGGCCGGACCGGCCCTTGCTGCTCTGGTACGTTCGGCATATGTATCTCCTCTGTGCGTAGGCCGCGGACTCGCGTCGCCTCGACCCAGTTGCCCGGTCGCCTCTGACAGGCGGGGCCGGTGGGCGGGCGCGCATCGGTCCGTCCCTTTTCCGGCCTTCGCAGAGGAAGCACTCCTATGTCCACGCCCGACGTGGCGGCGCCGTCGTACGCCGCCGTCCTCCGTCTGCCTCACGCCCGACGCACCTTAGCCGCCGCCATGTTCGGACGGCTCGGGTACGGGGTGGTGTCCCTTTCCCTCGTCCTGTCCCTGACTGCCACCACCGGTTCGCTCGCGACCGGTGGCCTGCTGGGCACTGAGTTCGCGGCCTTCTCGGTGGTGCTGGCGCCGGCCAGGGCCGGCCTGGTCGACCGTTGGGGCGCGCGCCGTGCGCTGCCCGCTCTCGCGCTGCCGTTCGCGACGGCGCTGTTCGCGCTGGCTTGCTGCACTCAGGCGGCCGGCACCCCGCGGTGGCTGTTCGCCGTTCTGGTGGCGGTGATTGGCTCGTCGTGCCCGCCGATCGGGCCCACCATGCGGGCCCTGTGGTCGGTGATGACGCCCGACGAGGCCATGCTGCAGCGGGCGTTCAGCCTGGACGGCGTTGCCGAGGAACTGATCTTCCTCGGCGGCCCGCTGCTGGTCGTGGCCGTCCATCCGGTGCCCGGGCTGGTGCTGTCCGGGGTGGTGATCGCCCTCGGCACTCTCGCGATGGTCGCCTCTCCGGCCGCCGCGCTGATCGCCCCGGCGGCGAAGGCCGAGCCGGCGCCGTCGCTGCGGCTGCTGTCGGCCGAGGGCGCGGGCGTCCGCCGGGCGGCCGTCGCCGCGTTCGGCGTCGGCATGTGCCTGGCCGCGGTGGAACTCTTCGTGATCGCGGCGGCCGGCCGGGCGCACGCCCCGTCGGCGACCGGCTGGATCTTGGCCGGCCAGTCCGCGGGCAGCGCGGTCGGCGGTCTGCTGTACGGCCGGATGCGCTGGCGGCTCGACGCGGCGGCCCGGCTGCCGTACCTCCTCCTGGCGCTGGCCGCGCTGGTGGCGGCGACGGCCGCGGCCCCGTCGCTGCCCCTGCTCGGGCTGGGCGTGGGCGTGGCCGGCTGCCTCACCGCCCCCGCCCTGTCGACCGTCTACCTGGCGGCTAACGCGCAGGCCCCGAAGGGCACCGCGACCCGCGCCGCCACGTGGGCCAACTCCGCGATCAACGCTGGTTCTTCGGCGGGCGGCGGGCTCGCGGCGCTGCTTGTGGAGCGGGCCGCGCTGCCGCTGTGTTTCCTGCTGGCGGCCGCGGCCCCGGTACTCGCCGCGCTCGCAGCGTGCGGCCGACCGGGTCCCGGCAGCGGCTTCCGGAGAGCGGTCCGGCGGTCGTGGTGAGCGAGGCCCCGGTGGGCGTCGCAAAGACGAGGTGGATGAGGTGGGTGAGGTGGGCGGGGCCCTAGCGTGCGGCGAGTCGCTCCAGCAGGGCGGCGCTCTGTGCCAGCAACGCCCGCTCCTCATCCGTGAGTTCGGCCTCGATGGCCTGCGCGAGCCAACCGGCTCTGCGGCCGCGCTCCGCTTCGAGTGCGACCCGGCCCGCGTCCGACAGTTCAACGAGGGACTTGCGGCCGTCCGTGGGGTGAGCCCGGCGCGTGATCAGGTCCTGTTCCATGAGGAGCCCCACCGCGCGGGCCATCGACTGGGGGCGTACGCGCTGATCGGCGGCGAGGTCGCTGGTGGTCATGGCGCCGTTGCGGTCGAGTGCGCCGAGCACGGCGGCCTGGCCCAGCGGGATGCGGTCCTCGTGCTTGACGCGTCGGATGAGTTTGCCCATCGCGGTACGCAGTTCGGCGGCGATGGCGGCGGCTTCCGAGGTGGGCATAGGGCACTTTACCCCGTTGACCAGCACGGCTGTGCACCTGACCTGCACAGCAATGCTGTACAGCAAAACTGTGCAGCATTGCTGTAGGGTTTGCCGTTGTCGGGCTCAGCGCCAGCGCTGTCGCAGCCAGGGCCACCGCAGATGACAAACGGGAAGGAACTCATATGTCCGCAAAGGCAGTTGAAACCGTCAACGCCGCCATCGAGACCGTCACCGCCCGCCGGATCATCGACAGCAGGGGCAACCCCACGGTCGAGGTCGACGTCGTCCTTGCGGACGGGGCCCTGGGGCGGGCGGCCGTCCCCTCCGGAGCCTCCACCGGCGCCCGGGAGGCCGTGGAACTGCGCGACGGAGACTCCGGGCGCTGGCACGGCAAGGGCGTCGACCGCGCGGTGGCCCACGTCAACGGGGAGATCGCGGCGTCCGTGCGCGGCCGGGACGCGGCGGACCAGCCGGGTCTCGATGCCGCGCTCGTTGCCCTCGACGGCACCGCCACGAAGTCCCGGCTCGGCGCCAACGCGATCCTCGGTGTCTCCCTCGCCGCCGCCAAGGCCGCCGCGGTGGCCCACCGCCAGCCCCTCTACCGCTACCTGGGCGGCGCCGACGCCCACCTCCTGCCGCTGCCGATGATGAACATCGTCAACGGCGGCGCCCACGCCGACAATCCGCTGGACTTCCAGGAATTCATGATCGCGCCCGTGGGCGCGGACACCTTCGCCGAAGCCGTCCGCATGGGCAGCGAGGTCTTCCACACCCTGCGCCGCGATCTGCTGGCCGCCGGGCACTCCACGGGCGTCGGCGACGAGGGAGGCTTCGCGCCCGCGCTGAGTACGGCTGAGGAAGCGCTCGACTTCGTGATGATGGCCATCGAGCGCACCGGCTACCGGCCCGGCGCGGACATCGGCCTGGTCATGGACCCGGCGTCGTCGGAGTTCTTCCGCGACGGGGTGTACGACTACGCGGGCGAGGGGGTGCGCCGTACCCCCTCCGAGCACGCCGACTACCTGGCCAAGCTCATCGACGCCTACCCGGTCGTCTCCATCGAGGACCCCATGGCGGAGAACGACCTGGACGGCTGGCGCGAGCTGACCGCCCGCGTCGGCGACCGCTGTCAGCTCACCGGCGACGATGTGTTCTGCACCAACGAGACGCTGCTGCGCGAGGGCATCCGCACCGGCGTCGGCAACTCGGTCCTGGTCAAGGTCAATCAGATCGGGACCCTGACCGAGGCGCTGGCCGCGGTGGCCATGGCCCACCAGGCGGGCTGGACGGCTGTCATGTCGCACCGCTCGGGCGAGACGGAGGACACCACCATCGCGGATCTGGCGGTGGCGACCGCCTGCGGTCAGATCAAGACCGGCTCACTCTCCCGCTCCGATCGCACGGCGAAGTACAACCAACTGATGCGGATTGAGGAGGAGTTGGGCGACACGGCGCGCTTCGCCGGCCACTCCGCGCTGCGTCGGGCGTGAACAGCGGGCGGAGGAAGCGGCAGAGGTAAACCCCGTGCAGGCCCCCCGATAGCGATCGAGGACCCGCACGCGTGCCCGGACAGGGATAGACAGTCTCAGGGGCTGAGTGTCTCGGCGGCGCGCGCGGGCATGGCCGCGGCAGCGGCAGCGGCAGCAGTGCGAGCGGCAGCGATGGTGCTGGACTCCTCCGGCTGTCGGAAATGGCCGCGCCGCTCACGCCGTTCGCTATGGCTCCCGACTTCTCAGAGGCATGGGCGCTTTGAGCAGCCTGAGCGCGGCGCAGCAGATGAGGAAAACGGTGAGGCAGCACGACAGTCCGAGGTTCTCCATGCGGATGAGGCTGCTGGTGCCGTCGGTGAAAATGCAGTCGACGGCTGGTGGCAGAAGGCTGCGCTCGGTATTTACGATGTCGCCGGAGGGCGCGGAGTGGAGATGGCCCACCTGCCAGCGGAAGCACTCGTTGTCGAGATCGATGGCCGACAGGCTCATGAGTGGGGCGACTCGCGTGACCCAGAGGGTGGCGGCGGCCGCGGGGGCGAGGATCGTGCCTGCTCTGGCCCAGCGTGGTGTACGTGAGTTGAGAGTGATCGCCCAGGTGACCGTGCCTGCCACCAGGAGGGCCGCGCCGCACCACAGCAGCCAGGTGCCGGTGGCCGTGGGGTGGCTGGGGCCGTATGCCGACGAATCCGTCCAGTAGCACGCGAGGCGTGGGGGGAACGCGTCGACGCGGACGTGGGTCAGTGGATAGTCGTTGTCGAGGGTCCGCTGCCCGCATATCTCTGTGGGGCGTGTCAGGGCGAAACCGTAGGCGAGTGTGTGGGCATACCCCAGGGCGCCGGTACTCATCCCCAACACCCACCAGCGCCGGTGCCGTGTGGGATGGCGTCGGCGCTTCCAGGTCACGTAGGTGAATGCCCCGGCGGTCAACCAGATGCCCAACACCAGCCACAGGAACAGCCACGCAAACATCTTCGCCCCCTTCGTCTCACAGCCAGACGGAAGGAGGCTGCCGGCGGTTCCGGCGGAGCTACGGACCTCCGGACCGCTCCCGGTGTGCCCCGGCCGGCAAAAGGGTGAGCCGGGCAGCCGGCCCGGTCGTCGCTGCCGGCACCTTTGCGTCCGCAGCCATTTCTGCGCCCCGGCGCTCCCGGCTGCCCCGGCAAGGCCACGGTCAGCTTGGTCGGTCGTCGCGGCGTGCCAGGAGACGGTAGGCGTTGGAGAAGCCGGGCCGCCGTCGGGCCGTGGGCTTGAGCAGGCGGTCCAGCAGGGCGCCCAGCAGGAGGAGGGGAAGGCCCGCGGCGAGCACGGTGGCACGCAGGGCGCGGCGTGTTCTGCCGGGTGCCTCGGCGAACCAGGGTTCGTCCTTGCGGGGGGCCAGGCTGCTGAGGGCCAGCCAGGCCGCGGCGACCAGGTCGATGGGATCGTGCGGTATGGCGTGGTCCTCGGCGACCACGGTGAAGCCCAGCTCGGTCAGTCTCTCGCGCAGGTTTCCCACCGGGATGAAGTGCAGGTGCTGCGGCTGGAGCCAGGGCAGCCACCAGCGCCCGAGCAGTCGGCCGAACCGGCACTGCGGGTCCGGCACCTCGATCAGCAGATGCCCGCCGGGGCGCAGCACCCGGTGGGCCGCGATCAGTTCGGCCTCGGGATCGGTGCTGTGCTCCAGGTAGTGGAACATGCTGACCACGTCGTACCGCGCGGCCAGGTCCGCGGCCAGCTCGACGAAGTCGCCCCGGTAGCCCCGCCGCACCCAGCCGCGTTGCCGGGCCGACTCGACGCCCGCACTGATGTCCAGCCCGTCGAAGACGGTACGGGGCAGGACGGCACGCGCCGCCTCGCAGAAGTGCCCCTGTCCCGTACCCACGTCGAGCCAGGTCTCCGGCTCGGCGTGCGGCAGCACGGCCTGCGCCCTGAGCGGGTAGCGGGCGTCGTGGCCCCGGAAGAGCGCGGCGAGGTTCTCCTCGCCGAGCCCGTCGTAGAAGTCGCGGTAGTAGAACTCCAGCCCGTCGGAGTTGAGCTGGGGGTTCTGGAAGACGTGGTGGCAGTCCTGGCACTGTTCCAGGACGAACCTGCCGGGCTTGCCCTGCAACAGGTCGTAGGTCCGGAGCCGTACCTTCAGCCGGTCCGCGCCGCACCACGGGCAGTCGGTGCGGCGCGGTGCGAAGAACCGTTCCCAGCCGTGCGCCAGGTCGTCCTGGTAGCGGGGGCGCAGCGCGGTGACCCGATCGGTCCTGCTCGTCATCGAAGCCTTCCGGTGGCTGGGGGAGTGGCGAGGGTTTCGAGGTGTGCCGCCGCGGCGGGCGCGCCCCCGGCGGTGCGGAAGGACCGGCCGACCCGTTCCGCGGCGGCCCGGTAGCCCGGCTCGCCGAGTACGGCGTCCAGGGCCGTGCCGAGCTGGTCGGCGGTCGCCCGGCCGAACCGGACACGTACGCCGGCGCCGGCGTCGACCACCTGGGCGGCGATGGTCGGCTGGTCGTCCCGGATGGGGGCGACCACAAGGGGCAGCCCGTGCCACAGTGCCTCGCAGACGGTGTTGTGCCCGCCGTGGCAGACCACGGCGGCGCACCGCTCCAGCAGCGCCAGCTGGGGCACGCTCGGGCGCACGAGCAGCCCGTCTCCGCTCTCCTGCACGGTTCCCGACGGGTCGACGAGCACCGCTTGCAGCCGGTCCGACCGGGACCGTACCGCCGCTGCGCAGACCGCGAGGAAGCGCTCCCCGACCTCGGCGTTGGCCGTGCCGAGGGTGATCAGGACCGTGGCGCGAGCGGGGTCCAGCCGGTCCCACGGAAAGCCGTCGGTGGACGGCCGGGGGGCGAGGGACGGGCCGACGAACCGCACCTGGTCGCCGAAGGAGTCCACCGGGCCGACCAGTTCCCCGGTGCTGAAGGTCAGCACGAGCCGGTCGGACAGCCGCGGGTCCACCGTGCCGTCCGGGGCGCCGATCCGCTGCCGCAGGGCGTGCAGCACATCGGTGATCCACTCCTCCACCTTGGGCATGCCGGCCAGGGCGGTGAACCCCGCCGAGGTGGTCGCCGACGTGGCCCAGGGGATACCCAGCCGCTCGGCCAGCAGCCCGCCGGCGACGGCCTGCTGGTCGGCGATCAGGACGTCCGGACGGAATTCCGTCACCGCGGTCCGCACACCCGGGGCCATCTCCTCCGCCAGGGGGATGAGGAACCGCTCCCAGAGGAACTTCAGCGCCGCCGGTCCCCGGAGCGAGAGCGGCCGCACCAGGGCGGGGTCGTCGAGCGGCGGCGCGGCACACGGGAACACCGCCGCCCGCTCACCGGCCAACGGCCGCAGCACGTCCGGCAGTCCGGCCCAGGCCACCTCGTGCCCCCGCCGGACCAGCTCCGCCGCGACGCCGAGCGTGGGGTTGATGTGGCCGACCAGTGGCGGCACCACGAACAGGAACCTGCTCACCGGCCGCCGGCCTCTGCCACCCCGGCCGCGTGGTGCTCGCGGACCCACCCGGTGACCAGGTCGCTCACCAGGTCCGTGGCCCCCATCAGCACCCAGTGCTCCTGCTCGGGCACCACCACGGTCCGGCAGTCCTGGAGCAGCGACTTCAGCCACGGCTCCTGGGCGGCCAGATCCGACTCGCTGCCGTAGACGGCCAGCACCGGGCAGCGCAGCGCCCGGATCTCGTCCTCTTCCAGCAGCCGGCTGGCAGGGATGTCCCGGGCCATGGTGCTGGAGTTCAGCAGCCGCGACGCCGACTTCACCCGGCGGGTCGCGTGCGCCCCGTGCTCACGGGTCAGCTGCTCCTGGAGGTCGGTGCGGGCGAACTCGTCGGCGGCGCGCCGGAGGTTGACGGCCATCTTGCGCGACCAGGCCTCGGTGGCCGGCTCTGATTCGATCACCGCGATGCTGGCGACCCGCTCGGGCCGGCGGGCCGCGTAGCTGAACGCGATGGTGCCGCCGTAGGAGTTGCCGACCAGATGGACCGGTCCGGCCACCTCCAGCCGGTCGAGCAGCGCATCGAGGTCGCCGACGAAGTCCTCCAGCAGGTAGCCGCTCGGCACCCGCTCACTGTGACCATGACCGCGCAGGTCGTACATGATCACGTCCATCCCCTCGGCGGCGAGGACCGGCGCCAGGGTGAAGTAGTAGCTGACGAGGCTGTCGACGAGCATGCCGTGGATGAACACCACCGTGGGCGGCGCCGCGGTGTCGGCGGGGTTCCGGGCGGGCATCCGCTCCACGTGCAGTGCGATGCCGTTGGCGTTGATCACCGCCACCGTTCAGCCCTCTCCCGTCCGGCGCAGGGAGTCGGCCACGTGGTCCACGAGCCGGCCGATCGTGAGGTAGATGATCTCTTCGAGTTCGAGGCCGGCCAGGAACTCGGCGAAGTTCACCCGCTCCCCGTACCGCGCCGCCAACTGGCCGCCGAGGGTGACCAGATCGATGCTCTCCAGGTCCAGGTCGTCGTGGAACCGGGTGTCCCGGGTCATCTCGACCTCGTCCAGCCCCTGGTCGTCGAGCACGGTCCGCAGCATTCCGGTGATCTCCTCGAACACCACTGTCTCGTCCGCGCACACCGGTGGCTGTGTCTGACCGCTGTTCACCGCGTGATCTCCCGTTCGTTCGTCATTTCCGCCGTTTCCATCGATTCCGTCGTCCATGCGACGACGTACTCCCTGTCCGTCAGGTCTGCCGGATTGGCGATCCGGCGGCACCACACCCGGTACCGCCGGCCCGCCGCCTCCACCAGCAGTTCGTCCGGCTGCGCGGCGACCACGGCGAAGTCCTTCGGCCGCCCTTGCAGTCCGGTGCCGCGCGCCTTGGCCACCGCTTCCTTGGCCGCCCAGAACCTGGTGAACCACAGGCCTCCGGGCTCGCCCGCCGCGGTCTGCTGCGCCCCGAGGAGCGCGCGTTCGGCCGGCCCGAGCGCCATCACCTGGGCCTGCTGCGGGCGTTCGGCGATCTCCTCCACGTCGATGCCGATCCCGCCCGGTCCGGGACCGGTACGGGGGCGCACCATGGCCACGCCGGTCTCCGCGCAGTGCGCCAGCGTGACGTCCAGCTCGGGCAGGGTCCGGCCGTGGAGTCCGGCGACCCGGGGCCGGCCGGCCCCGTCGTTGCTCACCCGGATCTCCGCGGGGAAGACGGGCCCCTCGCCGTGATCCCACAGCCACTGGCGGACGGCGTCCTTGACCGCGATCCTGCCCAGCAGCCACTGCGCGCGGCCGCGCGGCGGGCGCTGCTCGTACTCCTCGCGTTCCGCGCTGCTGAGGTGGTTGCGCATGACGAGATCGCGCGAGGCGAGGTCCGGCCAGCGGTCGTGGACGAGCGACCAGCCGCCCTGCTGGACCCGGGAGAGGGTGTTCCGCTCGGGGAACCGCTCCTGGACCCTGGTCTCCTCGCGGTTGTCGAAGCGGCGGTCCTGCCAGCCGTGGATCTCCGCCCACACCCGGCCGTCGGCGACGAGCTGGATGTCCGCCTCCACTGCCGTGTCGGTGACGGAGGTGACGGTGACGAGACAGTCCAGCGTGGTGCCGGTCGCGGGGTGCGGGCCGTGGAAGCGCATCCGTCGCATACGGACCGGGAACACCACGGTCCGCTCGGTCAGGGTGCTGATGATCCAGTAGCCGAGCAGCTGACCGACATTGTCCAGCAGGGCGCCGGGGGCGGGCGGGGTGGTGAGCTTCCCGCGTACGTGGCGGGGACCGACCGCGGTCAGCTCGGTGACGCCCTGGAACAGCGGGCCGTGGAACATCCAGCGGTCCGTGTAGAGCTGTCCGGCGGTGATCTCCGGGGGCCGTTCGGTGGCGGAATCCCAGGTCCACGGGCGCGGCGGCGCCTCCGGGGGGCCTGCCGCGAGTTCGACCTCGGCGCGGGCGAACCGGCCGAAGGCCACCCCGACCCGCCCGGGCCCCTGCGGTGCCACGGTGACCGGCACATCAGCGGCCGGGCTGACGGTCACCCACCGGTTGAGCTGCACCCCGTGCACCGCCACGGCGGACGAGCCGGGCGCCGCCCGCTCGGCGCACTCCATCATGTGGTGGATCACCGTGGTGGCCGGGACCACCGGCCAGCGGTCGGCCTCGTCGGGCCAGCCGGGGCGCTGCGCGAAGAAGCAGTGGTCCAGCAGGTACGGCATGGTGTCGGTGGAGACCCGCAGCACGGTGCGGAACTCCTGCCCGCCGGGCGTCGGCGAACTCGGCACGGCGGCCGGCGCGGGAGGTGCCGCAGGGGAGACCTTCCGGACCGTACGGGCGGCGCTGAGCACCGCCGACGCCGTTTCCGCGGTGTCCCTGAGCAGCGCGCTCAGTTCGCCGGCTACCGGGAGCCGGCCAGCCGCCGCCTCCAGGGCGGACAGTTCGCCGCCCGTGCGTACGGCGGGCCGGGCCGTCAGTGCCGGGCGGAGGCTGCCGAGGGTGTCCTCGTCCAAGGAGACCAGGCTCCCGCCGAGGTCCAGCCGGACGGGCGGGCGCTTCGACGCCGCTCCGCGGCCTGCCCGCAGCGGCCGGAAATCCGGGTCGCCGCCTTCCGTCCACAGCGCGGTGGCGACCCGGTGCAGCTGGGCCAGTCCGCTGCGGTGCGGGGAGTTGGCGGCCACCGCCAGGTGCGGCCGGCCGTGCAGGGTGTTGTCGATCAGCGCGCCGACCTGACCGGTTCCCGCCTGTACGAAGACCCGGACGCCGGCCGCGTACATCGCCTCGGTCAGCGGGCGGAAACGCACGGGTTCCAGCAGATGCCTGAGGAACAGCGCGCGGACCTCGGCCTCGGTGGCCGGGTACACCGACGCCGTGGTCGCCGACCACACCGGAACGGCGGGCGGATACAGCGTGAACCGGGTCGCGGCACGGCGGATCGGTTCGAGGTAGGGAGCCAGCATCGGGGTGTGGAAGCCGGACTGGAACGGCAGGACCTGGCCGACGACGTTCCGCGCGCGAAACCAGCGCACAAGCTCGTCCACCGGGCCGGGCGGGCCGCACACCATGGCCTGGTCCGGCGCGTTGTCGTGGGACAGCACGATCTCGGGACGGTCCTCCAGAGCGGCCACGACCCGGTCGGCCGGAGCGCCCAGCACCGCGAAGGCCAGGCCCGGCACCCGCAGCTCGTCCGGGTCGAAGTCCGCCATGAACGCGTCCACCGCACGGCCGGCGAACAACCCACCCGTGACCATGGCGGTCCACTCGCCCACACTGTGGCCGGCGACCGCGTCCGGCACGATGGCCATCCGCCGCAGGGCGGCGTCCAGCACCCGGCCCACCGCGACCACCTCGCCCCCGTGCCTGCCGACATCCGCCACCTCGGCCGGCTGCCCGGCGCGGACGGCGGGGAGCAGGGCGTCCAGCCCGAAGTGCTGTGCGACGTCGGACACATGGGGCCGGAACTCGGCTTCGAGTCCCGGAAAGACAAAGGCCACCTGTCCGCCGCCGTCCCCGCCGAGCAGCGGCTCGGCGGTGAACCACACATCGCCGCGGCCCCGCCACGGGCGGCCCTTGGCCACCGCCCTGCGCGCCAGGGCGAGGCTCTTGGCCGTCGGGTCGACGACGCCGAGCCGGCTGCGTCCCTCGCCGGGAGCCCGGTCGTCGAGACCGGCCGCGCGCACCGCCGCGTCGTCGGCGTCCAGCAGCCCGGCGAGCTGCCCGGGGCTGTCGGCGGTGAACCGCAGCACGCGAGTGTGTTCCCGCACCGACACCGCGGGCCGGTTCCGCCGGCCCGCCGCGCCCTCGGGCGGGGCTTCGAGCACCACATGCGCGTTGATGCCGCCGAAGCCGAAGGCGTTCACGGCGGCCCGCCGGACCCCTGAACCGCCCTCGGTCTCCCACGCCTGCGCCACCGGGATCGGCCGGAAACGGGTCCGCTCCAGCCCGGGGTGCGGGTCGTCGCAGTGCAGCGTGGGCGGCAGCACCGCGTGGTGGACGGCGAGCGCCGCCTTGGCCAGGCCGGCCACGCCCGCGGCCGGCATGGTGTGGCCGATCATCGACTTCACCGACCCGATGACGGCCCGTTCCTCGCCGTCCGCACTGCCGAACACCTCCTGCACGGTGGCCAGTTCGGTGGCGTCACCGGCCGGGGCCGCGGTCCCGTGCGCCTCCAGCAACCCGATCGAACCCGGCCGGGCCGGGTCGAGACCGGCCGCGCGCCACGCCTGCCGCACCGCCTTCACCTGCCCGCCGGAGTCCGGGTTGACGAGGCTGCCGCTGCGCCCGTCGCTCGCCACGCCGGTGCCACGGATCACGGCGTAGATCCGGTCGCCGTCGCGCTGCGCGTCGCTGAGCCGCTTGAGGACCACCACACCGGAGCCCTCACCGATGAGCAGGCCGTCCGCGGCCCGGTCGAAGGGGCGAATCCGCTGGCTGGGCGAGAGCGCCCGCAGCTGGGCGAACACGCTCCACAGCGTGATGTCGTGGCAGTGGTGGACACCCCCGGCGAGCATCAGATCGCAGCGCCCGCCGGCCAGTTCACCCACCGCCTGGTCGACCGCGACCAGCGAGGACGCACAGGCAGCGTCCACGGTGTACGCGGGGCCGCGCAGGTCGAGCCGGTTGGCGACCCGGGAGGCGGTGAGGTTGGGCACCAGCCCGATCGCCTGCTCGGGGTCGTCCGGCCCGAGCTGCTGGACGAACGCCTGCCGGACCCGCTCGATGTGGTCGGAGCCGAGGTCGGGCAGCAACTCTCCCAGCGTGCGCACGAGCTGGTTGGCGGTGCGCACCCGCTGGGACCCGCGGGACAGTCCGGGGGTCAGGTAGCCACCGCGCCCCAGGATCACGCCGATCCGGTCGCGGTCGGGCAACCGGTCCTGGCCGCCCGCGTCGGCGATCGCGTCCGCGACCACCTTCAGCGCGATGAGCTGGTCCGGTTCGGTACCCGCCACCGAGTGGGGCATGATCCCGAACTGGGTCACCTCGACCTCGGCCAGCTCGTCGACGAAACCGCCCCGCCGGCAGTAGACGCGGTCCGAGCGCCCCACCGCCTGCGGATCGTAGAAGCTGGCGTCCCACCGGCCGGCCGGCACCTCGGTGATCGCGTCCAGCCCGGTGACCAGGTTGCGCCAGTACGCGTCGAGGTCTGCCGCGCCCGGCAGCAGGACCGCCATGCCGACGATGGCGATCTGTGCGCCCGCGCCGTCTTCCCCCCTGGTCATCTCACCACCCCGACGCGGTGTAGACGACGGCCTGGGCCGAGTGCTCGCCCCAGGCGAGCTCGCGCAGCAGGCAGAGCGTGCCTTCCTCGGGGTCGATCAGCCGGATGCCCCGGCGGGCGTACTCCCGCGCCAGCTCGGGGGTCACCATGCCCGTGTGCTGACCGGTGGGCGCCCACGGTCCCCAGTGGACCGTGAGGAGCCGGGAGCCGGTGCGGGCGGCCCAGCGGCTGCCCATGCTCTGCAAGGCGTCGTTCGCCGCGGCGTAGTCCACCTGGCCGCGGCTGCCCAGAACGGCCGAGATGCTGCCGAAGAACACCGTGAAGCCAGGAGGTCCTGGCAGGTCCTCCACCGCCTCCAGCAGGGTGCGGGCGCCGTCGACCTTGGTGTCGAACACCCGCCGGAAGGACTCGGTGTCCTTCTCCGCCAGCATCCGGTCCTCGATCACCCCGGCGGCGTACACCACACCGTCCAGCCGGCCGTGCTCGGCGTGGATGTCCTTCACCACCCGGTGCAGCGCTTCGGTGTCCCGGGTGTCCGCCGAGTGGTAGCGCACCTTACTGCCCAGAGCGCGCAGTTCGTCGACCGTGGCGCTGATCTCGCGCTGCGCGAGGATCTGCCCGGCGGTCCGCTCGATCTCGGCCGGGGTGCGGTTGCCGTGCGCCGCCAGGGTGGCCCGGAGCGTCTCGCGGTCGGGCGCCGACCGGGTGGCCGGGTCTTCCGGGCCGCTCGGTGCGACGGTCCGGCCGACCAGCTCGATCCGGCACCCGGCGGCCGCCGCCAGGGTCGCGGCGAAGCGTGCCGTGATACCCCGGGCTCCGCCCACCAACAGCACCACGGCGTCCCGGTCCAGGCCGATCGCGGTGGCCTCGGCCGCACCGTCGCCGGCCGGTCCGGCTCCCGTGGCGCCCAGCCGGCCGAGGCCGGTCTCGGCCAGTTCGAGGCCGTACCGACCGCCGGAGGAGCGCAGGACGACCGGGGCGCGGTCGGGGGCGAGCAGCTCGCCGACCAGCGTGGCCGCCATGGCCTCCGCCGCCTCGTCCGGGGCGACCTCGACCATCCTGGCGACCGTGTCCGGATACTCCTGGGCGATCGTCCGGAACATCCCCCGCAGCCCGTCCGGCCGCCCGTCGTCCGCGGCCGCCCCGCCGGGGACGGCGGTGATCAGCCACCGCGGCCCGCGCCGCAGCGCGGCCTGCAGCACCGGGAACGCTTCCGGCAGCAACGGCTCCTCGGCGCCGGTCAGCGCCTCCAGGTGGAGCACACCGTCCAGCGGGCCGTCCTGCTCCGTCAGCAGGTGCTGACCGTCACGTACGAAGAACTCCGCACCGTACGCTGTGAGTTGGGACGCCAGACGTTCACCCACCGGGCCGTCCCCGCCCAGCAGCGCGAACCGCTTTCCGGACAGAGTGCCGGGGTCGGCGGCCGGCTCGGGAAGGGCCACCTGCCGCAGCAGCAGCCGGGCGGGCGCCTCGGCGACCACCTCCACCACGGCCGGGTGGGCGACCGTCTCCGCCGGGCTCCGGTCCTCGGGGGACTGCTCCTCGCCGCCGCGCAGCCGTGCCATCAGCAGGCCGGCGATGCCGGAGGCGGTGCGGGCCGCGGACAGCGCGTCCAGCTCCGCGTCGTCGAGCTGGGAGACGCCCGCCCCCTCCGCACTGCCGGACCGGACCCGGGCGGCCAGTTCACCGGCGATCTCGATCCGTTTGATCGAGTCGACGCTCAGGTCGGCCTCCAGATCGAGATCGGGCTCAATCATGTCCACCGGATAGCCGGTGCGTTCGCTGATGAGGCCCAGGATGGTCTGCAGCACGTCCTCCTCGGTGAGCGGCGCGGCAGCGGCGGCCGCCTGCGCCGGCGGGGAGACTGCCTCCGGGACGGGCGCGAGGGGGCCGGGGCCGCCGGGGGCCGGCATCGACGTGACCGGCTCGACCAGGGCGGTCGTGACCGGTGGGACCGGGACGGGCGCTTGGTGGACGGCGATCGGCGGGACCGGCGGTGCGAGGGCCGGGGTGCCCGCCGCGGCGCCGAAGTACGTGAGCAGCACATCGCGTTGCGCTGCGACGATCTCCCGGCTGGTGCGCAGGAACTCGGAGACCATCCGGTCCGGGCTGACGGCAGCTTCGTGGGGGTCGGGCGTCGTCACCAACATCTCCTGGATACGTCGGGCCGGCCTGAGAGAGCCGGGCAGCGGGCTGCCGTCACGGGTACGCACCAGGTGCCCGTTGACGGTCCAGCCGGGTCGTTCGGGGGGAGTCGTGTGCCGCAGGTCGGTGGCGTGGCGGCCGTCGAACAGCCAGCGGGTGCGCACCCGCACGCCGGCCACGGCCAGCTGGGCGAGCGCGCCGAGGAAACCGCGCACCCCCCGGCCGCCCGCCGTCTCGCAGCCGACCGTCGTGTGCGGACGGTCCCGGAGGATCGCCGACACGAGGGAGGGGAGCGTCGAGCCGGGACCGACCCCGACGAAGACGCGGGCCCCGTCCTGGTACATCCGCTCGATCTGCTCGGTGAACCGGACGGGTGCGCCGATCTGTGCGGCCAGTTCGGTGCGTACGTCCTCGGGCCGGGGCGCGTAGACGGACGCCGTGCGGTTGGCCCACACCGGCGTCTGCGGTGCGCGCACCTGCGCCTCGGCGAGTGCCCCGGCGAACCGCTCGGCGGCACCGGCGACGACCGGGCTGTGGAAGGCACAGGCCACCGGGAGGGTCTTGGCGCCGAAACCGTGCGCGCGAAGCCGCTCCACCGCGGTCGCGACGGCGTCGGCGGGCCCGGAGAGGACGACCTGCTCGGGCGCGTTGTGGTTCGCGATGACGACGCGGTCCGCCAGACCCGCCGCGTCGAGCTGACCGGCGACGTCCTCGACGCCGGCCGACACCGCGGCCATCGCACCCGGCTCCGGCCCGGCCGCGGACACGATCGCCTCGGCCCGCCGCGCACTCAGCTCCAGGAGGGTCGCCGGGTCCAGCGCCCCGGCGGCGCACAGCGCCACCAGTTCGCCGTAGCTGTGCCCGGCCACCATGTCCGGGACCACACCGGCGCGGCTGAACAGGTCGTACGCGGCCAGGCCGACCATGCCCAGGACGGGCTGGGCCACCGTGGTGTCGGTGACCCTGGCCCGCTGCCCGGCCGCGACGGCCGGGTCGAAGGCGTCCGGAGGAAAGAGGTCCGCTGCCCACTCGCGGCCGAGCTGAAGGTAGCGCTGGACCTCCGGGAAGGCGACGAACAGGTCGGCGAGCATGTCCGGCCGCTGACTGCCCTGGCCGGGAAAGAGGAACGCCACCTTGGCGTCCGCCGCACTGTCCAGGGACCCGTCGTCCGCGCCGGCGGCGAAGACCCCCGCTGCCGGATCGTGCTCGCCCGCCCGCGCCCGCCCGAGCAGCACGGCCAGCTCGTCCAGGTCCCCCGCCACGACCGCCGACCGCACCGGATGCCGGGAGGCGTCGCAGCGGCGGGAGGCGGTCACCGCGATGTCACGCAACCGCCACGGGCGGCCGTCCCGCTCGTTCCGCTGCAACAGATCCAGCAGCTCCTGGATCGCCCGGCCGGCGTCGTCACGGTCCGCGCCACGGAAGACGAACAGCTCGGCCGGCCAGGAGTCGAGCCCCTGCACCGGCGGCGGCCCCTCGTCGTGGGCCCGCAGCACGACATGGAAGTTGGTGCCGCCGAAACCGAAGGCGCTGACCCCGGCGACCCGCTCGGCAGGCCGCGCCGCCCACGGCCGCGCCGAGGTGTGGAAGGCGAACGGACTGCTCTCCTGGTCCCAGGCCGGATTGGGCCGCTCCAGCTGCCGCGTGGGCGGCTTGACGCCGTTGTGCAGCGCCATGGCGGTCTTGATCAGACCCGCCAGACCGGCGGCGCACTTGGTGTGCCCGATCTGCGACTTCACCGACCCCAGCGCACAGCTCCCGGGCGCCGCTCCGGCCTCAGTGAACAGTTCGGTGAGCGCGCCCAGTTCGGTACGGTCGCCGACCACGGTCCCGGTGCCGTGCGCCTCGATCAGCCCGACCTCCGTCGGCGAGATCCCCGCGTTGCGGTAGGCGCGCTCCAGCGCGGCACGCTGCCCCTCGGCACGGGGTGCGGTCAGACCGAGGGACTTGCCGTCGCTGGCACTGCCGACACCCTTGATCACGGCATAGACGCGGTCCCCGTCGCGCTCCGCGTCGGAAAGCCGCTTGAGCACCAGGCAGGCGACGCCCTCGCCCAGCGCTATCCCGTCCGCCGCGCTGTCGAAGGGGCGGGAGTGGCCGGTCGGGGACAGCGCCCGGACCGAGGAGAAGAGCAGGTAGTCGTTGATGCCGTTGTGCAGGTCGGCGCCGCCGCACAGGACGAGGTCGCTGGTGCCGGCGGCCAGTTCCTTGCACGCCACGTCCACCGCGGCCAGCGAGGAGGCGCAGGCCGCGTCCACCGTGTAGTTCATCCCCCGCAGGTCGAGCCGGTTGGCGATCCGGCCGGAGATGACGTTGGCCAGCATCCCGGGGAAGGAGTCCTCGGTGAGCCGGGGCAGCTGTGCGTCCAGCTCGGGCGGCAGCTGCCCCACGTAGGCCGGCAGCAGCGAGCGCAGCGCGGCGGTGTGGGACAGGTCGCTGCCCGCCTCGGCGCCGAAGACCACGGCGGCCCGGGACCGGTCGAAGTCCCGCTCCCCGTACCCGGCGTCCTCCAGCGCCAGACGCGCCGCCTCCAGTGACAGCAGCTGCACCGGCTCGATGCTGCCCAGCGAGGACGGCGGAATGCCGTACCGCAGCGGATCGAACGGTATGTCCGGCAGGAAACCGCCCCACCGGGAATCGGTGTGGCCGCCGTCCGCCTCGGGCGCGTAGTAGACCGCCGGGTCCCACCGCTCGGTGGGCACCTCCGTGACGGCGTCGGCTCCTCCGACCACGTTCGCCCAGTAGGCGGCGAGGTCCGGCGCGTCCGGGAACATGCAGGACATGCCGACCACGGCGATGTCCAGGGGGGCCGGTGCGGGGACTTCCTCGCCCGGCTGCGGGGCGACACCGAGCCGTTCGCGCGCCCGCGCCGCGTGCTCGGTGTAGAAGTCGGCGGCGGCGCCGCTGACGGACGCGTGCAGCTCGGCGATCGTCGTGGCCCGGTTCCGGAGCACGGCTACCTCGCCGGCCATGAACATGCCCTCGACGAGCTGCCGGGCCTCGTCCACCTCGGTCAGCTCCTCGCCGACCCGTTCCACGCCCTTGCTGGCGATCCGCAGCCGGCCGACATTGAGCCGTTCCAGCTGTTCCCACGCCTGCCGCTCCGGAACGCCCTGCGACCGCAAATCCTCCTTGATGCCCAGGTAGTTGTCGGTGAAGGGGCTGGTCACACACCGCGTCGTGTGGCCGGGCGCCGTTTCGAGCAGCTCGGTCCGCCGCGCCGCGAGCACCTGCCGCTGGAAGAGCGGCTGCACCGCGCCATGGCTCACCGCCTCCTCGGTGAACAGATAGGCGGTACCCATCAGCATGCCCACGGCCACGCCACGAGCGGTCAGCGGAGCGGCGAGCGCGGCGACCATCGCCGCCGAACGTGCGTCGTGAATCCCGCCGGCGAACAGCACCCGCAGCGCGTCGCCCTCGGCGTCCTCGGCCGCGTCGAGGAACTCGGTGAGCACGCCGATCTGCGCCTCCCACAGCGCGAAACTGCTCCGCGGCCCGATGTGGCCGCCGCACTCGGACCCCTCGAAGGCGAACTTGCGGACGCCGACGTCCAGGAACTGCCGCAGCACGCCGGGCGAGGGCACATGCAGGAACGTATCGATACCGGCCTCTTCCAGCGCGGCCGCCTGCGAGGGCCGGCCGCCCGCGATGATCGCGCAGGACGGCTGGAACTCCCGGATGATCTCCAGCTGCGCGGCCCTGGTGCGCTGGGGAGCGAAGCCGAGCACCCCCACCCCCCAGGGCCGGCCGTCCAGTGCGGAACGCGTCTGCTCCAGCAGGGTGCGCGTCTGCTCCGGACCGGCGAGCGCCAGCGCCAGGAAGGGCAGCGCCCCGTCCTCCGCGACCGCCGCGGCGAACCCCGGCTGATCACTGACCCGGGTCATCGGCCCCTGAGCGAGGGGGAGTTGCGTACCCAGGGCCCGGCTCATCGCGGAACCGTCGCGCAGCGCGTCGAGCGGCGCGTCCTCCCGCACCGCGTCGCACATGGCGGCGGTGACCGCACGGACCGCCCCGCCGGCATCACGCCACTGCGCGGCGAACCGGGAGGCCAGGAAGCCGTCCTGCCCGACGGGGAGCAGCTGCGTCCGCAGATCCCCGGCACCGAGCAGCCCGGCCACCTCCACCGGGTCGTCCGGCACCGCCGGCGCGTCCGGCCCCCGGCGCCACAGCACCCGGTGCCCGGCCACCACGGCCGTCTCCGAACCGTCCAGGTTCCGCACGGCCGCAGCGACATCGTCCGGCAGGCCGGACTCCGCCAGAAGGGCAAGCTGCGTGTCCAGCACGACTCCGGCCGCCCCGCCGACCACCGCGGCCGCTGCGGTGTGCGGCCCGATCCCGCCGCAGGCCCAGACCGGCAGGTCCAGAGCCGGGTCGGCCATCAGCTGCTGGAGGAGCACAAAGGTGCTCAACTCCCCGATCCGCCCCCCGCTTTCACTCCCGCGAGCGATCAGCCCGTGGGCGCCGCTCCGCGCCGCCTCCAGCGCCTCCGCATGGCTGGTGACCTCGACCAGCACGCGATGTCCGGCGACGAGGTCCTCGACCCGCAACGCCGCCCGCGCGCCGAGCACCACCGTGTGCACCCCGCCCCCATCGCTCACCAACTCGGCCGCGGTGACGGCGCACCCGGCGGCCACCCGCACCCCGAACGGCCGCGACACCCACTGCCGGACCGACTCCAGCGCCTCCCTGGCCCGCCTGTCACCCCTGCCCAGATCGAGGACACCGAGCCCGCCGGCCCGGCAGACGGCGGCTACGATTCTCGGATCGGGTTCCCCGAATGGACTGATCCCCAGGACAGCATCCGTCAGGCGTGCGGTCGTCACAGAAACTCCGAAAAAGTGGGCACAGGAGATACCCGCAGCTGCCGGGACACCATCCCGAGTGCCTGCGGTGCGGTGGTCGACAACAGCCTCAGCAGGCGGCCGCTCACGCGTCAACGAACACCGAGCAAGTACGGCCCGGGGAGCGCCGGATACTGTGGTCATCCCTAGACTCTGCAGATCGCGGGCCTGCGGACGCACGACGCCGAGCGCGGTACTCCGGGTGGGGCAGGACGTCGGCGGTTCGGCCGTGGCCCGGGTGCTGATCGGGGTGGGCAGCTCTGCCGTCTCCTCCTCAGCGATGCTGCGGTGTTCTGCGCGCGGTACGGATGACCACCCATGAGGTAACTACCCTCCAGAGCCGTCTGGTTGGATGTGGGAAACCGCGCAGGCTCGGCTCTCCCCAGCCGTCTGGCAATGAACGGAGACCTGGTGGACACAAGGATGCCGCGATCTGAAGGAGATGGTTTCGCGAGTTCGCTGCCTGCGACGAGCGGTGGCGTGGGGGAGCACCTGGAGGGCGGCGTCGAACTCGGCGACCCCTGGGCGGGGGTGGACGCGGCCGGCCTGGCGCGCGCCGCCAGGGCGCAGTCCGAGCGGCCTGTGCCTGGTGTGGAGGACATGGCGTCGTATCTGGCGGCTCAGGTGTCCGACGACTCCCACCGGGACGTGGTGGGTCCCCTGCTCGACGGTCAGGGGGCCGGCGGCGTCGTCCTGAGACGCGGCGTGGTCGTTGCTTCCTGGGGGGACCCGGCACAGGAGGAGATGGCGTTCAGCGCGACGAAGAGTGTCCTGTCGCTGGTGGCGGGTGTGGCGTTCGATGACGGGCGGCTTCGACTGGACGAGCCGGTCTGCCGGTTGGTTGACCTGCCGCAGTTCGCGGGCGGGCACGGACGCGGGATCACGTGGCGCCATCTCCTGGATCAGACCAGCCAGTGGGAGGGCGAGCTGTGGGGGAAGCCCACGGCGGTCGACGCCCAGAGCACACGGGAGGGAACGGAGTCGGCGGGAGGCCCTCCCGGAGAGGGCTGGGCGTACAACGACGTCCGGGTGAACCTGACCGCCCTGGCACTCACGGCGCTCCTGCGACGGTCCTTGCCGGAGGTGCTGCGGAGCCGGATCATGGAGCCGATCGGGGCCTCGCCCTCGTGGTCCTGGCACGGCTATAGCGAGTCCGTGCTGGACATCGACGGCCACGCCGTACCCGTGGTGTCCGGGGGTGCACACTGGGGCGGCGGCCTGTGGATCAACGCCCTCGACCTGGCTCGGATCGGCCACCTCTGCCTGCGGGGCGGGAGGTGGGGCGACCGGCAGGTGGTCTCCCGCCGTTGGATCGACGAGATGTGGACGCCCTGCCCGGTCAAGCGGAACTACGGGCTGTCCTGGTGGCTGAACGACGACCGCACCGTCTGGCCCGAAGCCCCGGCGTCCGGGCGCTGCGCCCGGGGAAACGGCGGCAGCCATCTGCTGTGGATCGACCGTGCACGAGACCTGGTGATCAGCTCGCGCTGGGGATCGGACGTCGAGTCGTTGCTGACAGAGGTGTCGAGGGCGGTGAAGCCGGACCAGCCCGCGGAGCGACGCTAGAAAGCGAAGCGGCAGCAGCGAGCCGATCGGGCTCCTGGCCGCCGTCGGACGCTCGCGCGAACCCGCCTGTCAGCCTTCCCGGATGAAGCCCTCCCGCACCAGCCAGTCCTTCGCCACCTCGTGCGGGTCCTCCCCGTCCACATCCACCCGCGCGTTCAGCCGCTGGGCCTCCGCCCCCGTCAGCCGCTTGGTGATCGGGGCGAGGAGGTCGGCGATGGCCGGGTACTTCCTCATGGTGGCGCTGTTCATCTCGGGTGCCGCGTTGTAGTTGGGGAAGAAGTGCCGGTCGTCCTCCAGCACCTTCAGCTTGAGTTCGGGAATGCGGCCGTCGGTGGTGGCCGCCACGCCGAGGGCGCAGGCCGCGCCCTCGGCGACCTGGGTGTAGACGACGCCGTCGTCCATCTTTTTGAAGTTTCCGCGCCGGAGGGCAAATCCGTACGTCTTCGCCACGCCCGGCAGGCCGTCCTCGCGCACCGAGAACTCGCTTCCGCCGCAGATCGTCGCCGCGCCCGGGTCCTTCTTCGTCAGACGTGCCACGTCAGAGAGGGTGCGCAGCCGGTACTTCTGCGCATTCGCCTGGTTCGCGACCAGCGCGTAGGTGTTGTTGAGCGGGGCGGCGGGCAGCCAGGTGACGCCGTTGCGGCGGTCTGCCTCGCGTACGGCCTCCCACTGCTCGTGCTGGTCGACGACCCGCTTGGTGTGCCCGAGGTAGGTGATCCAGGCCGTGCCGGTGTACTCGTACATCCCGTCCGCCGCACCGGACTTGACCGCCTCGCGGGCACCGATCGAGCCCTGGATGTTCGTCCGGTCCAGGACTTCCGCGCCGGCCGCTTTGAAGACCAGCCCCATGATCTGGCCCAGGATGATCTGCTCGGTGAACTCCTTTGAGGTCACGGTCAGTTGGGCGCCCTCCAGTGGCCGCCCCTTCCCGATGGAGCCGGGCTGCACCGAGTCGGCCAGTGGACTGCCGCTGGTCAGTCCGCAGCCGCTCAGCGCTGCGGCGGCGAGCAGCAGGGCACCCGCGCCCGCGACAGCCGTCCGAACCTGGGTCAGGCGCATCAGTCCACCTCCGGTCCGTGCGGACCTAGCCGCACGCCCGCCAGGATCAGCTGGTCGGCCAGGGGCAGTTCGCCCCTGAACAGCCTCAACAGCGGCGACATCCCGATACCGCGCGCCGCCTCCGGGCGTGCCGGGTCGGCGGCCCTCGGGCCGGCCACGGTATTGCCCATCTCCTCGCCCCCGTCCCGTACCTTCGCGCGGGGCCGGCCGGCCATCTTCGATACGAGCCCGATGTTCTCGGTGACGGTCATGTGCGGGAAGATACCCGTGGCCTGGACGGAGTAGCCCATGGCGCGGCGGAGCGTCACGGGACGCGGTGGCGCCACGCGCGCTACGGCCGCTGCGCAGCACACGGCACGGGAACACGCCGCTACGAACCAGGTCGTATCCCTTGGCCCGCGAGAAGTGTGACCCAGTTCACAGCAGATCCAGAACCTGTGCGCCGCACCGGGCGTCTGGCTGGTGTGAGATCACGCAGGAGAGCACTGGACGAACTGGACGAGGAACGCCTTGTCCGGCTGGTGGCCAGAGGTGACCGCGGGGCGTTCGACGAGTTGTACCGGCGCACCTCGCCGTGGCTGGCGGTGCGGTTGCGCCGCCGCTGCGCGGACGAGCAGATCGTCGCCGAGGTCATGCAGGAGACCTATCTGGCGGTGTGGCGCGCGGCCGGCGCGTTCGCCGGGAGCGCGGTCGGCGGGACGGCCGTCGGGTGGCTGTGGACGATCGCGGCGCGTCGCCTCGTCGACGCGTTCCGGCGCCGTGCCCACCACGCCGAACCGCCGGTCGCCGCCGCCGAGCGGGCGGTGGTGCCCGCGGCGGAGGAAGAGGCACTCGCCGGGACCGTGGGCGGCGACGTCGGCGACGCCCTGCGGCGGCTGGCGCCGGAACTCCGAGAAGTGCTGCGGGCCACGGTGCTCGACGGGCTCTCCATACGGGAGACCGCCGTCCTGCTCAGACTGCCCGAAGGCACGGTCAAGACCCGCGCCCGCCGGGCCCGGATCGCGATGCGGGAGGCGCTGACATGAGCGGGGAACACGCGTCGAGGCAGTTGATCGACGACTACGCACGGGGTGACGCGGCGATGGCCGCGGACACGGTATGGGCGCTGGAGGCCCATCTGGAGACCTGCGCGTTGTGCCGGAGCCATCTGGCGGCCTGTGTGGCCACCGAGGCGCCCGGCATCGCCGCGCTCGTCGACACCGTCCGGGCCGGTCTGGAACCACAGTTGGACGCAGCCGTCAGGGCGCCCTCGCGGCGACACCGCCCGAGGTGGGCCGCTGCCTGGCTGACGCCGGTCATGGCCCCGTGGTTGGCCATGACCGTCCTCGTCACCCTGATGGCGCTGCTGCTGGACGCAGTCGCGCGGCCCATTTTCTTCGGCGGCGTCTCTCCCGTGTTGGCGATCGCACCCGTGCTGCCGCTGTGCGGTGTCGCCGCATCGTGGTCGCGCGGCCTGGACCCGGCGCACGAACTGACGGCCTCGACCGCCCGAGCCGGCCTGCCCCTGCTCCTCCGGCGCACCGCGGCGGTTCTCATGGTGGTCCTGCCTGCGCTCGTGGTGGAGGGATGGCTGACCGGAACGATGTCGGCCGCGCAGTGGCTGCTGCCCTCCCTGGCCTTCACCTCCACCGCCCTGGCGCTGGGCAGCGTGGTCGGCGTGACCCGCGCCGCCACCGGGCTGGTGGGCGCCTGGGGCGTCGTCGTGGCACTCGCGTGGGCCACCGACCACGGCCCCGTGGACCTGGAGCGTGTCCTGCAGCCGGACCAACTGCCCGCGTGGGGGCTGTTCTTGGCGCTCGGCATCGGCGCCGTGATCGCCCGCAGAAACGCGTACTCAACGCTGTGAAACCATCGTCAACCCTCGCAAGGGACTACCGCATGACGCCCATCACGAGCGCAGCCGACACCGCGCCGAAAACCTACGCCTGGCAGATCCGGGCCAGTGGCCTGAGAGTACGCGTCGGACGGAAGAAGATGGCCGTCGACGGGCTCGACCTCTCCCTGGGCATCGGTACCCACGGCCTCCTGGGGCCCAACGGTGCGGGAAAGACCACCCTGATCCGGGCGCTGGCCACCGTGCTGCACCCCACCGAGGGCGAACTGGAGCTGCTCGGCACCTCCCTGGGCAGGATGGTCGACCACCGGCCCCTGCGTCGCCGGATCGGCTACCTGCCGCAGGACCTCGGCTACTACAAGCGCTTCACGGTGCGCGAGTTCGTCGAGTACATGGCCTGGTTGAAGGAGGTCCCGAAGGCGGACGTCCCCGCGGCCGTCCAGCGGGCCGTGGAACGGGTGGGCCTGGCGGACCGCGCCGACCATCGGATGAAGACCCTGTCCGGCGGCATGGTGCGGCGGGCCGGCATCGCCCAGGCCATCGTCAACGACCCCGCGGTGCTGCTGCTGGACGAGCCGACGGCCGGACTGGACCCGGCGCAGCGACTGCGCTTTCGCGAGCTGCTCCAGGAACTGGGCCGCGACACCTGTGTGGTCGTCTCCACCCACCTGGTCGAGGACGTCGCGGCCGCCTGCTCCGACGTGGTGCTCTTCGCCGACGGCCGCCTGGTCTTCCAGGGCACGCCGGAGGACCTGGCCGCGGCGGGCAGCACCGATTTCCCGGGCGACAGCCCGCTGGAGCGCGGCTACTCGGCGCTGCTCCGCAACTCCGGGCAACGGGGAGGCGCCTGGTGACCGGACGTGTGCTGCGCATCGAGCTGAAGCGCTCCGTCGCCCCGTGGCCCGGCATCGTCGTCCTGGGCGGCAGCCTGGCGATCTTCTGTCTGTACGACGGGCTCTGGTGGAGGGGCACCGCGGGGTGGACGGCCCAGTGGACCTCCATGGCCCTGTGGACCCGGTCCCTGCTGACCTTCTTGTGGCCGCTCGCGGTGGGCACGGGAGCGGTGTACGGGCTGCGCGAAGCCCGCGCGCGGATGGCCGAACTGCTGACGACCGTGCCGCGGCCGGCCTGGCGCCGTGCGGCGCTGACGGCCGGTGCGATGGCGCTCGCGCTGGCGTCGGGCTTCGGCCTCCTGGTCCTCGTCGGCGGGGTCCAGGTGGCCCTCGGCCGGACCACCTACACGCCGCTCGACTGGCTGCCGATCTCACTCGTGGCGGCGCTGGCCCTCGTCGCGGGTGCCGTGTTCGGCATGGGCGTCGCGCGAGCCCTGCCCTCCGTGCTCACCCCGCCGGGCCTGGTCCTGTGCTTCCTCACGCTGACGGCCCTTCTCCAGCAGAACAGTGACGGGACACTGCCGTCGAGCATCGCGCCGAACCGGCTCGCCCAGCTGCTTCCGGTGACCGCGGAGCCGCGGGAGATGCTGCTGACCCTGTCGGGCTCCGTGCACCTCGGCCAGACGCTCTGGCTGCTCGGCCTGCTCGCCACCGGCTTCGCACTGCTGTCGGCCGTGACCCGCCGGGCCCGGCTGCTCGCGGTGATCCCCGTCCTGGCCGGTGCGGCCCTGGCCCTGCTGGTCCTCCCGGCCGCTGCCCGCGACACCTACGTCGTCGACAAGGCCGCCGCCGCCCTGGTCTGTGACGGACCGGTGTGCGTGACGCAGGCGAACCGCTCACGCCTGCCCGAGCTCGCCCGGCGCGGCAAGGAGGCGCTGCGCGTGCTGCACGAGGTCCTGGGCGACAAGGCACCGCACGCGGTACGGGAGGACACCAGGCTGCGCGCGATCGCCGACAAACGCGAACCCTCCGGCGACGTGGTGCTGGTCGACTTCGACGACCGGCTGCTCGCCGATGCGACAGGTGGGAAACTGACCCGCGCGCTGATCGCCCAGGGTCTGGCACCCAGCTGCTACGGGAACGACGACCGGGAGGGCGGGGGGCGAGGCAACGTCCCTGTCCAGAGCGTCGCCGCGAGCTGGGCCCTGCACGATTCCCGGCTCCGACCGCTGGCGGAGAGGGGCAGCGACGCGTACGTGCGCACGATCTGGCCGGACGCCGACGTCGCCTGGCAGCGGCTGACGGCGCTGTCACCGGCCGAGCAGCGCTCGCGGATCGCCGCACTGCACACCGCCGGCCTCTCCTGCGCGGCGGACCACCAGCTTGCGGTGCTGGCGGGGAAGGCGACGCGATGAGGTGGCTGATCCTGCACGCCCGTTCACGGCAAGTGCCTGCCTCGGCCGCCGCGGTCGCGCTCGTCGCGCTGGCGGTGTGGTCCCTCCACAGCCCGGGACCGGAGGATCAGGCGATGGCGGTCCTGGTCCTCACCGCGAACGTGGCGGCCGCTTCCGTCGGGCTCGGTGGGTGGGACGTCGTGCTGGAGAGGACGGCCGCGATCCGGTGGATGCCCCGCCGGGCGGCGCACGTGCTGCTGGCCGGCGCGTGCGCCGGTGCGGCGCTGCTGACGGTCCAGGCGGCGGGAGTGCAGCTCGCCCCCGCCGAGGTCGTCGTCCGGGACAGCGCGGGCCTGGTCGGCCTGGCCGCGCTCGGGGCGGCGCTGTGCGGGGCACAGTTCGCATGGACCCTGCCGACCTGCTGGCTCGCGTTCACCCTCTTCGGACCGGCTCCGGGCGGCACCGCGGGAGACGTGGTCATGTGGATGATCTCTTCCCCTGCCACGACGGCGTCCACCGGGACCGCGTGGGCCCTGTTCGCGAGCGGCACCGTGGTGTACGCCATCGCAGGCCCAAGACGGTAACGGACACGCCCCGCGCCGAGGCCCGGGCACCGCGCTCTTCAGGCCGAAGGTGAGACCTGAGGATGACGGCCGGGATGCGGGTGCCACCAGCGGTTGGTCCGGTGATGGGCCTACCGGACGAAGACCAGCCCGATCCGGCGCCTTAAGAATGAGTCGAATCATCCGCCTCGTTTCCGGGAGCCTCTCCATGACGAAGCCAAGCCTCCTGCGCGACCGGCGGAGCGGAGGTGACTGTCCTGCCGTCGTGCACAAGCGCCCACAGAACGCCGGTCCGCCGACGGGCCGGGGAGAGAACCGCCCGGACGTGCGTGCAGCCCTAGCCGCGCTTCTTGAGGTGGGAGTCCCGGTTCGGGCCCTCGCGGATGATGCCGGCCTGGACGAATGTGGAGAACACCCTGCGCAGGCGGAGGGGGAGGACGCCGTCCATCGCCGCGCATGCGTCGTCGGCCGACGGGCAGCGGTCCCTGGTCCCCATACGTCGGACTTACGCGGCGCACTCCTGTCCGACGGCGGTGGTCCAGCGTGGAACTCGTCGTAAGTCCGACTGCCGCAACGAGTTCACCGAGGAAGACGGGGCGAGTCCCATGGCAGGTTCAAGACGGGATGCTGGATGGATACCAGCGGAAGCCAACACCTTCGTCGGGCGACAGCGCGAGATGTCGCAGGCACGGACATTGCTCACTCGCAGCAGACTGTTGACCTTGACGGGCGCGGGAGGAATCGGCAAGACCCGCCTGGCGCTACGGATAGCTCGCGACGTTCGACGCTCCTTTCCCGACGGAGCGTGGGTGGTGGACCTGGGGCCGGTGGAGGACGAGGCACTGGTCGCACAGACGGTGCTGGCTGCGCTGGGTCTCGACCACACATCGGCCTTGCCGGTCATGACGGTGCTGGTCGACCACCTCGCGGACAAGCAGCTGTTGCTGGTGCTGGACAACTGCGAACACCTGCTCAACGCCAGTGCCGTCCTGGTCCGCACGCTGCTTGCCGCAGCGCCCGGCCTGAAGGTGCTGGTGACCAGTCGACAGTCACTCGGCATCGACGCCGAGGCCCTGCTGACCGTGCCGCCGCTGTCGACGCCGAATCCTGACCGGCCACCGCCGCCGAAGGCCATGCTGCGGTGCAGCTGTTCGTGGAGCGGGCCTCGGCCGTCCTCGGCGAATTCACACTCAGTGCGGACGATCGCCGGGCCGTCGCCGGCATCTGCCACCGTTTGGACGGTCTCCCGCTCGCGATCGAGCTGGCGGCAGCCCGGCTGCGGGTGCTGTGTCCTCAGCAGCTCCTCACCGTTCTGGGCGACCGTCTGGATTTGCTGAATCAGGGAAGTCGCGCCGCGCCGGCACGGCAGCAGACGCTGCGCGCGGCGATCGACTGCAGCTTCAACCTGTGCACACCCCAAGAGCAGTGGGGGTGGGCACGCCTTTCCGTCTTCTGTGGCGGCTTCGACCTGGAAGCGGCCGAAGCGGTCTGCGCGGGCGAGAAGCTCGCCCGCGAGCAAGTCCTCGGTGTCATCTCGGAGTTGCTGGACAAGTCAGTGCTGACCATGGAGATGCAGCCCGGCCTGGGGCGCTACCGCATGTTGGAGACGATCCGTGAATACGGCCGCGATCTCCTGCGCCTTGGCGGGGAGGAGGCAGCCGTACAGCGTCGACACCGCGATCACTACCGGGAGTTCGCCGCCAGGGCGGAAGCTGACTGGTTCAGCGCACGCCAAGAGACCTGGTCCACCCGTCTGTGCCTGGAGCGCGCCAACATCCGCGCGGCCCTGGAGTTCTGCCTGAACACACCGCACGAGGTGGACGCCGGGCTCGTCCTGGCCATTTCCTTGTGGGGCAACGCGCTGGGCGCGGGCAATCTGGAGGAAGAACGCCGTTGGTTCGGCCAGGCCCTCGCACGGGATACCGAACCGACCCCGGCCCGAGCCAGAGCACTGAGGGTCGACGGCTGGCTGGCCCTACTGCTCGGCGATATCTCCACCGCGCAGGCCCGGTCGGATGCCTGCCAGGACCTTGCGGAACGGCTGGGCGATGCGGAATCCCTGGCCCACGCCGTGCAGTTCGCTGGACTGACGGCACTCTTCCGAGAAGACCTCCCCGCAGCGGTGCGCCTGCTGGAGGAGGCTTTCGACCGCCACCGGGCCACCACGGACCTGTGGGCTGAGTGGATGGCCCTGTTCTTCCTCGCCCTTGCCTACTGTCTGACCGGCGACCCGCGTGCCTCCGCAATGGCGGAACAGTGCCTGGCCCTGTGCGACGCCCACGATGCGCGATGGTCCCGCTCCTACGCGCTGTGGCTCCTCGGGCTCCAGCACTGGCTCCGTGGGGACACCCAGCGAGCGATCCCGCTGCTCCAGGACGGGCTGCGCAGCGCCCGATCCGGCCGCAATCTCCTCGGCGTGGCCCAGTGTCTTGAGGCCCTGGCCTGGGCCACAGCACAGGACGGACGTGGTGAACAGGCCGCTGCCTTCCTAGGTGCCGCCCAAACAGCCTGGCTGTCGGTCGGCATCGCACTGCCCAGCCTCGGCCGCCTCCTTCACTACCACAGCGAATGCGAAGCCCGGCTGCGCGGTTCCCTCGGCGATACCGCCTATGCCGCCGCCGTGAAGAGGGGAACCAAGCTCACACTGGACCAGGCAACCCACTACGCACTCGGCGAGCCCCCCACCCCGCCGACCCCACTGAGGCCCGAGCACCCACCAACGGCCCTGACGCGACGACAACGGCAGGTGATCGAGCTGCTTGCGCAAGGTATGACCGACAAGCAGATCGCCGCCAAGCTGGTGTTGTCCCCACGCACGGTGGAAGGACACGTGTATCGCCTGCTCGCCGTACTCGGCTTCGACTCACGCACCCAGATCGCCACTTGGGTGGTGGAGAACTCCGCACCGCGTCAGGGGGAGCACGATGAATCAGACCCTCTGTGCGCGGGGCGAAGGTAAGGGCTACGAGGTCAAACGAGTGCGGTCGGCTACCTGCTGAAATCCACGGCGCCTCCCGCATGGCGCACTGACAGATGTGAAGAGCCTGGAGGCCAGAAGGCGAGCAACCGCACGACGGTGCTGTCACCGTGCCCTAGTACTGCAACCGCATGTGGCGTGACGGGGCTTCGTCTTGGTCGTTGGGCTGACTGTGTGATGAATCGTTGACGGTCGCGCAGATCGAGGACTGGCCTGAGGGGATAGCCGGACTCCATAGCCGGACCAGTCCTACCGTCCGGCGGCTAGGCCGTTTCGTTCGGATCATCGGTTCGTTGGTCCGGGTGTGCCGTTGACTGACGCGCAGTGGGCGCGGATCGAGCCGTTACTCCCGGACTCTCACCGCCGGACAAGCCGGAGACGCTCCCGCCTTCCCGCAGGTGATGGCCCGCTTGCGTGTGCCCCGCCGCCGTGGACGGCCTCGCACCAGGCCGGACGTGGTCCTGGCTGACAAGGCGTACTCCTCACGCGCCATCCGCGAGCACCTGAGCAAGCGCGGCATCCGCGCGGTGATCCCCGTCCCGGCCGACCAGCAAAGCCACCGTCTTCGCCGAGGCAGCCAGGGCGGCCGGCCACCCGCCTTCGACCGCGAGAGATACAAGCAACGCAACACGGTCGAACGATGCATCAACCGCTTGAAGCAGTGGCGCGGCATCGCCACCCGCTACGAGAAGACCGCAGCCATCTACCTGGCCGGCCTCCACATCGCAGGCATCTTCCTCTGGTCCGCCGGTGATCCAAACGAAACTGCCTAGTAGTGCTTTGTTACGTGGTCTTGTCGCGGTGGGTGTTCGGTAGTTCGCTGGCTGTATGAGGGCTGGGGAGCTTGCCGGGTGCCGTCAGCAGTTGGAGGAGTTCGCCGGGGAGGTGTTCGCGCCGTTGGGGCGGCGTGATCAGCGAGCCAAGGGCGGGTTATACCTGCGGGGCCTGTTGTTGGACGGGCGGCGCAAGTCGATGCAGCCGATGGCCGAGCGCCTGGGAATCGATCACCAGCAGTTGCAGCAGTTCATGACGTCCTCGACCTGGCCGGTTAAGGACGTGCGGGCCCGCCTGGCCTGGCGGGCAGTGCGGGTCGTGCGGCCACAGGTATGGGTGGTGGACGACACCGGCTTCCCCAAGGACGGAACCGCCTCACCAGGAGTGGCCCGGCAGCCGAACCGCATCAGCCCGCCTACGGCGGAGTGGGTCCCAGGCCGCTGCCGCGCTACCCGTCCGATCTCCTTACGCGGACACGTCCTGGCGGCAGGTCGCCACCAGGGCCGGACCGTGTTCTGGCGCAAGGGTTCCAAAGCCGCGATGAGCTCGCACTTCGTGCTGGTGCGGGTCCGTTTGGCGAGGCGGCGGCCCAAGCCGGCCGCGGGAGGGCACGATCCCTCTGGCCTGGCTGATCGCTCAGTGGCCCGAAGGCGCGGACGAGCCGGTGAAGTACTGGATTTCGAACCTGCCTGCCGACCTGCCCGTCAAAGACCTCGTCCGCCTGGCAAAGTCCCGCTGGCGCATCGAACACGACTACCGGGAGATGAAGACCGCTCCGGGCCTGGACCACTTCGAAGGCCGCTCCTTTGCCGGCTGGCACCGGCACGTCACCCTAGTCACCGCCGCCCACCTGTTCCTGACCGAACAGCGGAGGAGCCCAAAAGCCTCTGCCAGGGCCTGACCCTCTACCAGGCCCTGAAACTTCCTCCAGCACCTCCTGGCCACCTGGACCGGGACCTGCCCCCCTGCCAACAGACCGTGCCACGGCAGCCCTACGACACCACCTGACAAAGCACTACTAGGCGGTGTCTCTTTGATGGATTGGTCAGTTGATCGGATGCGTCCGTCCGATTGGTGAGCACTGATGCGATGTGGGGCCGGATCGAGCCGCTCATGCCGGCTGATCCGATCCGGGGCAGGCCGTGGGCCGATCACCGCCACACCTTTGAGACCCTCGCGCGGCCACAAGCAGCGGAACACTGTCGAACGCTGCATCAACCGCCTCAAGCAGTGGCGCGGCGCTCCGGGTCATAGGGTGCGGTGCAGCTTCTTCGGGGTGCCGCCGAGGAGGGTGGTGACGGTCGCCGCCACCTGTCTCGCCGGCCCATTTGCCGTTCCCTGAAGGGCGCAGCTGCCTTACCGTCAGACCCCCTCTCCGCATGGATTTTTGGGGCACTCGGGGCGATATCCGCCGACGTCGGTCCGCGCCAAAAGAAATCCTTTCTGTGGTTTCTTGGAATTAATTGCTCATTCGACTTGACAGTCGATTGTCGCGTGTCACGATGACGGCCGTCGCGGCCTGTTCGTCAATCGAAGTCCGTTACCGCGGGGGGTCATGTGAATGACAGGGATTTGTCGGCATATCTCAGGGATCTCGGGGTGGCGCAGCGGGAAGCCGAGTTGTTCCAGGCGCTGTTGCAGGCCGGGCGGAGCAATGCCGGGAATCTCGGGGAGCTGCTGGGGTGGGAGCGGGCGGAGGTGGAGGAAGCCGTCGGGCGGCTGATAGACCTGGGGCTGGTGGTCGCCGGCGGTGCCGACGATGCCGCCCCGCTGTCTCCCACGGAGCCCAGCATCGCGCTGGACCGCCTCGTGCACATCCGGTCGGCCGAGGTCCGGGAGGCCCAGCTGGCCGCGTTGCACGCCTACCGCGCCTATCGGCGCTGCACGGGTGCGCAGACCACCGACGATCTCGTGGAAGTGGTGACCGGACCACAGATCGTGGATCGTATCTGGCAGTTCGAGAAAGCGGTCGAGTCCGAAGTGGTCCGCTTCGATTCCCCGCCCTATCACACGGACGGCGGGGCGAATGACGTAGAGGTGGAAAACCTCGCACGGGGTGTGGAGTACCGCGTGGTGTATTCCAGCTCCGCGGTCCAGAACGGTACCTATTACGCGGTCAATATCGAACCGTGTATTGCCGCCGGGGAGCAAGCCCGGGTGCTGTCGACGGTCCCGGTCAAACTCACCGTCTTCGACCGGCGGCTGGCGATCGTCTCGATGTCGTCCGTCGAGGCGGAATCCAATGAGGCGCTGCTTCTGGTGCGACCGTCGAGCCTGCTGACCGCGCTCCTGGGGCTGTTCGAGACGGCCTGGCGCTCCGGCCACCCCATGCACCTCAGCCAACAGGTGCCGCCCGCGCTGCGCCCGGTCCAGCGCCGCATCCTGGAGCTGATGGGGACGGGGGTCACCGACGACACCATCGCGCAGCTGCTGGGCATCAGCCGCCGCACCCTCTCCCGGCACACGGAGCGGCTCTACCAACTCGCCGGTGCCACCAGCCGGTTTCAACTCGCCCTGCACGCCGCCCGCAAGGAGTGGATCTGACGGCCTCCCGTCCCGAGGGGATGCGGCGCCGGATGCGGGTTGCGCACCTGTGCCACTGACACAACTGTGCCGCCACTGCCCTTGAGCGGCCGGTACACCAATGGGTGCCCGCGATTTCCGGGCCCCGCATCCCCCTTGGAGTAGCTGTGCCCCTGCGCATATCAAGGCTCGCCACGGTCGTCGCCCTCTCGGCAGCGGCCCCCCTGCTCGCCGGATACGTGTCCTATGCGGAGGACGCGCCGTCCGTTCCCGCCGTCCGTACCTCCGACCATGCCCTTCCCGGCCGGTACGTCGTCGTGCTCAAGGACAGCACGTTGTCCGCCCGCTCTGTGCGGGACGAGAGCGCCCGCCTCGTGAAGGCGCACGGCGGTGCCGTCCGGCAGACCTACGGGACGGTGCTCAGGGGCTACGCGGCCGCGATGAGCGCCGATCAGGCGCGCCGGGTGGCGGCCGATCCCGGTGTCGCCTACGTGGAGGAGGACGCTGAGGTCCAGGCTTCCGCTGTCCAGAGCGACCCGCCGTCGTGGGGGCTCGACCGGGTGGACCAGGCGGCCCTGCCGCTGGACAAGAGCTACTCGTACGCCACGACGGCGAGCGGGGTCACGGCGTATGTCGTCGACACCGGTATCCACACCTCGCACAGTCAGTTCCAGGGCCGGGCATCCGTCGGGGCCGACGTGGTGGGCGACGGGCAGAACGGACAGGACTGCGCCGGTCACGGCACCCATGTCGCCGGCACCATCGGCGGCAGGGACTACGGCGTGGCCAAGGGCGTCAAGCTGGTGTCCGTGCGCGCGCTGAACTGCAGCGGCAAGGGCTCCTCGTCGTCGATCATCGCGGCGGCCGACTGGATCACCGCGCATGCCGGCCGGCCCGCCGTGGTCAACATGAGCATCAACGGCGGCAAGAACAGCAGCGAGGACAGCGCGATCGGGAAGTCTATCGCCTCCGGGGTCACCTGGGTCGTCTCCTCGGGCAATGACGGCGCCGACGCCTGTGACAACTCACCGGGTGACATCGCCCCCGCCCTCGTCGTCAACAACGCCACGTCCGACGACCGGCGCCGCTCCGACTCCAACTACGGCTCCTGCACCGACCTCTTCGCCCCGGGAACGGGCATCTTCTCGGCCTGGTACACGGGGGACACGGACACCCACAGCCTTACCGGCACGTCGATGGCCGCACCGCATGTGACCGGGGCCGCCGCCCTCTACCTCTCCGCGCACCCGGACGCCTCCCCTGCGGAGGTCCACCAGGCACTCCTCGACAACGCCACGGAAGGCAAGGTCTCCGACGCCGGCAGCGGCAGCCCCAACCGGCTGCTCTTCACCGGCGGCCTGGGCGTGCGGTAACGCCTGCCGTCCCTCTGGGGCAACCGCCCCGCTCATACGTCACTCCCTCACCCCCCACGGCTCCACCGCACATTTCCGTCCCACCCCCAGGAGGTACCTCATGCGTTTCGCCCACCTCGCCACCACGGCTGCCGCGGTGGCCCTGACACTGGTGGCCGCCAGCGCCTTCGCGTCCGAACCGGACGAGCACAGCGGCAGGCGCACGACGACAGCCGCCTCCGCCACGGCGGCGGACGCCTCGCTGCCGCGGTACGACCACATCGTGGTCGTACCGTTCGAGAACAAGAACTACACGTCCATAAAGGGCAGTTCCGCGGCGCCCTACCTCAACTCGCTCGCCAAGCAGGGTGCCCTGTCCGCCAATTCGTTCGGCCTGACCCACCCCAGCCAGCCCAACTACATCGGTCTTTTCTCCGGCTCGATGCAGGGCGTCGACGACGACAGCTGCCCGAACGACTTCTCCAAGGGCAATCTCGGTCAGCAGCTCATCGACGCGGGCAAGACCTTCAAGGCGTACTCGGAGGGCCTGCCCGAAGCCGGCTACACCGGCTGCAAGAGCGGCAACTACCGCCGTAAGCATGCCCCCTGGGCAGACTTCCCCACGGTCGGCGACTCCGCTCACCACCTGCCGTACTCCAGCTTCCCCTCGGATTACAGCAAGCTGCCGACGGTGTCGTTCGTGGTGCCCGACATGTGCCACGACATGCACGACTGCTCGGTGGGGACCGGGGACTCCTGGCTCAAGGACCACCTCGACAACTACGCGCAGTGGGCCAAGACCCACAACAGCCTGCTGGTGGTGACCTTTGACGAGGACAACTTCACCTCGGTCAACCAGATCTACACCTCGTTCGTGGGCGCGCACGTGAAGGTCGGCTACGAGTCGAAGCAGCAGATCAACCACTACAGCGTCCTGCGCACGCTGGAGGACATGTACGGGCTGCCGGCGCTCGGCGGCGCGGCGGACAAGGCGCCTCTCAGCGACATCTGGACCGCGGAGTGACCTGATGCCGGACCGGGGCCGCCGTCGTCACCCGGCGGCGGCCCCGGGCCGGGCGGGCCGGAGGGACAGATGGACCAGTGGGACCAGAAGCAGCAGACCGAACAGCACGAAAGGCGGGGACCTCAATCGTGTACCTGTCCAGTATCGAACGAGCACCGAAAGACGGGGCGGGCACAACACCGCGTCCCGCCTTCGCGGCCGTAGGGCGCAACGTTCTGGCGCTGGGCGCCGTCAGCCTGATCACCGACATCTCCGCGGAGATGGTCACCGCCGTACTACCCCTCTACTTCGTCCTCACCCTCCAGATGAGCCCGGCCGCCTACGGTCTGATGGACGGGCTCTACACGGGCGCCACCGCTCTGCTGCGCGTGGTGGGCGGCTATGTCGCCGACCGCACCCTGCGCCGCAAGGCGGTCGCCGCCGCGGGATACGGCATCTCGGCGCTCGCCAAACTCGGGCTGGTGGCAGCCGGGTCCTCGGTGGGAGCGCTCGGCACGGTCATCGTCGGCGACCGGACCGGGAAGGGGCTGCGGAGCGCGCCGCGCGACGCGCTGATCTCCCTCTCGGTGCCCGAGACGGTGCTGGGCCGCGCCTTCGGCCTGCACCGGGCCATGGACAGCGCGGGCGCGTTCGCCGGCCCGCTCGTCGCCCTGGGCCTGCTCTCGCTCATCGGGGCGGCCTCGCCCCGCGCCTTCGACGCGATTTTCATCACCAGCTTTTGTATCGCCGCCCTGGCAGTCGTCGTCCTGCTGGCATTCGCCCGCGACCACCGTGCGGCGCGGCCCACTACCCGTACCGTCAGCCCCCGTGCCGTCGGTGACCTGCTGCGCCGTCGCGGCGTCCGCCGGCTGGCGTACGCGGCCGGCCTGCTGGGACTCGCCACCATCGGCGACGGCTTCGTCTACCTCCAGCTGATGCACCGGCAGAGCGTGCCCGCGGGCTGGTTCCCGCTCTTCGCCGTCGGTACCAATCTCGTCTACCTCCTGCTCGCCGCCCCTCTGGGGGCCCTCGCCGACCGCATCGGCCGCAAGTCCATGCTGATGTGCGGCTACGGCATGCTCTTCGCCGTCTACGTGCTGTTGTGCTCTCCGCTGTCCGGCACGGCCGCCACCGTCCTCACCCTCTGCTGCTACGGCACCTTCTACGCCGCCACCGACGGTGTCCTCATGGCGCTCGCCGGCCCCGCCCTGCCGCCCGAACTGCGCACCACCGGGATGGCGTTGGTGCAGACCGTGCAGGCGCTGGCCTACTTCGGCTCGTCCGTCGCGTTCGGGGCTGCCTGGTCGCAGTGGAGCGCCGGCCCCGCCACCGCTGCGGCCGCCTGCGCCGTACTGCTCGCCGTCGCGCTCACCGCGGGCGTCCTGGCCCGTCCCCGTGTCGAGGAGGTCACCGTATGACCCGGCGTCACCCCGTGCTCCTGGTATCCGTGGCCACCGTCGTCCTCGCCGTCCTGGCGACGCTGGCGATCCGCCATGCCGCCCGGCCCACCGCGGCCGCCGGTGCGGCCTCCTCGGTGTCCGTCGCCCCCGGTCCGCGGATCATCGCCCGCAGCACGGCTCCCGGCAGCCGTGACCACCTGATCTCCGTCAGCGCCGACCGGCCCGGGGGACGGCGCATCACCTCACCGGTCTCCTGCACCCGGGTCCACGCGTCCGGCGGCACTGCCCTGTGCCTGCGCCTGGACGGCGGACTGAAGACCTACCAACTTGCCGTTATGGACCGCCACTTGAAGGTCCGGCGGACCCTTCCGCTGGTCGGGGTGCCCAACCGGGCCCGGGTGTCGCCCAGCGGCCGTATGGTCGCCTGGACGGTCTTCGTCGCCGGTGACTCCTACAACGGCGGCCGCTTCTCCACCCGGGCCGGCATCCTCGACACCCGTACGCAGCGGCTCGTCCCGACGCTTGAGGACTGGCACGTCACCCTGCACGGCAAGCCCTACACCGCCGTCGACCTCAACATCTGGGGCGTCACCTTCGCCCCTGATGACCGACACTTCTACGCGACCCTGTCCACCAAGGGGCACCGTTATCTGGTCCGCGGCGACCTCGCGCACCGCACCCTGCGCGCGCTCCGCGCGAATGTCGAGTGCCCCTCACTGTCCCCCGACGCGACCCGTATCGCCTTCAAATCGGCCCGTGACGACCAGCCCTCCCACGGCTGGCGGCTCTCCGTCCTCGATGTGGCCACGCACCGGGTCACGCCCCTGGCCGAGACGCGGTCCGTGGACGACCAGGCGGCCTGGCTCGACGGGCACACTGTGGCCTACGCCCTGCCCAGCGGGCGCGGCCGCGCCGACGTCTGGCGGGTGCCGGCCGACGGCTCGGGCACGCCGCGGATGCTGCTGCACGACGCCGATTCGCCGACGGCCCTCGGCGGGGCGAACTGAGTACGGGGCGATCCGGCCGCGGCGCGCGTGGCTCACGACCGGACCAACGATCCGATGATCGGAGAGACACCCACTAGAGCCTGTCTGACAAATAATTACCTGGCCGCTTCACGGAGCCAGAGAATCAGGGAGGCCAGGACGACTCCCGCACGGTAGCGGTCCGCGAGC